>NZ_JBEXPK010000015.1:0-172996 GCF_040612015.1 Streptomyces sp. NPDC006476 | reverse complement strand
GGTGGGCTGTGGTCCGCGTGCCTCGTTCGGCCTGTCGGTGCATCCCGGTGGGCTGTGGTCCGCGTGCCTCGTTCGGCCTGTCGGTGCATCCCGGTGGGCTGTGGTCCGCGTGCCTCGTTCGGCCTGTCGGTGCATCCCGGTCGGCCGTGGTCGGCAACCCTCGATCGGCCGCCGTCGGCACGCCCCTGTCGACCGCCGCCAGCACACCCCGATCGACCCGCAGTTCTCTTGATTGTCAGTGGCGGCGGGTACGTTTTGGGCATGGGGAAGAACGCAGGGGCGCACATCGTGTGGGACTGGAACGGGACGCTGTTCCACGACAACGACGCGATCATCGGGGCGACGAACGCGGCGTTCGCCGAGCTGGGGCTGGCGCCGATCACGATCGAGCAGTACCGGACGCTGTACTGCGTTCCGGTGCCGAAGTTCTACGAGCGGCTGCTCGGCCGGCTGCCGACGGACGCCGAGTGGGAGCTCATGGACGTGACCTTCCACCGGTACTACAGCGAGCACCGCGGCCGGTGCGCGCTGACCGAGGGGGCGACGGAGCTGCTCGCCGGATGGCGGTCGGCGGGACGCAGTCAGTCGATCCTGAGCATGTACGGGCACGAGGATCTCGTGCCGCTGGTGCGGGGGTTCGGGATCGAGGCGCACTTCATACGCGTCGACGGCCGCACCGGACCCTCCGGCGGCAGCAAGGCGGAGCACATGGTGCGCCACCTCGCCTCGCTCGCCACGGTGGATCCGGCCCGGACGGTGGTCATCGGGGACGCCGCCGACGACGCGGTGGCCGCGCGGCACGTGGGAGCCCGGGCCGTGCTGTACACCGGGGGTTCGCACAGCCGGGCCAGCCTGGAGGAGGCCGGCGTGCCGGTGGTGGACACGCTGGCGGAGGCGGTCGTGGAGGCCGAGCGCCTCGCCGCGTGAGAACCGCGGCTACGTCACCGGCGCCTTGGCCCGCAGCACCGTCAGGAACTCCCGCATCCACGCCGGATGGTCCGGCCACGCCCGGGACGAGACCAGGGTGCCGTCGACGACCGCCTCGGTGTCCTGGAAGGTCGCTCCGGCGGACTGCATGTCGGGCTCCAGCGCGGGATACGCCGTGACCCGGCGGCCGCGCAGGCTGTCGATCGCGGCGGTGAGGAGGGGGCCGTGGCAGATCTGGGCGACCGGTTTGTCGGCGTCGAAGAAGGACTTGAGGATCTTGCGCAGCTCGGGGTCGTTGCGCAGGTACTCGGGGGCCCGGCCGCCGGGGATGACGAGGGCCGCGTACTGGCCGGGTTCGACGTCGGCGAAGGCGAGGTCGGCGGGCCAGGTGTAGCCGGGCTTCTCGGTGTAGGTGTCGAAGCCGGGTTCGAAGTCGTGGACGACGAAGCGCAGTGTCTTGCGGGAAGGAGCGGCTACATGGACCTCGTAGCCCTCCTCGCGCAGGCGCTGGTAGGGGTAGAGGACCTCCAGGGACTCCGCCGCGTCGCCGGTGACGATGAGGATTTTTGCTGTCATGTCGGCAACGTGCCTCCGTCGGGCGCGCTTGCCAAGGGGGCGCGCGGTGTTTGGTCGCTGTGCAGAATGTCAAACTTCCACCTCTGGTTTTGTACACATACGGCTCATGACGGGGGCCCTGTAAGGAGCGATAGCCTTGGTGGCGTGATCAGCGCGATAGCTCGCGGGGGCACTGCTGCCCCTGCCCTGCGCCCGGCGAGCACGGAACATCTCCGTGACCGGGCGGCGGTCGCTGGTCCTCGCGGGCGGGACGGGGCCGCACGGGCCCCCAGGACGCCGTACACACCCCGGAAACCGGCGTCGCGGAGAGCGATGTCACATCCCGTGGGCGCGTCGAGAATGGCTGATAACCCCCCGCTCATCTCACCCTGCGGCATAGCGTCGGAGCAGACCGGAGAACCCGGGCCGTGGCGTCGAGCCGCAGGGGAAGAGACCGTACTTCCTTCTACGTCACGCAACGGCGCGCGACAGGAGCCAGAGGACAATGCAGACCAAGCTGGACGAAGCCAAGGCCGAGCTGCTGGAGAGGGCCGCTCGGGTAGCTGAGAACAGCCCGGTCGGGGGCCTACCGACCGGGACGGCGGACGAGGGCGCACCCGACACCCCGGAGACCCCGGACCAGGAGTCCGTGCTCGCGTTCCTCCAGCGCTACTACCTGCACACCGCCCCGGAGGACCTCACCGGCCGGGACCCGGTCGACGTCTTCGGAGCCGCGCTCTCGCACTACCGACTGGCCGAGAACCGCCCCCAGGGCACGGCCAGCGTGCGGGTGCACACCCCGACCGTGGAGGAGAACGGCTGGACGTGCAGCCACTCCGTGGTCGAGGTCGTCACCGACGACATGCCCTTCCTCGTCGACTCCGTGACCAACGAACTCACCCGGCAGGGACGCGGCATCCACGTCGTGATCCACCCGCAGATCGTGGTCCGCCGCGACGTCACCGGCAAGCTCATCGAGGTGCTGCCCACGCACACGGGCGGGGACCTGCCGCACGACGCGCACCTCGAGTCCTGGATCCACGTCGAGATCGACCGCGAGACCGACCGCGGCGACCTGAAGCAGATCACCGTCGACCTGCTGCGGGTGCTGTCCGACGTCCGCGAGGCCGTCGAGGACTGGGACAAGATGCGCGACGCGGCGCTGCGCATGGCCGACGAGCTGCCCAAGGAGCCGGTCGCCCCCGATCTGCGCGACCTGGAGATCGAGGAGGCCCGCGAGCTGCTGCGCTGGCTGGCCGCCGACCACTTCACCTTCCTCGGCTACCGCGAGTACCAGCTGCGCGACGACGACACCCTGGCCGCCGTCCCCGGCACCGGCCTCGGCATCCTGCGCTCCGACCCGCACCACGCCGGCGAGGAGGGCCACCCGGTCTCCCCGTCCTTCGAGCGGCTGCCCGCCGACGCCCGCGCCAAGGCGCGCGAGCACAACCTGCTGGTGCTGACCAAGGCCAACAGCCGCGCCACCGTGCACCGGCCGTCGTACCTGGACTACATCGGCGTCAAGAAGTTCGACGCGGACGGCAACGTGATCGGGGAGCGCCGCTTCCTCGGACTGTTCTCCTCCGCCGCGTACACCGAATCGGTGCGCCGGGTTCCGGTTATCCGCCGCAAGGTGGACGAGGTCCTGGAGCGCGCCGGGTTCTCGCCCAACAGCCACGACGGGCGCGACCTGCTGCAGATCCTGGAGACGTACCCGCGCGACGAGCTCTTCCAGACCCCGGCCGACGAACTGGAGTCCATCGCCACCTCCGTGCTGTACCTGCAGGAGCGCCGGCGTCTTCGGCTCTACCTGCGCCAGGACGAGTACGGCCGCTACTACTCCGCCCTCGTCTACCTGCCCCGCGACCGCTACACGACGGGCGTCCGCCTGAAGATCATCGACATCCTCAAGGAGGAACTGGGCGGTATCAGCGTCGACTTCACGGCCTGGAACACCGAGTCGATCCTGTCCCGGCTGCACTTCGTGGTCCGCGTCCCGCAGGGCACCGTGCTGCCCGAGCTGTCCGACGCCGACAAGGAGCGCATCGAGGCGCGTCTGGTGGAGGCCGCCCGCTCCTGGGCCGACGCCTTCGCCGAGGCGCTGACCGCCGAGCTCGGCGAGGAGCGGGCGGCCGAGCTGCTGCGCCGCTACAACAACGCCTTCACCGAGGGCTACAAGGCCGACCACACGCCGCGTGCCGCGGTCGCCGACCTCGTCCACCTGGAACAGCTCAGCGAGGCCCAGCAGCAGGACGGCAAGGACTTCTCCCTCAGCCTCTACGAGCCGGTGGGCGCCTCCCCCGAGGAGCGCCGCTTCAAGATCTACCGCAAGGGCGACGCCGTCTCCCTCTCCGCGGTCCTGCCGGTCCTCAGCCGGCTCGGCGTCGAGGTCACGGACGAGCGGCCGTACGAGCTGAAGTGCGCGGACCGTTCCGTCGCCTGGATCTACGACTTCGGGCTGCGCATGCCCACCTCGAAGAGCGGCGGCGACTACGGCGACGACGGACGCGAACGGTTCCAGGAGGCCTTCGCCGCCACCTGGACCGGCAAGGCGGAGAACGACGGCTTCAACGCCCTCGTGCTCAGCGCCGGGCTGACCTGGCGCCAGGCGATGGTGCTGCGCGCGTACGCCAAGTACCTGCGGCAGGCGGGCTCCACCTTCTCGCAGGACTACATGGAGGACACCCTCCGCAACAACGTCCACACCACCCGGCTGCTGATCTCCCTGTTCGAGGCGCGGATGTCGCCGGACCGCCAGCGCGCGGGACGCGAGATCGTCGACGCCCTCCTCGAGGAGGTCGACGCGGCCCTCGACCAGGTGGCGAGCCTTGACGAGGACCGCATCCTCCGGTCGTTCCTGACCGTCATCAAGGCGACCCTGCGCACGAACTTCTTCCAGGAGGCCGCGGGCGGCAGGCCGCACGACTACGTCTCCATGAAGTTCGACCCGCAGGCGATCCCCGATCTGCCCGCGCCGCGCCCGGCGTTCGAGATCTGGGTGTACTCCCCGCGCGTGGAGGGCGTGCACCTGCGCTTCGGCAAGGTCGCCCGCGGTGGTCTGCGCTGGTCCGACCGGCGTGAGGACTTCCGTACCGAGATCCTCGGCCTGGTCAAGGCGCAGATGGTGAAGAACACCGTCATCGTGCCGGTCGGCGCCAAGGGCGGCTTCGTCGCCAAGCAGCTCCCCGACCCGGCGGCGGACCGGGACGCGTGGCTGGCCGAGGGCATCGCCAGCTACAAGACGTTCATCTCGGCGCTGCTCGACATCACCGACAACATGGTCGCGGGCGAGGTCGTGCCCCCGCAGGACGTCGTCCGGCACGACGAGGACGACACCTACCTGGTCGTCGCCGCCGACAAGGGCACCGCGACCTTCTCGGACATCGCCAACGAGGTCGCCGAGTCGTACAACTTCTGGCTCGGTGACGCCTTCGCCTCCGGCGGCAGCGCCGGCTACGACCACAAGGGCATGGGCATCACCGCGCGCGGCGCCTGGGAGTCCGTCAAGCGGCACTTCCGCGAGCTGGGCGTGGACACCCAGAGCGAGGACTTCACGGTCGTCGGCATCGGCGACATGTCCGGTGACGTGTTCGGCAACGGCATGCTGCTGAGCGAGCACATCCGCCTCGTCGCAGCCTTCGATCACCGGCACATCTTCATCGACCCCACCCCTGACGCGGCCACCTCCTACGCCGAGCGCCGCCGCATCTTCGAGCTGCCCCGCTCCAGCTGGGCCGACTACAACACCGAGCTCATCTCGGCGGGCGGCGGCGTGTTCCCCCGTACCGCCAAGGCGATCCCGCTCAACGCGCACATCCGCGACGCCCTCGGCATCGAGGAAAAGATCGCCAAGATGACGCCGGCCGACCTGATGAAGGCGATCCTGCAGGCGCCGGTGGACCTGCTGTGGAACGGCGGCATCGGCACCTATGTGAAGGCCAGCACCGAGTCGCACGCCGACGTCGGCGACAAGGCCAACGACCCGATCCGCGTCGACGGCGCCGACCTGCGCGTCAAGGTCGTCGGCGAGGGCGGCAACCTGGGCCTGACCCAGCTCGGCCGGATCGAGTTCGCGCTGCACGGCGGCAAGATCAACACCGATGCCATCGACAACAGCGCGGGCGTGGACACCTCCGACCACGAGGTGAACATCAAGATCCTGCTCAACGGCCTGGTCGCGGACGGCGACATGACCGTCAAGCAGCGCAACAAGCTCCTCGCGGAGATGACCGACGAGGTCGGCATGCTGGTCCTGCGCAACAACTACGCGCAGAACACGGCGATCGCCAACGCGCTCGCCCAGTCCAAGGACATGCTCCACGCCCAGCAGCGGTTCATGCGGCACCTGGTGCGCGAGGGCCACCTCGACCGGGCGCTGGAGTTCCTGCCCACCGACCGCCAGATCCGCGAGCGGCTGGGCCAGGGCCAGGGCCTGACCGGTCCGGAGACGGCCGTCCTGCTGGCGTACACGAAGATCACGGTCGCCGACGAGCTGCTGCACACCACGCTCCCCGACGACACCTACCTGCGCGGTCTGCTGCACGCCTACTTCCCGACGGCGCTGCGCGCGCAGTTCCCGCAGTACATGGACAACCACCCGCTGCGCCGCGAGATCGTCACGACCGTCCTGGTCAACGACACGGTCAACACGGGCGGTACGACGTATCTGCACCGTCTGCGCGAGGAGACCGGGGCGTCGCTGGAGGAGATCGTCCGGGCGCAGACCGTGGCCCGCGCGATCTTCCGCTCGGCGCCCATGTGGGACGCCGTGGAGGCCCTCGACAACCAGGTCGAGGCCGCCGTACAGACCCGGATCCGGCTGCACTCGCGGCGCCTGGTGGAGCGCGGCACGCGCTGGCTGCTCAACAACCGGCCGCAGCCGGTGCAGATCGCCGAGACCGTCGACTTCTTCTCCGAGCGCGTCGAGCAGGTCTGGCAGCAGCTGCCGAAGCTGCTGCGCGGCGCGGATCTCGAGTGGTGGCAGCAGATCTACGACGAGCTGACCGGCGCCGGCGTCCCGGACGAACTGGCCACGCGCGTGGCCGGGTTCTCCTCCGCCTTCCCGGCGCTCGACATCGTCTCGGTCGCCGACCGCATGGGCAAGAAGCCGCTGGACGTCGCCGAGGTCTACTACGACCTCGCCGACCGGCTGCACATCACCCAGCTCATGGACCGCATCATCGAACTGCCCCGCGCCGACCGCTGGCAGTCCATGGCCCGCGCCTCCATCCGCGAGGACCTCTACGCGGCCCATGCGGCACTGACCGCGGACGTGTTGGCGGTGGGCAACGGCAGCTCGACGCCCGAGCAGCGCTTCAAGACCTGGCAGGAGAAGAACACGGCGATCCTGGGCCGGGCGCGCACGACCCTGGAGGAGATCCAGAGCTCGGAGACGTTCGACCTCGCCAACCTGTCGGTGGCGATGCGCACGATGCGCACCCTGCTGCGCACGCACACGTAGCAGGCGGTACGAGAGCGGGGTGCCCCGGAGCCGACCGGCTCGGGGCACCCCGCCTCTCGTGGTGGTGTTTCAGGCGGCCTTCGGCTTGTCCGCGCCGCCGGTGAACTCCTCGTAGGCCTGCATGACCTCTTCCGTCGGCCCGTCCATGCGCAGCTCGCCGCGCTCCAGCCACAGCACGCGCTCGCAGGTGTCGCGGATCGACTTGTTGTTGTGGCTGACCAGGAACACCGTGCCCGCCTGCTGGCGCAGTTCGCGGATGCGTTCCTCGGAGCGCTTCTGGAAGGAGCGGTCGCCTGTGGCCAGCGCCTCGTCGATGAGGAGGACGTCGTGGTCCTTGGCGGCCGCGATGGAGAAGCGCAGGCGGGCGCCCATGCCGGAGGAGTAGGTGCGCATCGGCAGGGTGATGAAGTCGCCCTTCTCGTTGATGCCGGAGAAGTCGACGATGTCCTGGTAGCGCTCCTTGACCTCCTCGCGGGACATGCCCATCGCGAGGCCGCCGAGGTAGACGTTCTTCTCGCCGGTCAGGTCGCCCATCAGGGCGGCGTTGACGCCGAGCAGGGAGGGCTGGCCGTTGGTGTAGATGTGGCCGTTCTCGACGGGCAGCAGGCCCGCGACCGCCTTCAGCAGGGTCGACTTTCCGGAGCCGTTGGTGCCGATCAGGCCGACGGCCTCGCCCTTGTACGCGACGAAGGACACGTTCTTCACGGCGTGCACCGTGCGCACGCCGGCCGCCTTCTCGGTCTGCTGGCGGCGCAGCATGCGGTTGAGGGCGGCGGTCGCGGAGCCCTTGCCGGCCCCGGTGCCGTTGACCCGGTAGATGATGTCGACGCCGTCGCAGACGACGGTGGGGACGCGCTCGTCGGTGTACTCAGCCACGGCCGTACATCTCCTCAGCCTTCCAGAAGTAAACGAAGCCGCCCACGCCCGCGATCAGGGCCCAGCCGGTGGCCGCGGCCCACACGTGCGGGGGCAGCTGGCCGGCGTGGAAACTGTCGATCAGCGCGAAGCGCATGAGGTCGATGTAGACGGCCGCCGGGTTGGTCTCCAGGGCCAGCGTCACCCAGCGGGGCAGGTGGTCGCCCTTGGTCAGCCGGTCGATGCTCCACATCACGCCGGAGACGTACATCCAGGTGCGCAGGACGAACGGCATCAGCTGGGCGATGTCGGGGGTCTTGGCGCCCATCCGCGCCATGATCAGCGCGACGCCGGTGTTGAAGGTGAACTGCAGCACCAGGGCCGGGACCGCGAGCAGCCAGGAGAAGGCGATCGGGACGCCGAAGCAGAGCAGGATGACGACCAGGGCGGCCATCGAGAACAGCAGCTGCTGCAGCTGCTGCAGCGCGAAGGAGATGGGCAGCGCGGCCCGCGGGAAGTGCAGCGCCCGCACCAGGCCGAGGTTGCCGGAGATGGCACGGGTGCCGGCCATGATCGAGCTCTGTGTGAACGTCCAGATGAAGACGCCGGTGACGAGGAACGGGATGTAGTCCGGCACATGGCGCTTGGTGCCGAGGAGCACGCCGAAGATGAAGTAGTACACCGCCGCGTTCAGCAGCGGGGTCATCACCTGCCAGATCTGGCCGAGCTTCGCCTGGCTGTACTGGGCGGTGAGCTTGGCGGTGGCGAAGGCGGTGATGAAGTGGCGTCGGGCCCACAGCTGCCGGACGTACTCCGGCAGGGAGGGACGGGCGCCGCTGACCGAGAGGCCGTGGCGGGCGGCGAGGGCCGCGAGGTCGTCGTCGGCCGGGACCGGCGTCGGGGGCGGTGTGTCGAGGACCTGGCTCACATCCGCTGCTTTCACTCGGGGGGAGGGGGGTGCGGCGTCCGGCCCGTCGGCCGGCCGGTCACGTTGCCCGGCGTTTCCTTACGCGTCTCTTCACGTTTTCTTACGTCGGAACGGGACCGTATCGTCGCAACGTGAGCGTAGGCCGTTTCGGCGTCGGAACGCAACCGTTTCGTCGTCACGGACTCCGTCGGGACGCAACCGTATCGTCGTGACGACCCCCGTGGGGCCGTTACCGTTTCGTTGTGACGCATCTCGCGCGGGCGGGCCCCGGGCGGGCCGCAGGCATGGACCGGTGGGACGCGGGCATGGACCGGTGGGACGCGGGCATGGTCCGGTGGGACGGGACCGTTCCGTCGTGACGTCGTGCGTGAGGCCGGGACCGTGTCGTAGTGACGTTCTGCGTGGGGACGGGACCGTATCGTCGCAACGCCCTATGCTGGTCCGCATGACGACGAACGCCGAGGAGCCCCAGACGCGTCCGCGCCGCCGGACCCCGGCGGGGGCGGCCGTACTCCGTGAGGACGTCACGGACGCCATCCGGGCGGCCGTCTTCGAGGAGCTCGCGTCCGTCGGCTACGCGCGGATGTCCATCGAGGGGATCGCGCGCCGGGCGGGCGTCGGCAAGACCGCGGTCTACCGCCGCTGGCGCTCCAAGCTGCACCTGGTGCTCGACATCGTCTCCGCGCTCGCGGTGCAGGGCCTGCCGGCCCCGGACACGGGCTCCCTGGAGGGCGATCTGCGGATGCTGTACGAGGTGACCTCGCGCGCCCTGCGGCACCCCGTGGCCTCGCAGATCCTGCCCGACCTGCAGGCGGAGGCGGCGCGCAACCCCGACATGGCCGAGGCCGTGCAGAAGGCGCTGCGGGACGGGCAGGAGAGCGTGGCCAGCAAGATCCTCGTGGCGGCGGAGCAACGCGGCGAGATCCGCGCCGGCTTCGACGACGAGCTGGCGCTCGACCTGATCTCCGGACCGCTGTACTGGCGTTCGGTGGTGATCCGCAGCCCGAAGCTGCCCAGGGGCTACCTCGGGGCGCTCGCCCGGGCCACCGCCGAGGCGATCAAGGCGCTGTGAGTAAGCTGCGATGGCCCGGTCGCCGGTGGCCGGAAGCCGTCGCCGCGCGCGGTGACCGGAGTTGAGGCGGAACTGCCGTGAGAGTCGTGATCGCCGAGGACAACGCCCTGCTGCGGGAGGGGCTCGTCCTGTTGCTGACCTCCGCGGGGCACGAGGTCGTGGCGGTCGCCACCACCGGCCCGGAGATCCTGCCCGCGCTGCTGGAGCACCGGCCCGACGCGGCCGTACTGGACGTCCGTATGCCGCCCGCCTTCCGGGACGAGGGGCTGCGCGCCGCGCTGGAGGCACGGGCCGAGCTTCCCGGACTTCCCGTCCTGGTGCTCTCCCAGTACGTCGAGGAGTCGTACGCCGCGGAACTGCTCACCAGCGGGGCGAGCGGGCTCGGTTATCTGCTCAAGGACCGGGTCGGCCGGGTGGACGAGTTCCTCGACGCGCTGGAGCGGGTCGCGGCCGGGGGTACGGCCCTCGACCCCGAGGTCGTCACCGAACTCCTCACCCGTCGCAAGGACTCCCCCCTCGACTCCCTCACCCCGCGCGAACGCGAGGTCCTGGCCCTGATGGCCGAGGGCCACGACAACGCCACCATCGCCAAGACCCTGGTCGTCACGGAACGCGCCGTCCACAAACACATCGGCAACGTCTTCCTGAAACTGGGCATGCCCCCGAGCGACAGCGGCCACCGCCGGGTACTGGCGGTGCTGGCGTACCTGAACCACCGGTAACCCGAGCCGATGCCACCCCTCCTCAGCCCGGCCGGGGTCAGTGGCGCGTCGCCTCCGGATGCAGTCGTATCCAGCCCTGCCACGCCGACGTGATCATGGCCTGGACGTCGTGTTTGGCCTTCCAGGCGAGTTCTGTGGTGGCTCGGTCGGCGGAGGCGACGACGCGGGGCGGGTCGCCGGGGCGGCGCTGGGTGACCGTCGGGGGGCGGTCGTGGCCGGTGACGGCGTTGATGCGGTCGATCATCTCGCGGACGGAGACGCCCTCGCCGCGGCCGATGTTGAGGGTGAGGTCGCGTCCGGGGGAGGCCTGCAGGGCGCGGGCCGCCGCCACATGAGCCTCGGCCAGGTCCACCACGTGGATGTAGTCGCGTACGCAGGTGCCGTCGGGGGTCGGGTAGTCGTCGCCGAAGATGCGCGGCGGCGCGTTCTCGGTCAGCTTCTCGAAGACCATGGGGATGAGGTTGAAGACGCCGGTGTCGGCGAGTTCCGGGGTGGCCGCGCCCGCCACGTTGAAGTAGCGCAGGGACGCGGTGGACAGGCCCGTCGCGCGGCCCGTGGCCCGGACCAGCCACTCGCCCGCCAGCTTCGTCTCGCCGTACGGCGACATCGGCACGCACGGCGTCTCCTCCGTCACCAGCTCCACGTCCGGCATTCCGTACACCGCGGCTGAAGAGGAGAACACGAAAGAGGGGACACCGGCGGCCGTGACGGCCTCCAGGAGGACGCGCAGGCCCTCGACGTTCTCCCGGTAGTAGTGCAGGGGCAGTTCCACCGACTCGCCCACCTGCTTCTTCGCCGCCAGATGGACCACCCCGGTGATTCGGTGGTCCGCGAGGGCGCGCGCGACCCGCTCGCCGTCCAGCGTCGACCCCACCACCAGCGGCACCCCGTCCGGCACCCGTTCCCCGAGGCCCGTCGACAGGTCGTCGTACACGACCGTCCGCTCGCCCGCCCCGGTCATCGCGCGCACGACGTGCGCCCCGATGTAACCGGCGCCGCCGGTGATCAGCCAGGTCATGTGCGGGCCGTCCCCTCTTTCGGTCGAGGCGTGCGTGCTGGTGCGCGTCCGGTATCAGTGAAGCAGGCCACGGGTCACGCCGGGACGGCCTGGGTGGCTCCGCGGGCGTCGGGGGAGCGGCGGGGCGCGCCAGGGAGGGGCGGCGCGGGCGCGGTGGAGCGCCACAGCCGGACGAAGGACAGCACGGCGGCCGCCGCGAGCAGGCCGTTGCGTACGAGCATCAGGGCGCAGCCCGTCCAGGTGCAGGCCATGACCTGGTTGTACAGGACCGGGAACTCGACGGCGCTGACCGCGGTCGCCGCCAGGATCAGCGCGGCGACCGGCCGCTGCACGGTGTGCCGTGAGGTCAGGCAGACGGCGGCCAGACCCACCAGCCAGATCATGTACTGCGGGCTGATCACCCGGCTGGTGACGGTGAACAGCAGCACCGCGCTCAGCGCCGCGTCGTAGGGCGTGGCCGGGGTCCAGCGCCGGGCCCGCAGCCGCCACAGCAGCAGCAGCGCGAAGGCCACCGCGGTGAGCGCCAGGGAGATGTGGGCGACCGTGCGGACGTAGGGGCCGGTGAACTCCATCGCGCCGTACTGGTAGCGCACCTTCCCCGGCCAGCCGGCGTGCACGGCGAAGGAGAGCACCGTGCCGCCCAGCGACTCGATCTGCACACCCCGGCCGCCCTGCTCGCGCAGGAAGCCGAAGGGGTTGGCGAACAGGGCCGCCAGCACGCCCAGGGCGACGGTCCCGGTGGCGAGGGCCCACGCCCACGCCGAGCGCGTCATACGGCCCCTCGGCGTGCCCAGCAGCACCAGCGCCGGCCACACCTTCACCAGGGCGCCCAGCGCCGCGAACGCCCCGCACGCGCGCGTGGAGCGCGGCAACGCCAGCAGGGAGACCACCGCGAGGGCGGTCACCTGGACGTCGTAGCGCGCGAGCGGCGTCTGCAGCAGGAGGGGCAGGCCGGCCACCCACACCGCCGCGCCGAGGAGGCTGCGGTGGCCGCGCGCGCCCGCGACGGCCAGCGCCACGGTGATCGCCGCGTCGCAGACGAGGGTGAGCGCGACGAACGCCTCGAAGTACGTCAGGCCCGGCAGCAGCGCGGGCGAGAGCAGGACCGCGCCGGCACCCGGCGGGTACTGCCAGAGCGGGTCGTGCACGGGGAAGCTGCCGTGCGCCAGGACGCCGTACCAGTGGTGGTACAGCCGCCACACCTCCCGGGCGACCGAGCCGTGCCCGAGCAGCGGCAGGCCGCCCAGCGCGAGCAGCCACAGCATCGCGGCGCGGGTGGCGAGCCAGCCGCCCGCGAGGGCGAGAAGAGGACGTCGTGTCTTTGAGGTCGGCTCCGCGTTCATCACGGCGGATCGTAAGCCGGGCGAATGGAGTGGACGTGCTAATACACCGTCAATCGTCGGTAAGAGCTCGCCAACAGCCCAACATCAGGCGAGTGGACGGTAAGAACACGGCGCGCCGACTGGCACGTCCCGAGGTCCTGGCCGTGGCGGTGCCCGTGGCCGTGATGCTCGGGATCGGGCTGTGGCGGCTCGACCGGGGCGGCATGTGGGGCGACGAGGCGGCCACCTTCCTGGTCGGCCGGCGTACGGTGCCGCAGATCTGGCGGATGCTCCATTCGGTGGACGCGGTGCACGGGCTCTACTACCTCGTCCTGCACGTCGTCCTCGCCGTCCGGCCCGACGAGGTCGCGCTGCGGCTGCCGTCGGTGTGCGGGGCGGCGGTGAGCGCGGGGCTGGTGGGTGCGCTGGGCATGCGGCTGGCCGGTCCGCGCGTGGGCCTGTGGTCCGGCCTGCTCTACGCCGTCACCCCGCTGATCGGCCACTACGCGCAGGAAGGGCGGTCGTACGCGATCGTCTCGGCCGGTGTCATCGGGGCGACGCTGCTGCTGGTGACGGGACTCGGCCGGTCGGGGCGGGCGGGGCGGGTCTGGGCCGGCTACGGCGGAGTCCTCGCCGTCACCTGTGTGCTGCACGAACTGGCGGTGCTGGTCGTCTGCGCGCACGCCGTGACGTTGCTGCTGGCGCGGGCGCCGGGGCGGGTGTGGACGGGGTGGGGGCGCGCGGTGGGGGTGGTGACGGTCGTTCTGGCGCCGCTGGTGTGGCTGTCCCACGGGCAGGCCGGGCAGGTGGGGTGGCTCGTGGCGCCGGACTGGGAGAAGGCCGAGGCCCTCGTGAGAGCGGTCGCGGCCGGTCCCACGGGGATGGTGTTCCGGATGTGCGTGCTGCTCGCGGTGGCCGGGGCGGTACGGGTGCGCCGGGTCGCGCGGGTGGCGGTTCCGCTGCTGGTACTCCCGCCGACCCTGCTGATGACGGCCTCTCAGGTGCAGCCGCTGTATCACGAACGGTATGTGCTGTACGCGTTCGCGGGGGCGCCGTTGCTGGTGGCGGCGGGGGGTGAGTGGCTGGCCGGCGCCCTTGCCGGAATGGGGCCGGGGCGAGGCGTGCCCAACCTTCCCCATGCACGGGGGCACTTGGGCGAGGAGACCGCTTCCGCCGAGCGGAACGACCGTGACGGCTTGCGTCGACTGCTCGGTCGTCACGTCTCGTTCGCTGGGGGCGTGCGCGGGCCCCGAGCAGTGCCCGCTGATGACGGACAGTCCAGGATCAGCTCACCGGCGGGGGTTCTGCTCGCCGACCACCGTGACCCGCAGCCGGACCATCCCCACCCCCACCCCCGACCCGTCCTTCGCCGCCCCCTGTCCCGCCGCCCCCTCCTCACCCTCGCCGGCGTCCTCGCCGTCGGGCTCGTCGCCGTCCACGACCTCCCCCTCTACCGCCACGACCGTTCCCCCGCGCACCGGCCCGAGAACCTCGCCGCCGTCACCGGGCTCGCCGCCCGTGACATCCGGCCCGGCGACCCCGTGCTGTTCGTGCCGGCGTTCTGGCGGATCGCGGAGTCGGCCTATCCGGGCGGGTTCGGCAAGGCCCGGGACATCGCGTTGAAGGAGTCGGGAGCGCGGTCGGGGACGTTGAGCGGCGAGGAGGTCGGGGTGCGCGAGCTGTCGGCGCGGCTGGCCGGGGTCGACCGGGTGTGGGTCGTCGGGGACGGGCGGGTGCTGGGGGCGCGGCGGCCCCCTCCGCGCAGTCCGGTCGAGCGGGCCAAACTCGCCGCTCTGGAGGGGCAGTTCATGCCCCGGTGGCAGTACCGCAGCGGCCGAGTGACCCTCCGGCTGTACCTCCGCCGGACGCGGGCGACCCGGCTCGCGCCGATGAACGGGCTCGCGGCTCCTACCGGCCTCCTCCCATCTCCTCCGCCACGGCCGCGTCCAGCGCGGTCGTGAGGTCGTCCAGACGGGCCCGCAGCGCGCGGATCTCGTCGACGTCGAAGCCCGTCGCGGTGGCGATCCGGCGCGGCACCTGAAGGGCACGCTCGCGCATCGCCGTGCCCTCCTCGGTGAGCCGTACCTCCACCGAGCGTTCGTCGCGGGCGCTGCGTTCACGGCGGACGAGACCCGCCGCCTCCAGCCGCTTCAGCAGCGGGGAGAGCGTGCCGGAGTCGAGGCGCAAGTGTTCGCCGAGCTTCTTGACCGGCAGGTCACCGTGCTCCCACAGCACGAGCATCACCAGGTACTGCGGATAGGTGAGCCCGAGGTCCTTGAGGACCACGCGGTAGACGCCGCCGAAGGCGCGCGACGCGGCGTTCAGGGAGAAGCAGATCTGCTGGTCCAGGCGGAGCCAGTCGGTGGTGGGCGTCGTACTCATGCCTCCAGGATAGCTCTTGCCCGTCATTCAGTTGTGCACAATTGAATTGTGTGCTCTACTTGTCGTCGTGCGGCGGCCGCGGAAGAGCCGCCGGACCACGAACGACTTGAGAGGGATGGTTTCCCATGGACGCGCTCTACACCGCAGTCGCCACCGCCACCCACGGCCGCGACGGCCGGGCCTTCACGAACGACGGCAAGATCGACGTGAAGCTGGCGCCGCCGGTGGAGCTGGGCGGCAACGGTGAGGGCACCAACCCCGAGCAGCTGTTCGCCGCCGGTTACGCCGCCTGCTTCGGCAGCGCCCTCGGTCTCGTCGGCCGCCAGGCCAAGGTGGACGTCAGCGACGCCGCCGTCACCGCCGAGGTCGGCATAGGCAAGCAGGGCGAGGGCTTCGGCCTGAAGGTGACGCTGCGCGTGGAGCTGCCGGACACCGTGGACCAGGAGACCGGCCGCAAGCTCGTCGAGACCGCCCACCAGGTCTGCCCCTACTCCAACGCCACCCGGGGCAACATCGAGGTCGACCTCGTCATCGAGTAAGCGCCGTAGGCGCAGCAGACGCCACCCCCCGGCAGACAGCGCGGACGCCCCTGCACCGGCGTCCGCGCTGTCGCATGCCCGGGCGGCTCCGGGGCCGTCACCTCAGCGAGGGAGCCCGGCCGGCGGCGGGTGCGGGGATGGCGGGGGACGCGCCCGGCGCGGACATCCGCTCGCCGAGGATCAGCGTCCGTACGACCCGCTCGGCGGCCCGCCCGTCGTCGTACTCGCAAAACCGCTCCCGGAACCCGGCCCGCAGTGCCGCCGACTCCTCGTCCTTCCAGGCGCCGGACGCGAACAGCCACGCCAACTCCCGGTAGGAACGGGAGACATGGCCCGGCGACTCGGGGGTGATGTCGAAGTAGGCGCCCCGGCTCGCCGCGTACGCGCCCCAGTCGTCGGCGTGGACCACGATCGGCCGGTCCAGGTTGGCGTAGTCGAACATCAGGGCCGAGTAGTCGGTGACCAGCGCGTCCGAGGCCAGCATCAGATCCTCGACGTGCGGTTCGTCCGTCGCGTCGACGAGCACGCCCCGCCCGTGCAGATCGGCCAGACCGAGCCCGCGTGCCGTGCCGGTCGCCAGGGTCGGGTGCAGACGGACGACGAGGGTGTGGCCCGCGCCGAGGTCCGCGGCGAAACGGGCCAGGTCGACGCGGTCGACGTGGCCGCCCCGGCAGTAGTCGCGGCGGGTGGGGGCGTAGAGCACGACGGTGTGGTCGGCGGGGATGCCGAGCCGTGCGCGGACGGCCGCGGCCCGCGCCGCGTCACCGGTGACCAGCACGTCGTTGCGCGGGCTGCCCGTCCGGGCCGAGGTGAAGTGGCAGGGGTACGCCCGCTCCCACACCAACTCGGAGTGCCGGTTGGCGACCAGGCTGAGGTCCCAGCGGTCGGCGCGGTGCAGCATCCTCGGCACGCTGAAGCCGTGCCGGGCGCCGGGCTTGTCCAGCAGGTCGGCGCCCATGAACTTGAGCGGGGTGCCCTGGTGGGTCTGGATGTGGACCTGGCCGGGCCGTTTGACCAGCGCGCCGGGCCAGTTGACGTTGTTCACCCAGTACGTCGCCCGCGCCATCACCGAGTGATAGCGCCGCGAGCCCGGCACCACGTACTCCACTCCGTCGGGCACCGTGTCCAGCGCGTCCTCGCGCACCACCCACACCCCGCGCAGCTCCGGTGCGATCTCCCGGGCCTTGGCGTGGATCGCGGCCGGATCACCGTTCACGCCCGCGTGATGGGAGGAGGAGTACACGACGAGACGCGGATCGAGCGGAAGCCTCGACCCGGCGGTGTACCAGGCGCGTTGGGCGGCGGCCGACAGCCGCTGCGCGGCACGCCGTTTGCCCGCCCCGGCGATCCTGCGCACACCCCGCACACCGCTCAGGGCCGCGTACGAGGCGTACGGCGTCCTCGCCAGCAGGCGCATCTCCGTGCCGCGCGGACCGGCCGGCGGGACGAAGCCCTCGGGGCGGTGGCGGCGGTGGAAGGCGCGCATCTCGCGGTGGAAGGCGGCGCGGTCGGCGGGGGTGACCCGATCCTCGCGGGCGATCACGAACAGCATGTGGTCCAGGGCCCGTTCGAAGAGCAGGGGCCGGGCCCAGGCGAGGTCCTCGCGCTCCTGAAGGAACGCGAACAGGCCCTCGTACTGCGGGAAGATGTCGAAGTGCCGGCGCCCCGGCGTCCTGGTGATCGCCCCCTGCCGCCGCTGCCGGTACTCGACACCGATCCGGTTCAGGCACGCGATGCGCTCGGCCAGCACCATCGAGCGGTAGGTGACCGGCGCGTCCTCGTACAGACCCGGCGCGTACTGGAGGCCGTGCCCCTGGAAGAAGTCCCGCCGGTACGCCTTGTTCCAGGCGACCAGGAACAGATGGACGTACTCCGGGCTGGTGCGCAGGTCGAAGACGTCCTGGCCGGCGCGGGCCAGCAGACCGGAGGAGTCGCTGGGGCCGCCCCGCCCCCACCAGTGCGTGCGGACGTGGTCGAAGACCAGGATGTCCGGGTCCTCGGCGCTCCTGAGCCGGTCGGCGACGGCGGCCAGCAGGCCCGGGGTGTAGAAGTCGTCACTGTCGAGGAAGAGGACGTAGTCCCCGCGGGCCTGCGCGAGGCCGGCGTTGCGGGCCCGGCCCAGGCCGACGTTCTCGGGCAGGTGCAGGACCCGTACCCGCTCGTCGCGGGCCGCGTACTCGTCGAGGATCGCGCCGCAGCCGTCGGGCGAGCGGTCGTCGACGGCGATCACCTCGAGGTCGGGGCACGACTGTCCGAGCACCGAGTCGATGCACTCACGCAGGTAGCCCTGCACCTTGAAGACGGGGACGATGATGCTGAAGCGGGGCACGGGTGTCAGCTCCTCACGAGGGCGGGGGCCGGGGCCGGGGTCCGTTCGGCGAGCGGGATCACGGGCGGGATCGCCTCCGGCGGCTCGCCCAGCAGCACCCGGCGCACCACCCGCTCGGCGGCCCGCCCGTCGTCGAACTGGCAGAACCGCTCCCGGAAGGCGGCCCGCGCGGCGGCGGACTCCGCCCCCGCCCAGGAGCCGTCGCGGAAGACGGCCGCCAGCTCCTCCGGGGTACGGGCCACCGGGCCCGGCGGGTGCTCCATCAGGTCGAAGTAGACGCCCCGGGTCTCCCGGTAGACGTCCCAGTCGTCCGCGTACACGACGATCGGGCGGTCCAGGTTGGCGTAGTCGAACATGATCGAGGAGTAGTCGGTGATCAGCGCGTCCGCGGCCAGGCACACGTCCTCGGAGGAGCGGTGCGCGGTCACGTCGATGATCCGGCCGGTGCTGTGGGCCTGGCCCCGGTCGTAGAAGTAGTGGGCGCGCAGCAGGACGACGACGTCCTCACCGGCCTGCTCGCAGAAGGCCTCCAGATCCAGGCCGGTCTCGAAACCGGTGTGGTGGTCCCGGTGCGTGGGCGCGTACAGGACCGCCGTGCTGCCGTCGGGGACCCCCAGCTCCCGCCGGACGCGGGCCACGTCGTCCGCGGTGGCCGTGTAGTAGACGTCGTTGCGCGGATAGCCGTACTCCAGCGTCTCGTGCGCGGCCGGGAAGGCCCGCTCCCACATCTGGGTGGAGTGGCGGTTGGAGGTGAGGTTGTAGTCCCAGCGGTCCACCCGTTCCAGCAGCTTGGTGAAGCTGCCGGTGGCGGCGGCCACCACGGGGTACGTCGCCTGGTCGACGCCCATCTTCTTCAGCGGGGTGCCGTGCTGGGTCGACAGGTGCACACTGCCGGGGCGTTTGACGACGGCGTCCGCGAAGTTGGCGTTGTTGACCAGGTACTTGGCGCGGGCGAGGACGTCCCAGTACCGCGCGCTGCCGATGACCGCGTACTCGACGTCCTGCGGCACGGTGTGCGCCTGGTCCGGCTCGACGAGGAACACCGCCCGGATGTGCGGGGCGAGTTCGCGGGCCTTGGCGTGGATCGCGGCCGGGTTGCAGGCGTAGCCGCGGCCCCAGTAGGCGCAGTACACCGCGAGGCCGGGATCGAGGGGGCGGCGCAGGGCGCGGGCGTAGCGGAGCCGGGTGCGCAGGCCGCGGGGGCGGGGCAGGGCCTCCGCGGCACGCGTGGCCGACCGGTTGACGCCGCGCAGGGCGCAGAAGGCGGTGTACGCCCCGCTCGCCAGCAGCCGGTGCTGGACGCCGAGACTCCCGCCCGGGGGACGGAAGCCGGCCGGGCGGTGGCGGCGGTAGAGCCTGCCCGCGCGGCGGAAGAAGGCGCGGCGGCCGGAGGTGAGCCGGCGCGGATGGGCGGCCGTCTTCAGGACGGTGGCGAAGAGGTGGTCGAACAACGGCACCAACCGCTCCTCGTGCAGCCCCAGTTCGGTCGCGCGCGTGAGTACCAGCTCGACCTGGTCGAGGAGTTGCGCGTGGTGCGGGCCCGGCAGGCTCAGCCGGCTGCCCTGCCGGCGCACCAGATGCCGTACGACGACCTCGCGCAGCACCGCCGCCTTCTCGGCCCGCAGCGCCACCAGGGCGCCGAAGCCGACGTCGGTGTAGTGGCTGTCGGGGAAGACGAGTCGGTGCTCGGTGAGGAAGGACCTGCGGTAGGCCGCGGTCCACGCCGGGAGCTGGACGCCGGTCAGCTGGGGGACCTGGTCGGGGGAGAAGGCGCCCGCCGGGGTCTTCGGCGGCAGCAGCAGCGCGGCCGGGTTGGTCGGCTCGCCCTCCCACCACGGCACCCGCTCGTGCTCGGCGTACAGGACGTCCACGTCGCCGGTCTCCGTCAGCCGTGCGTCCAGCGCCGCCAGCGCGCCCGGGACGAGGGTGTCGTCGCCGTCGAGGAACAGCAGATACGCGCCGGTCGCCGCCCGCATCCCGGTGTTGCGCGCCCCGGCCAGACCATCCGCCGGCGGCGAGTGCACCGGGGTCACCCGGGAGTCCCGCTCGGCGTACCCGGCGACGAGCTGCTCCGCGGGCGCGTCGGGACCGTCGCAGACCGGGATCAGCTCGAAGTCGCCATGGGACTGCGCGAGGACCGAGTCCAGCGCCTGGGACAGGCGGCCTGCCACGCCATGGGAGGGGACGATGATGCTGAAGCGGGGCATTCTGCTCTTTCTCTCGATGGTCGTGGGGTGCGTCAGCGTCCGGGGCGTCCCGCCGGGCGCCAGGTGGACGGCCGGCTCGGGGTGGGCCGTGACGGGCTGGAGGGCATGGAACTCCCCGGTGCGAGAACGGTGTTCAGAGGCTGTCGGTGGCGGTCAGGGAACCGGCGGGCTGCGGCACGGTGGCCTGCGGGGAGCGCGCCGGGCCCGCTGCCGCCGAGGGCACCGGGTGGCGCTGGTGGAGGGGGATCACCGGCGGCAGTCCCCGCTCGCCCAGGACGACCTGGCGTACGACCCGCTCGGCGGCGCGTCCGTCGTCGTACGGGCAGAAACGTTCGCGGAAGGCGGAGCGCAGCTGGGCGGAGCGGGAGCCGCGCCAGTGGCCGGTGACGAAGATGTCGATCAGCTCGTCCTCGCTGCGGGCGACCGCGCCCGGCGGGAAGGCGCGCAGGTCGACATAGGTGCCGCGGGCCGCCTCGTACGCCTCCCAGTCGTCGAGGTGGAGCACGATCGGGCGGTCGAGGTTGGCGTAGTCGAACATCAGGGGCGCGTAGTCGGTGACCAGGGCGTCCGAGGCGAGGCAGAGGGACTCGACGCTCGGATGGCCGGTGACGTCGATGATCCGGTCGTTCGGCGGGACGGGTCCGGGGGTGCGGGCCAGGACGACGTGGCGGGGGCCCAGGCGGCGCAGGACGCGGTCCAGGTCGAGGGGGGAGCGCTGGGTGCGGCGGTAGTCGCGGGGGGCGGGGGCGTACAGCAGCGCGACCGAGTCCGCGGGGATGCCCAGGGACTCGCGCAGCCGGGTCACGTCCGCCGAAGTCGCCTTCTGGAACACATCGTTGCGCGGCGAGCCGAGTTCCAGGGTGGTGTAGGCGCCCGGGAAGACGCGTTCCCAGGTGAGGGTGGAGTGGCGGTTGGCGGACAGCACGTGGTCCCAGGTGTCGACGTCGTCGAGGAGCCGCCCGAAGTCCATGTCCCGCGCTGCGGCCGGGCGTTCCTGGAGGTCGAGGCCCATGTGGCCGAGCGGGGTGCCCTGGTGGGCCCGGACCAGGATCTGGCCGGGGCGCTTGACCAGGCGGGGGTCGAGGGCGGTGTCGGCGACGAGGTACTTGGAGCGGGCCAGGGCCGTCCAGTGGGCGGCCGTGTCCGGGGCGTCGAGCCAGGTGGTGCGGATGTGCGGGACGACGGCACGGAACGCCTCCTCCAGGGCGCCCGGGGTGCCGCCACGGCCGTCGGACGCGGTGAACACGGCGCGGTCGGCGCGCACCGGCAGACACCGCTGGACGCGGTAGTGGACGCGCAGGGCCGTCGTCCGCAGGGACCTGAGCAGGCGCGTGGTGCGCTTGAGCGCGGTGCGGTGCAGCGCGGAGGCCGCCCGCAGGGTGCGGTACGTGCGGTGCAGACCCCAGCGGATCAGGGTGTGGCGCGGGGTGAGACGGGCGCCGGGGACGCGGTGACGGCGGTAGTGGGCGCGGGCCCTGCGCAGGAACTCGGCGCGGGCCCCGCGCGGCAGCCGGCCCGGGCGGGTGAAGACGACGGCCAGGTGGTCGACCATGCGGCGGAACAACACCGGTCGCCAGCGGTCGAGTTCGGGGCGCCCGTCGACGTACGCGAAGACCCGGTCGTACTGCTCGAAGACGTCGAAGTGGCTGCGGCTCGTGGTGCCGAGAATGCTGCCCTGCCGGCGCTGGCGGTAGTGCACGCACACCCGGTCCAGGGTCGCCAGCGAGCCCGCCGCCATCAGGGCCGGGAACGTCCACGGGGTGTCCTCGTAGTAGCCCGGCGGGAAGGCGAGGGCCTCGCGCTCGACGAACTCCCGCCGGTACGCCTTGTTCCAGGCCACCATCAGCACGTTCAGCAGGCCGGGGCGGTCCTCCAGCCGGAAGGGCGCCGGGCCCTCCTCGGTGAGCTGCGCCGCGGCCTGGTTGCGGACCGTCTCGCCGGTGCAGAACGTGCGCGCGTAGTCGTACACCAGGACGTCCGGCTCGCCCGTCTCCTTCAGCCGGTCGGCGATCATCCGCAGGGCGTGCGGGGTGAGGGTGTCGTCGCCGTCGAGGAAGACCAGGTAGTCGCCGCAGGCCTGCGCCAGACCGGCGTTGCGGGCGCGGCCGAGTCCCTGGTTCTCCGCCAGGTGCACGGGCCGCACCCGCGGGTCGCGCGCCGCGAACTCGTCGATGATCGCGCCCGATCCGTCCGGCGAGCAGTCGTCGACGGCGATCAGCTCCAGATCCGCACACGACTGCGACAGCACCGACTCCAGGCATGCGTGCAGATACGCCTGAACCTTGTACGCGGGGACGATGACACTGAACCTGGGCAAGGGGACATCCATGGGTCGCAGCGGGCGGTAGGACCTTGCCCGGAAACGGCCGATGGAGTGATTTGGTTACGGTTTCCTACGGCATACGGGGGACACCAGGTGAACGGTGTCCCCCGTTTCGGTTGCCTCGGGGGCTACTTGACGGCGCCCGCCATGACCCCGGAGACGAACTGCCGCTGGAACGCGAAGAACACCACCAGCGGGATCACCATCGAGATGAACGCGCCGGGTGCCAGCACGTCGATGTTGTTGCCGAACTGCCGTACCTGCTGCTGGAGCGCGACGGTCAGCGGCTGCGACTCCGAGCTGGAGAAGACCAGCGCGACCAGCATGTCGTTCCACACCCACAGGAACTGGAAGATGCCCAGCGAGGCGATCGCCGGGGCGCCCAGCGGGAGGACGACGGTGAGGAACAGCCGGGTCTCGCCGGCGCCGTCCAGCCGTGCCGCTTCCAGGAGTTCACGGGGGATCTCCGCGAAGAAGTTGCGCAACAGGAAGATGGCGAACGGCAGTCCGAAGCCGACGTGGAAGAGGACCACGCCGATGATGTCGCCGAAGATCCCGATCTTGCCGAAGAGGTCGGCGAGCGGGATCAGCGCCACCTGGACGGGCACCACGAGCAGCGCGACCACGACCAGGAACCACCAGTCGCGGCCCTTGAAGTCCATCCAGGCGAACGCGTATCCGGCCATCGCGCCCAGCAGCACGACCAGCAGCGTCGCCGGGACGGTGATCCACACGGTGTTGAACAGCGCGTGCGTGATCGCGTCCTTCTCCAGCAGCGACTGGTAGCTCTTGGCGGTCAGCTGGCTGGGCGCGGTGAACACCTTCCACCAGCCCGAGGTGGCGATGTCGGTCGGGTCGCGGAACGAGGACACCAGCAGCCCGAAGGTGGGCACCAGCCAGAACACGGCGACCACGATCAAAAAGACCCGCAGCACCCCGCCCGCGGCGCCGCTCGCCACCCGCGCGGCGAAGGAGCGCTTGGCGCGCACGGTCGAATCGAGGGCGGTCACCGTTGCTTCTCCCTTCGCAGACGCCGGATGTTGACCCACATCACGGGCAGCACGAGCAGCAGCAGGATGACGCCGATCGCGCTGCCGACGCCCTCGTTGCCGCCACCGCCGAACGACGACAGGAACAGCTGCAGGGCAAGGACGTTGGCGTCGTCCTGACTGGGCTGCGGGGCGATGATGTAGACCAGGTCGAAGATCTTCATCACGTTGATCATCAGCGTGACGAGGACGACGACCAGGACCGGCGCGAGCAGCGGCACCGTCACCCGCCGGAACACCTGCCACTCGTTGGCCCCGTCGACCCGGGCCGCCTCCAGCAGGTTGCGGTCGACGCCGGCGAGGCCCGCCGCGATCAGCACCATCGCGAAGCCCGCCCACATCCACACGTACGCGCCGATGATCGCCGGCGTCACCAGCGTCGGGCCGAGCCAGTCGATGCCGCTGTAGGGCGCGGAGAAGTTCGAGGCGGGCAGCCGCACTTGGGCCCCCTCGGCCTTCGCCGGCAGGGTGAAGGTGCCGTCCGCGCCGCTCTTGGCGGAGGCGACCACCTTGCCGCCCTTCACGGCCTCCACCTTGACGCCCTTCAGCGCCTTCTCACCCGGGTCGACCTTGCCCTTCGTGCCGCCGCCGCCCAGCTTGAAGTCCAGCCAGACGGTGCCGGTGATCCCGCTGCCGCTCGCCGCCTTGGCGTTCTCCGGGTTGCCGGGGAGCCGGTTGGGTGCGATGCCGACCAGCGGCAGCATCACCGGGGTGCCCGCGTGCACCGTCCCGGTCGAGGTGAACGAGCCGCCGCCGGACGGCTTCAGATCGCTCGCCGTCGCGTTCGGCCGGGCGTCGGGATAGACCGACGACGACACGAACGTGTCGTGGATCGACTTCGCGACCGCGTTCGCCGCGCCCAGGTTGGGGTCCTGCTCGTAGACGAGACGGAAGATGATCCCGGCCGCGAGCATCGAGATCGCCATCGGCATGAAGATGATCAGCTTGAACGCCGTTCCCCAGCGCACCCGTTCGGTCATCACCGCGAAGATCAGCCCGAGCGCGGTGACGACGGCCGGAGCGACCGCCACCCAGATCGCCGTGTTGCGTACGGCGGTCAGGGTGCGGCTGTCGCTGAAGATGTCGCCGTAGTTCTTCAGCCCGACGAAGCCCGAGCCGCCGGCGTCGTAGAGACTGCGCCAGACCGAATACCCGATGGGGTAGACCACGAGCGCACCGAGCAGCACGAACGCGGGCAGCAGGAACAGCACCGCCACCCACAGCCGTGTCCCCGTGACGCTCTTGCGCGGTTGGGCGGCGGGCGTCGGCAGTGCGCCGGCGCCCCCCGTCGCTTTCGCCACAGACGTCATGGCCCGACCGTCAGCCGGCGCCGTACGCCTTGGCGGCGTCGGCCTCAAGCTTCTGCTGGGCGCCCGCGACGTCCTTCGGGTTGCGCAGGAAGTCCTGCAGGTCCTTCCACTCGCCGATGCCGGCCGTGCCGCCGAACGCCGCCGGGGCCTGGTCGGACATGTCGAAGCGGAAGCTGTCACCGGCGGCGAGCAGCTGCTGGGCGATCTGCTTGGTGATGGCGTCCTTGTAACTGGACATGTCCATCTCCTTGTTGGGGGAGAGGATGCCGCCCTGTGCCGCCCAGATCTGCGCCGCGTCCGTCGACGACAGGAACGTCAGCAGGGCCTGCGCGCCCTCACCGCCCTTCAGCGCCACCGCCACGTCGCCGCCGCTGACCACGGGGGCCTGCGAGCCGACCGCCGGGAACGGGAACACCTTCGCGTCCGTGCCCAGCTTCGCCTTGGTGTCGCCGTTGATGTTCGCCGCGACGAAGTCGCCCTCGAAGACCATCGCGGCCGGGGTGTCGCCGGAGAAGGTCTGCGTGACCGACTTCGGGAACTCCGTGTTCAGCGCGCCCTTGGTGCCGCCCGCGATCAGGTCGTTCTTGCCCCACAGCTGGGCGAGCGTGGTCAGGGCGTCCTTGACCGAGGGATCCGTCCACTTGATCTTGTGGGCGGCCAGCTGGTCGTACTTCTCCGGACCCGCCTGCGAGAGATAGACGTTCTCGAACCAGTCGGTGAGCGTCCAGCCGTCCGCGCCGCCGATCGACACCGCCGGGGAGCCGGCGTCCGACAACGTCTGCGCGGTGGTCAGGAAGTCCTTCCAGGTCTTCGGGGTGTCCTTGAGGCCGGCCGCGTCGAAGGCCTTGGTGTTGTACCAGACCAGCGACTTGTTGGCGGCCTTCGCGTAGACGCCGTACTGGGTGCCCTTCCAGGCGCCGAGGTCGACCCAGCCCTTGGAGAAGTTCTTCGTCAACTGGGCCTTCGCGTCCGCGCCGAGCGGCTTGAGCCACCCCTTGTCCGCGAACTGGTGCAACACGCCGACCTGGGGCAGGAACGCGACGTCCGGCGGCTGGCCGCCCTGGATCTTCGTACCGAGGAAGGTGGACGTGTTGTTGCCCGTCGGCACGAAGTCGATCTTGGCGCCGGTGCGCTTCTTGAACTCGTCCATGACCTTCATGAAGTTGTCCTGCTCGGCACCGGTCCAGACGGCGGCGACCTCCAGTGTCTGGCCGTTGAGCTTGGGGAGTTTCAGGCCGCTGCCACCGCCGCTCGCGCTCGGCGAACTGCCGCCCGAGCCGCTGCTCTTGTCGTCGCTGCCTCCGCAGGCGGCGAGCGAGAGCGCTGCCGCGAGGAGGGCGGCCGTGACCGCGACGGTCCTGCGTTTCCGGTTCCTGGTGCTCGTACTGCGCATCATTGCCCCGTTCTTCGTTCGTCGTCGAACGTCGAGCGCTGTCCCGTGCGATCTGGTCTACGCCGCGGGGTTGAGGGCGGCAAGACCACGTGATGTGTCAACCGGGGGATCGTGACCGCCTCGTGACCAGGTGTCAGGCGGGCGCGCGGACACGCCCCGGACGGACCGAACGGGTCACAGGAGCGAGGGGACCTCCGTCGCCGAGACCTCCCGGGCCGCCCGCTCCAGCGCGCTGGCGAGGAGGGCCAGGTCCGTCGGGCCGTTGCCCAGTTCCCGTACGGGGCGGCGGGTCGGGGGGTCGCCCATGCGGGGCCAGTCAAGCGGGACGACCGTGGGGCGCAGGGTCGCCGTGCGGGGGATACGACCCGTGACCCGGCCGCCCTGGAAGGGGAGCGCGCGCCCGTCGGACCAGGTCAGCCGGCCGCGCCCGGGGGCGGGGTCGTCCGGGCCCGAGTCCGGGGCTTCGAGGGTGACGCGCAGGGTGGCCCGGCGGGCCGGCTCCGACTCCGCGGTACGGCCGCCGGGTCCGGCCGCGGCGACCAGATGGACGCCGAGCCGCTCGCCCTCCCTCGCCACCGCCTCCAGGGCGCGTATCACCGAGCCCGCGGCGGGGCGGCCCGGGGAGCCGAGGGCGGGGGAGACCAGGGCGTCCAGGTCGTCCACGACCACGACGAGACGGGGCAGCGGGGGCGCGGCCTCCGTCTGCCGGCGGGCCGCGCCGGGGCGCAGCCGCATCGTCGCGCTGGGCGGGGTGTCGAGGTCGGCCGCGCCGGTGCCGCCGGGCGCCGCGCCGCGGGACGGCGTGCCGCGCTGGGCCACCATGCGGCCCGACAGCTCGCGGCCCGTGTGCCACTCGGCGAAGTCGGAACGGCCGAGCAGCTCCGCCCGGCGCTTCAGCTCCGCGCTCAGCGACTGGGCGAACTCCCGCATGCGGACGGGATCGTTGGCGGTCAGGTGGGTCGTCACATGCGGGAGGTCGGTGCACACCCGCAGGCCGTCGGACTGACCGTCGATCAGGACGACGCCGAGCCGGTCCGGGCGTTCGGCGGCGGCCAGCGACGCGACGACGGCCCGCAGCAGCTCGGTGCGGCCGCTGGCCGCGGGGCCCTCGATCAGCAGGTGCGGTCCGTCGGCCGCGAGGTCCACCGAGACCGGGCCGCGCGGCCCGGCGCCGAGCACGGCCCAGGCCCGTCCGCCGAGCGCGTGCGGGTCGTCCGCCGCGTCGGCCCAGCGCGCCATCAGGGACGCCGGGGTGGCCCTCGCCAGCCCCAACTCGTCCAGCAGCCGCGCCGACTGGGGCAGCGGCACGGACACGCGCGTGTCCCGCTCGACCCCGGAACCGTCCGGCCGCAGCGGCGCCAGCGCCCGCGCGAACCGCTCGGCCCAGGCAAGCGAGACGGCGTCGACGGCGGCGACGGTGCCGGGGGATATGGGGCCGGCGTGGGAGGGGCGGACGGGGGTCGGTTCGGGGGAGTGCGGGGGTGTCGCGACCGTGCTCGGGGAGGTGCGGGGACTGCCCACACCGACGGCAGCGGCGGAACCGGTACCCGCGCCTGCGCCGGGGGATGAGGCGGTGGTGCCGGTGCCGTTGTCGTGGCCGGGGGCTGAGGTGGCGCTGCTCGTGCCGTGGCTGGAGGCCGCCGTGCCGACGCCGGGAGCGGGGGCTGCGGAGCCTGCGCCTGAGCCGGAGGCCGCCGAGGTGGCGGACCCTGCGCCTGCGCCGGTGGCGGCGTCGGCGGTGATGAGACGGTCTGCGGAGGTCGTCGAGCCGGTGCGTGCTCCCGCGGAAGCGGCCGTGGCCGCCTCGCCCGTCCCGTTCCCCGTCGCCGCCCCGCTCCTGGCGACCCGCATCAGCCGCAGTGCCGTCGCCACGTCGCCGCTGAGCAGGGCCACCGCTCCGCAGGCACGGAACGTCGGGGCGACCGCGCAGGCCGCCTCGTACGTGTCGGTGACCGGGGACGCGGGCGACGCGGGTGCCGTCTCGGCGAGACAGACGACGTGGATGCCGGCCTCGGGGCCGCGCAGGGCGAGCCGTGCCACCGCCTCGCGCACCGTGGCGCCTCCGGGGTCGCCGTCCACCACGAGCACGGTGTACGGCCCGGCGAAGGCGGCGCCGTCCTCGTCGTCGGTCCGCGCCCAGGAGGGCCGGCGGAGGGGTTCCTGCCGGGACGGACGCAGCGGGGCCGGGCCCGCCTCCGCGAGCTGGTCCTCCAGTCGGCGCAGGAGTTCGTCGGTGCGGGCCGTGGCCTGTTCGCGGTCGTAGGCGAGAAGAAGGCGGCAGTCCTGGCCGTGGCCGGGACGGAGATGGGGGAGCCAGCCCAGCCAGGACCACTCGGCGGTGCGCTCCTCCAGGGGCCGCGCGCGGTCCGCGCTGATCAGGACGATCTCCAGGGTCTGCGGGGAGTGCAGCGCGGCGAGCTGGGCCACCACCGCGCGGGCCAGCCCCGAGAGGCGGTTGCGGGGGCCGGCCAGGCCCAGGGCGCCGACCTCGCGCAGATCCGCCGTCACCGGTACGGCGGGCAGCAGCCCGGAGCCGTCGGGCGCGGCCCGGTCCGCCGTGCCGAGCCGCACCGTGAGCGCCTCGGGGTGGGCGGGGCCGCGCTCCCACAGCCGGGGCCCCGGCCCGAGCGCCGTCAGCAGCAGGGCCGCCGGGTCCGGCCAGGTCTCCGGAGCCTGGGGGCCGACGGCGACCGGGACGGGCCCGTCGGAGGTGACGGGGGGCGCGCTGTCCTCGTCGTACGCCTGCTCGGGTATCGCCTGCTCCGCACGGCTTCCGGCCAGCCGCCGGGCCCACGCCGACAGCCCCCCGCGCTTGCGCACCCCCTGCGGAATGTCGGTGCCCCGCAGGGGAGTGCCCTTGCGACGGGCGGTCGCGGGGGTGGTGCCGTCGATGAAGGAGCCGCTTTCGGCGCGGGAGTGTGCGTCGGCGCCTTCGAGCGGACGCGTGCCGGTGCCCGACGGCTCGTCGGCGCCACCTCGCGGGCGCGTCCCGGACGGTCCGCCGTCACTGGCCGGGCCGTGCGTGGTGGCACCGGGGTCCGACTCGAGCGCCCCGAGCCGACCCGCATGCGTGTCCCCCGTGCCGTACGGCCCCGCTGTGCCGTACTCCGCCGCGTGGCCGTCGCCCGCACCCGTGACCGTCTTCTCGATCCGCGGTGCCCCGCCCTGGCCCGGGACCACGACGGGCTCACCGGTCCCCGCGCGTACACCGCGCGACGGAGTGGCCGTGCCGCCCCCGTCCGCCACGCGTGCGTGCGGCACAGCAGGCGCCCCGCCCACGCCGCCCGCACCGCCGCCCGGTGCCGAACCGCCCAAGCCCAACGCGGCGCCCCCGGCCGCCCGGCCCGTGCCGTCCGCGGCGCCCCCGGAGGGAACCCGTACGCAGCCCTCGCCGTCCGGTGTCGTGGGTACCCGGGCGCCCGGTCCGCCCGCCGGTGCCAGCCGCAGGGCCGACTCGCCGATCCGCAGCAGCGCGCCCGGGGTGAAGCGCACCGGGCGGGTGCTCACCCGGCCGCCGTTCAGGGTCGTGCCGTTGGTGGAGCCGAGGTCGGCGACCGAGACGCGGCCGTCGGCGGCCACCGTCACGGCGCAGTGGACGCGGGAGACGTCCGGGTCGTCGAGCGGGACGTCGGCGTCGGCGGAGCGGCCGATGCGGATCTCGCCGCCGTGCAGCAGGTGGACACCGCCCGCGTCCGGGCCCGCGACCACGTGCAGCTGGGTCGGGGCCTCGTCCAGCTCGGGGTGCGGCTCGGGCTCGGCGGGCGCGCCCAGCGCCAGCACCGCGCCGTCGATCAGCGGGGGCTCGCCCAGCGTGCAGCGCCGGTCGTCGAGCCGTTCCCCGTCGGCGTACAGCACGACGGAGCCGGCCGCGGAGGCGTCCCCGGAGACCGCCGAGGCCAGCGCGGAGGCGACCGCCGCCAGGGCGGTGCCGGCCGGTGCGGTGACCAGCACGTCGCAGCTCGCGGCGCGGCCCCGCGCCCGGTCGGGCGGGCCCAGCGGGTCCACGACGGTCAGCCGGATCTGCATCGCCGTCAGCGATCCCTTCTGCGCGGGCGCGGCGCGGGCGCGGACTCGGGGAGATCCGTCGGACGCTCCCGCCCCCCACCCCACACGAGCCCCACCCCACACGAGCACGTCGGCCAGTACGGAAGGCATCCTCGCACCTGCCACTGACAACACGCCCATGCCCCGGTCCCAAGTGATCTTGATTGGTCAGCTCTGCCCCCAAAAGTGCCTGACCAGTGGTGCGCGGGTGATCAGTTGAGATCGGTCACGTCCGGACCGCGGCAACCGGCCGACCGGGTCGAGCGTCTTTCCTTCGAACGGGGACGGGAACCGGTACGTAAGTGGCACCGGAAGAGACAACGGAAGAGGCACGGAAAGCGGACAGGATGCCGCCCGGCGTGGCGGCACTACAGTGGGTCGGAACAGCAGGCAAGCGACAGGGAGCGCATGACGTGCGGCCGGTAGGCAGCAAGTACCTCCTGGAGGAGCCGCTCGGACGCGGCGCCACCGGGACCGTCTGGCGAGCCCGCCAGCGGGAGACCGCGGGGGCCGAGGCCGCCGTGGCCGGCCAGCCCGGCGAGACGGTCGCGATCAAGGTCCTCAAGGAGGAGCTGGCGAGCGACCCGGACATCGTGATGCGGTTCCTCCGCGAGCGGTCCGTCCTGCTGCGGCTGACCCATCCCAACATCGTCCGGGTGCGCGACCTGGTCGTCGAGGGCGATCTGCTGGCCCTCGTGATGGATCTCGTCGACGGCCCCGACCTGCACCGCTACCTGCGCGAGAGCGGCCCCTTCAGCCCGGTCGGCGCCGCCCTGCTCACCGCCCAGATCGCCGACGCGCTCGCCGCCAGCCACGCCGACGGCGTCGTCCACCGCGACCTGAAGCCCGCCAACGTGCTGCTCGCGCAGAACGGCGGCCAGATGCACCCGATGCTCACCGACTTCGGCATCGCGCGCCTGGCCGACTCCCCGGGCCTGACCCGCACCCACGAGTTCGTCGGCACGCCCGCGTACGTCGCGCCGGAGTCCGCCGAGGGCCGCCCGCAGACCTCCGCGGTCGACATCTACGGCGCCGGGATCCTGCTGTACGAGCTGGTCACGGGCCGTCCCCCGTTCTCCGGCCAGTCGGCGCTCGAGGTCCTGCACCAGCACCTGAGCGCCGAGCCGCGCCGCCCCTCCACCGTCCCGGACCCGCTGTGGACGGTCATCGAGCGCTGTCTGCGCAAGAACCCGGACGACCGGCCCAGCGCCGAGAACCTCGCCCGGGCCCTGCGCGTGGTCGCCGAGGGCGTCGGCGTGCACGCGAACTCCGCGCAGATCGCCGCGGCCGAGGGCGTGGGCGCCCTGCTCGCCCCCGACCCGCAGCCCGCCGCCGTCCCCGGCTCCGCCGACCCCACCCAGGTACTGCCGCACGGCGCGGGCGCCTACGACCCGAACGCCGCGACCAACGTCCTGCCGACCACCGGACGCCCCGGCCCCGTCGGCGCCGCGGACCCCACCGCCGTACTCCCGAACACCGGGGCCGCGGACCCGACCGCCGTCATGCCGCCCGTGCCTCCGGGACAGCCGGGGCAGCAGCCCGAGCAGCCGCACCCCTGGCAGACCCAGCTGCGCGCCGCCCGCGACCGCAACGAGCAGACGCAGGTGCAGTACCTCGACCCGAACGAGGACCCGCTGCGCCGCCGCCCGCAGCGCCAGGTCGCCCGCCCGCAGCAGCCGCCGCCGCGCCCCCAGCAGCAGCGCCCGCCGCAGCGCGCCCCGCGCGGTCAGCAGGCGTACGGCTACCCGCAGCAGCAACAGCCCCAGCAGTACGCGCCGCCGCAGCACCAGCAGCCGCAGCGGTACGCGCCCGCGCCCGAGCCGCAGCGGCCGGTCCGCGAGCCCCGGCAGCCGCGTCAGCCCAGCCCCAACCGGATGAAGATCCCCGGGCTCGGCTGCCTCAAGGGCTGCCTGTTCATGGTCGTCATCCTGTTCGTCGCGGGCTGGCTGGTGTGGGAGCTGACCCCGCTGCAGGACTGGATCGGCACGGGCCGGGGCTACTTCTCGGAGCTCAAGCACTGGTACGACAACGTCAGCGGCTGGATCGGCGATCTGGGCGGTTCGTCCGGAAGCGGTGGCGGCGGCAACTGACCGCCGCGACCGTTGGCTTGGTGATTTGTCGACATCTGGCGGGTGATTTCCGTCTCCACGGTGAAGGCCAGCCCCTTTGACGCGTAGCTTTGGCGACAACACGCGTCAGTAGGAGCAGTCTTGGGACGGAAGATCGGCAGCCGGTACACCGCCAACCAGATCCTGGGGCGGGGCAGCGCCGGCACGGTGTGGCTGGGCGAGGGTCCGGAGGGGCCCGTCGCCATCAAGCTGCTGCGCGAGGATCTCGCGTCCGACCAGGAACTCGTCGGCCGCTTCGTGCAGGAGCGCACGGCGCTGCTGGGCCTGGAGCATCCGAACGTCGTCTCCGTCCGTGACCTCGTCGTCGACGGCAACGACCTGGCGCTCGTCATGGACCTCGTGCGCGGCACCGACCTGCGCACCCGCCTCGACCGCGACCGGCGGCTCGCGCCGGAGGCGGCGGTGGCGATCGTCGCGGACGTGGCCGACGGGCTCGCCGCCGCCCACGCGGCCGGGGTCGTGCACCGGGACGTCAAGCCGGAGAACATCCTCCTGGACATGCAGGGCCCGCTCGGCCCCGGCGGCGCGCACCCGGCGCTGCTGACGGACTTCGGCGTGGCCAAGCTGATCGACTCGCCGCGCCGCACCCGGGCCACGAAGATCATCGGCACCCCCGACTACCTGGCGCCGGAGATCGTGGAGGGGCTCCCGCCGCGCGCCGCGGTGGACATCTACGCCCTCGCGACCGTGCTGTACGAGCTCCTGGCCGGCTTCACACCGTTCGGGGGCGGCCATCCGGGAGCCGTGCTCCGGCGGCATGTGACGGAGACGGTGGCGCCCCTGCCCGGTATCCCCGACGAGCTGTGGCAGCTCCTCGTCCAGTGTCTGGCCAAGGCCCCCGCCTCCCGGCTGCGCGCCTCCGAGCTGGGCGTACGGCTGCGGGAGCTGCTGCCCCTGGTCGCGGGGATGCCGCCGCTGGACGTGGACGAGCCGGACGTGGAGCCGGCGGAGGAGGCCGAGGAGGCGCAGACCGTGCCGGCGGGGGAGCCGGTGCGGCGGCGGGGCGCGGTGCCACTGGTGCCGGGCGCGAAGCCGGCGGACTCCAACCGGGACACCCACACGTCGATGCGGGTGCCGGGGCCGGACGAGCTGGCGGGCGGTGCGCGGGGCACGGCGCGGGTGCCGCGGGCGGCGGGGGCGCCGCGGCCCGGGTCGGCGCGGCACCGGGCCGTGACACGGCGTCGGCGGCTGGTGCTGGGGGTGGCGGCGGTGGTGCTGGCGGCCGCGGCCGGCGTGGGCACCTGGCTCGCGACGTCGGGGGACGACGCCGGGGCGTCACCGCAGGACACGAGGCATTCGGCGCCCGCCTCGCCCTGAGCCCGGCGAACGCGAGGATCACCATGAGCAGCCGGACCATCGGCCGCGGGCCCGGCAGGAGGCTGGTCGCGGCGGCGCGGGCCGTCGTGTGCGAGGACGACCGACTCGTCCCTCCGCCGCTGATGCGGACCCTGGCTTTCGCCCGCCTCGCCGTGGGACCGGCGAAAGCGCTGGTCACCGGACGGGCCCGCGGCACGGCGAACGTCGGTTGCCATAGCCGTTAGGCTGGAGGCGTGGCAGTCGTCGATGTATCCGAAGAGCTCAAGTCCCTCTCCTCGACCATGGAGTCGATCGAGGCCGTTCTGGACCTCGACAAGCTGAGGGCAGACATCGCCGTGCTCGAGGAGCAGGCGGCCGCGCCGTCCCTGTGGGACAACCCGGACGAGGCGCAGAAGATCACCAGCAAGCTGTCCCACCTCCAGGCCGAGGTCAGGAAGGCGGACGCGCTGCGCGGCCGGATCGACGATCTCGCCGTGCTGTTCGAGATGGCCGAGGAGGAGGACGACCCGGACACCCGCGCCGAGGCCGAGTCCGAGCTCGCCGCCGTCAAGAAGGCGCTGGACGAGATGGAGGTCCGCACGCTCCTCAGCGGCGAGTACGACTCCCGTGAGGCGCTCGTCAACATCCGCGCCGAGGCCGGCGGCGTCGACGCCGCCGACTTCGCGGAGAAGCTGCAGCGGATGTACCTGCGCTGGGCGGAGCAGAAGGGCTACAAGACCGAGCTCATCGAGACCTCGTACGCGGAGGAGGCCGGCATCAAGTCGACCACCCTCGCCGTGCACGTGCCCTACGCCTACGGGACCCTCTCCGTCGAGCAGGGCACGCACCGGCTGGTGCGCATCTCGCCCTTCGACAACCAGGGGCGCCGCCAGACCTCCTTCGCGGGCGTCGAGGTCCTTCCGGTCGTCGAGCAGTCCGACCACGTCGAGATCGACGAGAGCGAGCTGCGCATCGACGTGTACCGCTCCTCCGGCCCCGGCGGCCAGGGCGTGAACACCACCGACTCCGCGGTGCGCATCACCCACCTGCCCACCGGCATCGTCGTCTCCTGCCAGAACGAGCGGTCGCAGATCCAGAACAAGGCCACCGCGATGAACGTCCTGCAGGCCAAGCTGCTGGAGCGGCGCCGGCAGGAGGAGCAGGCCAAGATGGACGCCCTCAAGGGCGACGGCGGCAACTCCTGGGGCAACCAGATGCGGTCGTACGTGCTGCACCCGTACCAGATGGTCAAGGACCTGCGCACGGAGTACGAGGTCGGCAACCCGGAAGCCGTTTTCAACGGTGAGATCGACGGGTTCCTCGAGGCCGGAATTCGCTGGCGCAAGCAGCAGGAGAAGTAACTCCCCCCGTCGCTTTGTCGACACGACAACTGCCGTCCACCGGGCGGCAGTTGTCGTTTGTCTGGGTTTTACATCACACTCACAGGTTCCAACTCCCAGTAAAAGACGTGCAACTGGACATTGCGCGCGCAACGGCCTTGACGTTGCTGTGAAAAGTGGGAAGGGTGAAGCGTGGCATGCGTATCTCTGGGGCGCATGTGAACCGGGGGAACGCGCAAGCCTGCCACCCCCGTCGATCACGGCCCCCGAGCGCCGCCTCGACGACGATGAGCTACTGGGGGTAGCAACCTTATGACCAAGAAGACGCGGATCCGCGCCGCGCGGATAGCCGCCGGTGTCGTGATCGCGGCCGGAGCGTCGCTGACCGCCGCGGGTGCCGCTTCCGCGCTGGACCTCACCGCGAGCGTGGACGGCAGCGGTGTCGGCGTGAACGTCAACACCGGCACGGACGACGACCCGCCGGCCCCGCCGACCTCCGAGCCGCCGACCACCACTCCGCCCACCGAGCTGCCGCCGGACCCGACGACTCCGGCCCCGCCGACCTCCGAGCCCCCGTCCGACCCGGCCGAGCCCACCGGTGACCCGACGGACCCCAGCGACCCCGTGACCTCCACGCCCACCCACGGCGGCGGCACCGGCAGCAACGGCGGCGGCAACAGCAACACCGACCCCGACGGCGGCTCCGGCACCTCCGCCCAGGAGGAGGGCTCCTCGGCCCTCACCGACACCGGTTCGGCCACCTCGTCCAACACCTCGGCGCAGGGCGCGCAGCTCGCCGAGACCGGTGCGGGCCAGACCGCGTTCCTGGTGGTCGGCGCGGCCACCATGATCGCCGGCGGCATCGGCTTCCGGGTGCTGCCCCGCCTGATGGGCGGCCGCGGCGGAGCGGCTGCCTGACGGTAGCCGTACGCGCACGGACCGTGTGCGCGGTGTACGACGAAGGGCCCGGAGCGTCACTCACGCTCCGGGCCCGACTCGGTCTCGGGGGCCGCCCTAGGCGGTCTGGTGCGCCAGCAGCGCCACGGCGGCGATCAGCGCCGCGATCAGCGCGATCAGCGCCACGGGGTTCAGCCCCGCCAAGAAGTTCTCCTGCTGCAGCCGCTCGCGGTTCGCGCGGCACACTGGGCACCGGCCCTCGCTCACGGGCGCCGCGCAGTTCGCGCACACCAGCCGGTCGTACGTCATGCGCTCGCCCTCCTAGCCCAACGGTTCCATGAGGAGAACGTCCGTCGGTCCCGGAACGTTCCCTTCTCTACTGTGCCAGGTTCACCCGACCGGTGCGCGGGGGTCGCCCCCAGGGGCAGGAGAGGGCCGGCACAAAGCGCACAAGCCCGGCGTAACCCGTCCTGTGCCTGCGATCGCCCACCCGGGTCGCGTATGGTCACGCTCATCTACCCCCGGCTACCCGTGGTGCATCCGTGATCCGATTCGACAACGTCTCCAAGGTCTACCCCAAGCAGACCCGCCCCGCACTCAGGGATGTGTCCCTGGAAGTGGAGAAGGGCGAGTTCGTGTTCCTCGTGGGGTCCTCCGGCTCCGGAAAGTCCACCTTCCTGCGGCTGATCCTCCGCGAGGAGCGGTGCAGCCACGGTCAGGTGCACGTCCTGGGCAAGGACCTCGCGCGCCTCTCCAACTGGAAGGTGCCGCAGATGCGCCGCCAGCTGGGGACGGTGTTCCAGGACTTCCGGCTCCTGCCGAACAAGACGGTGGCGGAGAACGTCGCCTTCGCGCAGGAGGTCATCGGAAAGTCGAAGGGCGAGATCCGCAAGTCCGTGCCCCAGGTGCTCGACCTCGTCGGGCTCGGCGGCAAGGAGGACCGGATGCCCGGCGAGCTCTCCGGTGGTGAGCAGCAGCGCGTGGCCATCGCGCGCGCCTTCGTGAACCGCCCCAAGCTGCTCATCGCCGACGAGCCCACCGGCAACCTCGACCCGCAGACCTCCGTCGGCATCATGAAACTGCTGGACCGGATCAACCGGACCGGTACGACCGTCGTGATGGCCACACACGACCAGAACATCGTGGACCAGATGCGCAAGCGCGTCATCGAGCTGGAGAAGGGCCGCCTCGTCCGCGACCAGGCACGCGGCGTCTACGGCTACCAGCACTGACCGCGACCGTCCCCGGAAAGGCCCGAAGAAGACGCCATGCGCGCCCAGTTCGTACTGTCGGAGATCGGTGTGGGTCTCCGCCGCAACCTGACGATGACGTTCGCCGTCATCGTCTCCGTCGCCCTGTCGCTCGCCCTGTTCGGCGGGTCGCTCCTGATGAGCGACCAGGTCACCACGATGAAGGGCTACTGGTACGACAAGGTCAACGTCTCGATCTTCCTCTGCAACAAGAGCGACGCCGAGTCGGACCCCAACTGCGCCAAGGGCGCGGTCACGGACGACCAGAAGAAGTCGATCCTCGCCGACCTGCAGAAGATGGACGTCGTCCAGAAGGTCACCTACGAGTCGCAGGACGAGGCGTACAAGCACTACAAGCAGCAGTTCGGCGACTCCCCGCTGGCCAGCTCGCTCACGCCGGACCAGATGCAGGAGTCGTACCGCATCAAGCTGAAGGACCCGCAGAAATACCAGGTCATCGCCTCCGCCTTCAACGGGCGTGACGGGGTGCAGTCGGTGCAGGACCAAAAGGGCATCCTGGACAACCTCTTCGGGCTGCTCAACGGCATGAACTGGGCCGCGCGGGCGGTGATGGCGCTGATGCTGGTGGTCGCGCTGATGCTGATCGTCAACACCGTGCGCGTCTCGGCGTTCAGCCGCCGGCGTGAGACCGGCATCATGCGGCTGGTCGGCGCCTCCGGCTTCTACATCCAGGCGCCGTTCATCGCCGAGGCCGCGGTCGCCGGGCTGATCGGCGGGACGGTCGCCTGCGGGTTCCTGGTGATCGCCCGGTACTTCATCATCGACCACGGCCTGGACCTGTCCCACAAGCTGAACCTGATCAACTTCATCGGCTGGGACGCCGTCCTGACCAAGCTGCCGCTCATCCTCGCGACGAGCCTGCTGATGCCCGCGCTGGCCGCGTTCTTCGCGCTGCGCAAGTACCTGAAGGTGTGACACATGCCAAGAGGGCCGTACGGGCAACCGCCCCTGCGGCCCTCTTGCGTTGTCCTAGACTCACCGGCATGTCAGGCCGCGACCTGTTCTGCCAGCCCCGCCGCATCCGCCGCGGGGCCGCCCTGACATTGGTCTTCGCGAGCGTGTTGGTGGCCGGAGCGGCGACCGGCTCGTTCCCCGAACTCGACCGGGCCGACCGCAAGTCGGCGTCCGACGCGGCCCGCACGGCCCTGGCCGCCGGCCGTCACGAGGACGTGGCCAAGGCCGCCCAGGAGGCCCTCGCGGACGGCAAGTCCCCCACGGAGGCCGCCGAGCGGGCCGTCAGCCGCAGCGGGGACCGCTGGGGCGCCGTCTACTCCCAGGGCGAGTACGAGGAGTTCGAGGAGGCCCTCGACGGCCGGTACACCGGCGTCGGCCTGTGGGCCCGGCGGGAGCGGGACGGCCGGATCGAGGTGACCAGGGTGGCCACCGGGTCGCCCGCGGCGGCCGCCGGCATCCGCCGCGGCGACCGGTTGCGCAGCGTCGACGGACAGCAGGTCGACGGGCAGCCGGTGACGGAGGTCGTCTCGCTGCTGCGCGGCGAGGCCACGGACGCGGCGGCCGGCACTCAGGTGCGGCTCGGTCTGCAGCGCGGCACGCACGCGTGGACCGAGACCCTGCGCCGGGCCCGGCTGTCCACGGACTCGGTCACCGTTCGAGAACTCGCCGGCGGGATCACCGTCATCAAGATCTCCGCGTTCACCAAGGGCGTCGGCGAGGACGTCCGCGGCGCGGTCCGCCGGGCCCCGGCCGACGCCGGCATCATCCTGGACCTGCGGGGCAACTCCGGCGGTCTGGTCACCGAGGCCGTCACCACCGCCTCCGCCTTCCTCGACGGCGGGCTCGTCGCCACCTACGACGTCGACGGCGAGCAGCAGGCCCTGCACGCCGATCCCGGCGGCGACACCACCAGACCCCTGGTCGCGCTCGTCGACGGCGGCACGATGAGCGCGGCCGAGATGCTCACGGGAGCCCTGCAGGACCGCGGGCGCGCGGTCGTCGTCGGCTCGCGCACCTTCGGCAAGGGCTCGGTCCAGATGCCGAGCCGGCTGCCCGGCGGGTCCGTCGCCGAACTGACCGTCGGGCACTACCGCACCCCCTCCGGCCGCAGTGTCGACGGCCGGGGCATCACCCCGGACCTCGAGGTCGACCAGGCCGACGGCCCCACCGCCGTCCAGCGGGCCGAGACGGTGCTGAGCGGACTGGGCGACGATTGAGGGCACCGGCCCGGGACCCGACGGGGCCCGTGACGGCCTCCGGATAAGGACTGGCCCTCCCACCCCCGCGTAGTGCGAAAATGGACGGCACTATGAGCAAGGGAATGTACGTACCCAAGGAGTCCCAGCCCAAGCAGGGCGGGGCGGCCGCCAAGGCCAAGGACGGCGAGAAGGGCGGCAAGCGCAAGATCGTCGCGCAGAACAAGAAGGCCCGGCACGACTACGCGATCATCGACACCTACGAGGCCGGACTCGTCCTGACCGGCACCGAGGTCAAGTCGCTGCGTCAGGGCCGCGCCTCGCTGGTGGACGGCTTCGTGCAGGTCGACGGGGGCGAGGCGTGGCTGCACAACGCCCACATCCCCGAGTACGCCCAGGGCACCTGGACCAACCACTCCGCGCGCCGCAAGCGCAAGCTGCTGCTGCACCGCGAGGAGATCGACAAGCTGGCGGTCAAGGCGGACGAGACGGGTCACACGATCGTGCCCCTCGCCCTGTACTTCAAGGACGGCCGGGCGAAGGCCGAGATCGCGCTCGCGCGAGGCAAGAAGGAGTACGACAAGCGCCAGACCCTGCGCGAGCAGCAGGACCGCCGGGAGTCGGACCGCGCGATCGCGGCGGCCAAGCGCAGGCAGCGGGGCGCCTGACCCCGCCCGCCCGGCGGGAATACGGTGGCATCGGGCCGCGTTGGTCACGTACGATGGCACCAACACCGGATGAACCCGGTGTGAGCATTGAAAACAACACATGGGGATGATCGGTTTCGACAGCGGCTGTCGAAGCAGGGGAAGCGTGTCGAGGAAGCGGCCATGATCTCGTAAACCACAGGCCGAAACAAATAATCGCCAATTCCAAGAGCGATTCTCCCGAGCTCTTCGCTCTCGCTGCCTGATCAGGTAGTGATCGAATAGCTCCTTGATGGGAGTGTCAGCCCGGGGGTGTTCCCGACCCGGATCCTGGCATCAGCTAGGGGACTAAACCTTGATCCCGGTCACGGGGTGAAGAGGGAAATCAAACAGTGACTGGGCCCGTCGGCGACTTGTTCGCGTGATCGCCGGGGCCGAGAAAATCACAGCGAACTGCACACGGAGAAGCCCTGATTCCGCACCGTTGGACGCGGGTTCGATTCCCGCCATCTCCACTTGTCCCATGTGGACGAAGGCCCCGGCGCTTCACAGCGCCGGGGCCTTCGTCATGCGTCAGCGCAGGCCGAAGGTCGACAGCCGTACGCCCTTCGAGAGCACCAGGTACACGTCCGTACCGCTTTTCGCCGCCGCCGACAGTTTCGCCGTCACCGTCGCGTAGGCGTACGGCGACGACGTGCCGGCGAAGGACGCGGATCCGGCGAGGGGACCGGTGGGAGAGCCCAGCCGGACCTCGACCGTCCCGGCGGAACCGGCGACGCGGGCGGTGAACTCGCCCGCACCCTTGCCCCCACGCGTGTCCGCGAACTTCAGCCACGCGCCGTCGGAGGCCGCCGCCACCGCCGTACCGCTCGCCTTGGACTCGTCGACGAGCGAGATCCCCGCGTAGTCGTCGAAGTTCTCGGCGCGGGTGGTCCGGGACAGGTCGCGGGACGGGATGGTCTCGCCGCGCACCGCCCAGGACGTGCGGGCGCGGACGTCGGAGGACGAGGAGCCGACCAGGACGTCGTAAGTGCCGCTCTCCACCACCCACTTGGAGCGGGTGACGTCCCAGTGCGCGAGGTCCGACGGCGCCACCGTCAGCTTCACCGTCCGCGTCTCGCCCGGCTTCAGCGTGACCCGCGCGAAGGCCTTGAGCTGCTTCAGCGGCTGCTTGTCACGGGAGACGCGCTGGTGGACGTACAACTGGGCGATCTCCGTGCCCGTGCGGCTGCCGGTGTTGGTGATCGCCACCTGGTAGCCGCCGTCCACGCGCTGCAGGCCGCCGTAGCGGAAGCGGGTGTACGACAGGCCGTAGCCGAAGGGGTAGAGGGGGCTGCCCTTGAAGTACTGGTAGGTGCGGTCGGACTTGATGATGTCGTAGTCGAGGAGGGAGGGGAGGTCGGATTCCGACCGGTACCAGGTCTGGGTGAGACGGCCCGACGGGTTCGCGTCGCCGTAGAGGAGGTCGGCCAGCGCGTTGCCCGTCTCCTGGCCCGCGTGGGTGGTCCACAGGAGCGCGGGAACCTCCTTCTGAAGGCTGCCGAGGGTGGTCGGGTAGCTGTTCTCGACGATCACGACCGTGTGCGGGTTGGCCCGGTGCACCGCCTTGACCAGGGCTTCCTGCGTCGGCGCCAGGCCCATGTCGGTGCGGTCGTGGGCCTCGCGGCCGTTGATCGACGGATCGGAGCCGACCACGACGACCGCGGTGTCCCTGCCCTTCACGGCGGCGACGGCCTCGTCCACGCCGCTGCGCACGACGTCCTTGGTGTAGTGGGCGGCCTGGTCCTTCGCCACCAGGCCCAGCGTGCCGTCCGTGCCCGTCGGGCCGAGGTAGACCGGGTTGGTCCACCAGGACTCCTGGGTCTCGTAGCCGGCGTAGCGAAGGAGGTACGTGCCGTCGCCCTGCCGTTCCAGCTTGAACTGCTGTTGTACGAACCAGCCGTTGGGCTGGGTCTGGTCGTTGACGAAGGTCGACCAGTTGTAGCCGACGTACCTGCCGTTGGCGGCCGAGCGCAGGGTGACGATGCCCGAACCCCAGTCGAAGACGTCGAACTGGGACATTGCGCCGGACGCGTCCGCCTCCTTCAGGGCCGCGCCCGCCTCCCCCGTGCCCGCGGTCACGTACTTCCCGGTCGCCGTGTCCTTCAGCGCGATCCGGTCCACGCCCTCGCTGCTCGCGACGGACGTGCCGAGCTTGGCCGCGATGCCGTCCTTCGGGGTGACCGAGTACGGCAGCGTGCCTGAGTACCAGTCCGTGTAGAGGGTGTCGGCGAGCGGGCCGACCACGGCCACGTCCTTCGCGGACCTGCTGAGCGGCAGAGCGCCCTTCTGGTTCTTCAGCAGCACCGCCGCCTCGGTCGCCGCCGTGCGGGCCAGCGCGCGGTGGGCCGGGCTGTCGATGACGGACGCGTCGATGGAGCCGTACCGGCCGCCGCCCGGGTCGAACTCGCCGAGCCGCACCCGGACGCTCAGCACGTCACCGGCCGCCTTGTCGATGTCCGACTCCTTCAACAGGCCGGACGACAGCGCCGACTTCACCGCGCTCGTCGTCGGGCCGGAGTCGGTGTCGTTGTCGGTGAAGCTGTCGATGCCCGCCTTCAGCGCGGCCGCGTCGGCCTCGGCCTGGGTGCCGAAGTACCGCTGGCTGCCGACCAGGTTGCCGGGCGCGTAGGCGTCGGTCACGTTCAGCAGCCGCTGCGAGGTCCAGGTGCGGACGGTGTCGTCGAGGGCCGGGCTCACCGTGTTCGGGCGGCCGTTGACGAGGTTGTACGAGGACATCACGCCCGTCGCCGCGTCCGCCGCGATCGCCGGTTTGAAGGCCTGCTCGTCGTACTCCTTCAGCACGCGCGGGCGCAGCTCGGAGGAGGTCGTGTCGCGGTGGACCTCGTTGTTGTTGGCGAGGAAGTGCTTGATCGTCGGGGCCGTCTTGAGGTGGTCCGGATCGCCGCCGGTCAGGCCCGTGCCGTACGCCGTCGAGATCGACCCGGTCAGGTACGGGTCCTCGGAGTAGCCCTCCTCGTTGCGGCCCCAGCGCGGGTCGCGCAGCAGGTTGACCACGGGCGCCCAGAGGTTCAGCCCCCAGCCGGCCGGGCGGGTCTGCTGGAAGCCGCGTGCCTCGTCGCCGACCGCCGAGCCGACCTGCCGGATCAGGGCCGGGTCCCAGGTGGACGCCAGTCCGACCGCCTGCGGGAACACGGTCGCCCTGCCGAGCCAGGCCACCCCGTGCAGGGCCTCGGTGCCGGTGCGGAAGGACTGGATGCCGAGGCGGGGGATGGCCGGCTCGTACTGGTGGAGGAGTGAGATCTTCTCGTCGAGGGTGAGGCGGGAGAGCAGGTCGTCGACGCGCTTGGAGACCGGGAGGTGCGGATCGCGGAAGGGGTAGGCGGTGTCGTCGGCGTGGGCGGGGACGGCGGCGCCCAGGCCCGCGACGAGGGCGAGGGCGACCAGGACGGTCGTTCTGGGTCTGCTTCTCTTGCCTTTCATGTCACGGCTCCTTCGAGTAGGGCCTTGCACAAGGGCGTTGACCGGACCGGGATCAGGCGTCGCGCGGTGCCGTGCTCGCCCGCTCCGTCATCCGGGGCGGCAGCAGCGTCGCCTCGGGTACGGCACTCCCGCCCAGCTTCTTCATCAGCAGCTGCACCGCCCGCTCGCCCACCTCGGCGGAGGGCAGGGCGACGGAGGTGACGGGGACGCGGACCGACTCGGCGAGTTCGTCGGGGCAGATCGCGGTGACCGAGAGGTCGCCGGGGACGCGGAGCCCGAGCTGCTCGAAGGCGTCGATCAGCGGCTCCAGGATCGGCTCGTTGTGGACGACGACCCCCGTCAACGCGGGCTGCTCCCGCAGCAGTTGCTCGGCGACCAGCCGGGCCCCGGCGGGCGTGGCCTCGCAGGGGTGGACGGAGGAGGACAGCCCGCCGCGGTCGGCGGCCGCGGTGAAGCCCTGGACGACCCGCTGGGCGAACGCGGTCTGCCGGACGTACACCTCCGGCGGCGACCCCACCAGCGCCACCACCCGATGGCCCAGCCGCGCCAGATGCTCCACGCACGCCTCTCCGGCCGCCTTGAAGTCGAGGTCGATGCAGGTCAGCCCGTCCGCGTCGGCCGGGAACCCGATCATCACCGACGGCCGCTCCAGTGAGCGCAGCAACGGCAGCCGGGGATCGTGCAGTTGGACGTCCATCACGATCAGCGCGTCCACCATCGCCGAGTCCGCGACCCTGCGCAGCCCGTCCTCGCCCTCCTCCTGGGTCAGCAGCAGCACGTCGTGGTCGTACCGGCGGGCGGTGGTCACCACGGACACCGCGAACTGCATGACGACCGGGACGTGGATGCCGGCCCGTAAGGGCACGACGAGCGCCAGGACGTTGGAGCGACTGCTGGCCAGGGCGCGGGCGCCCGCGTGCGGGCGGTAGCCCAGCTCGCGGATGGCCGCCTCGACCCGCTGCCGGGTCTCCTCGGAGATGGGCCGCTTGCCGCTGAGCGCGTAGGAGACGGTGCTGGGGGAGACCCCGGCGTGCCGCGCCACATCGGTGATCTTCACCATCAGCCCAGCTCCAGGGAGAGGAACCCGGTCCCCGCCTTGGCCGCCGCCGTCCGCTCCCCGGCGGCCAGGCTCCACGGCGCCACCGGATCACCGCACGAGGCCCGCAGGGTGTCCCCTTCGCGGACGACGGTGAAGGTGACCTCGCCGACCGCCACCGTCACCTGCGCGCCCCGCTCGAGGCCGAACGCCCGCAGGGTGACCCCGTCGGCGTGGTCGTAGTCGGGCCGGTCGGTCACCGCCCCCACCGGGATCACCGCCCCCGGCCTCACCAGCAGCGGCACGCTCAGGAACCCGTGCCGCTCCCGCACCCAGCGCGGCCCGGTCACCGTCCGGCCGCTCAGGAAGTGGGTCCAGGTGCCCTCGGGCACGTAGTAGCTCACGTCTCCCTCGTCGCTGAACACCGGCGCCACCAGCAGGTCCGGCCCGAGCATGTACTGCCGCTCCAGGTGCGCGCACCCGGGATCGTCCGGGAACTCCAGCACCATCGCCCGCATCACCGGCACCCCCTCGGCGTGCGCGGTGCGCGCGGCCTCGTAGAGGTACGGCATCAGGCTCAGCTTCAGCCGGGTGAACTCCCGCAGCACGTCCACGGACTCCTCGTCGAAGAGCCACGGGACCCGGTAGGAGGAGCTGCCGTGCAGCCGGCTGTGCGAGGACAGCAGGCCGAACGCCAGCCAGCGCTTGAAGAGTTCGGGCGTCGGGGTGCCCTCGAAGCCGCCGATGTCATGGCTCCAGTACCCGAAGCCGGACAGCCCCAGCGACAGCCCGCCGCGCAGCGACTCCGCCATCGACTCGTACGTCGCCTCGCAGTCGCCGCCCCAGTGCACCGGGAACTTCTGGCTGCCGGCGGTCGCCGAGCGTCCGAAGACCACGGCCTCGCCCTCGCCGCGGTGCTTGCGCAGCACGTCGAAGACGGTGCGGTTGTACAGGTACGTGTAGTAGTTGTGCATCCGCTCCGGGTCCGAGCCATCGGACCAGGCCACGTCGAGGGGCACCCGCTCGCCGAAGTCGGTCTTGAAGCAGTCGACGCCCTGCGCGAGCAGCGCCTCCAGCTTCGCCGCGTACCAGTCGCGGGCGGCCGGACTGGTGAAGTCGACCAGCGCCATGCCCGGCTGCCACATGTCCCACTGCCAGACGCTCCCGTCCGGCCGCTTCAGCAGATGCCCGAGCGCCTTGCCCTCCGCGAACAGCGGGGAGGGCTGGGCGATGTAGGGGTTGATCCACACGCAGATGTGCAGGCCCCGGTCCTTGAGCCGGGTCAGCATGCCCTCCGGGTCGGGGAAGACCCGCGGGTCCCACTGGAAGTCGCACCAGTTGAACTCGCGCATCCAGAAACAGTCGAAGTGGAAGACCGACAGCGGCAGTTCACGCTCCCGCATGCCCTCGATGAACGAGGTGACCGTCTCCTCGTCGTACGACGTCGTGAAGGACGTCGACAGCCACAGACCGAACGACCAGGCGGGCGGGAGCGCCGGACGCCCGGTGAGGGCGGTGTACTTGCGCAGGATCTCCTTCGGGCTCGGCCCGTAGATGACGTAGTACGTCAGCTCCTGCGTCTCGGCGCTGAACTGGACCCGGGACACCGCCTCCGAGCCGACCTCGAAGCTGACCTTCCCCGGATGGTCGACGAAGACGCCGTAGCCCGCGTCCGTCAGATAGAACGGGACGTTCTTGTAGGCCTGTTCGGTCGCCGTGCCGCCGTCCGCGTTCCAGATGTCGACGATCTGGCCGTTCTTCACCAGCGGGCCGAACCGCTCACCGAGGCCGTACACGCTGGTGCCCACACCCAGGTTGAGCTGCTCGCGAAGATAGTGCGCGCCCGTCGCGTCCCGCATGATGCCGATGCCCTTGGGGCCGCTGGAGGTCAGCGTGCGGCCCTGGGCGAGGAAGTCGACGTGCCAGGTGCCGGTGCGGGCCACCCGGACCGACAGCGCGCCGGAGGTCAGCGTGGCGTGCTCCTCGTCGTAGGAGACCTGCGGGCTGAACTCCGCGCCCTGCAGCTCGAACTCGGGCCCGCGCGGCTGCTCGCCCTCGAAGTGGGTGAAGGTGACGCCGATGACGTCCGGCATCGGCGTGTGCGCGCTGATCGTCACGACCGGTCCCTTCAGCAGGTCGCCGCGGTGGCGGATGGGCTGCGTCGGCGCGTGGATCTCCAGCGAGTCGTCCGTGGCGGTGACGTCGAGAACCTCGACGGGGTGAGCCGCGGTGACGCCCTCGCGCAGCAGCCAGTAACCATCGGTGAACTTCACGTGGGGGGTCCTTACTTGACAGCACCAACGGCGATGCCGCGGGTGAGGGTCCGCTGGAAGACGAGGAAGAACACGATCGCCGGGAGGACGCCGAGCAGGGCGGCCGCGTTGGTCATCGTGGCGTCCATCAGGCGCTGGCCCTGGAGGACGCCGAGCGCCACCGACACCGTCTGGTTGTCGTTGGAGATCAGCATGACCAGGGGGAGCAGGAACTCGTTCCAGGTCCAGATGAAGAAGAAGACCAGCAGCACGCCGATCGTCGGCCGGCTGACCGGGACGACGATCCGCCACAGCACCTGCCACTTGTTGGCGCCGTCGATCCGGGCCGCCTCGATGATCTCGCGCGGGAACTGGCCCAGGACGGAGGAGAGGAGGTACGTGCCGAAGGCTGCCTGGATCACCGTGAAGACGATGATCACGCTCAGCCTGGTGTCGTACAGGCCCACCTGCTTGCTCAGGTAGTAGAGCGGGTAGACCAGCGCCTCCTGCGGCAGCATGTTGGCGAGCACGAAGAAGGCGAGCACCCAGGTGCGGCCCTTGATCCGGCCGATGCCGATCGCGTACGCGTTGAGCACGGACAGGATCGCGGCGAGGACGGCCACCGAGCCGCTGATCAGGACCGAGTTGAACAGCTTCTGTCCGTAGTCGACGCGCTGCCAGAAATCCTTGAGTCCGTCCAGGTAGAGCCCCTGGGGGAGGCTCAGCGGGCCGTGCTCGGAGTACTCGGCGGGTGACTTGACCGCGTTGACGGCGACGATCAGGAACGGGACGACCATGAAGAGGGCCGCGATGCACAGGGCGATCAGCACCGGGTAGCGGCGCAGGGCGGTGGTCATGCGCTCTCTCCCTCCTCGCTGCGGGTCTGGAGTCTCAACAGGATCAGGGAGAGGGCCAGGATGATCACGGTGAGCACCGTGGAGATCGCGGCACCGTAGCCGACCTGCGTCTTCTCGAAGAACGTGGTGAAGGAGAAGTAGGACGGCACGTCCGTGGCCCCGCCCGGTCCGCCCTTGGTCAGCACGTACACCGCGCCGAACACCTTGAGCGCGGCGATCGTGCACCAGGTCAGGACGACATAGATCTCGGGCCGGATCTGCGGCAGCGTGATGTGCCAGAACCGCCGCCACCAGCCGGCCCCGTCCAGCTCGGCCGCCTCGTACAACTGCGGGTCCACGCGTTGGAGTCCGGCCATGAAGACGACCAGCGGGAATCCGATCTGCACCCACACCATCACGCCCATCACGCTGTAGAGCGCGATGTCCGGGTCGCCCAGCCAGTCCTGCTGCCAGGAGCCCAGCCCCACCGCTTTCAACAACTCGTTGAGCGAGCCGTTGTCCGGCGCCAGGATCCAGCTCCACACGATGCCGGCGACCGCGATCGGCAGCACCTGCGGGAGGTAGAAGCAGGCCCGCAGCACCGCGGCCCACCTCGACCCGAAGTGCTTGCCGATGTAGTCGAACAGGGCGGCCGCCAGGACCAGCCCGAGCACGGTCGGTACGGCGGCCATGGCGACGACCATGAACAGGCTGTGCCGGAAGGACGCCCAGAACTCGGAATCGTCCAGCAGTTCGCGATAGTTGGCGAGACCGGTCCACTTGGGGCTGCCGACGCCCTGCCACTCGGTGAAGCTCACGCCCGTGTTCATCAGGAACGGGACGATGATGATCGCCGTGAAGGCGAGGACGCCGGGCAACAGGAACAGGGCGTACGAGTCGCGGGTACGGGGGCGGCGCGGGCCGGCGTGCGGATCGGTGCCGACGGCCCGCGCACCCCGTTCGACGGTGACCGTCATTGCTGCGGCACGCCCTTGTCGTACGCCTGCTGGAGGTTGGAGAGGTAGGCGTCCGGCTTCTCGTTGCCGGTGATCAGTTTCTGGGTCTCGGAGACGAGGGTGTCGTAGAAGCCGTTGACCGGCCAGTCCGGGTAGAAGGCGAGGCCGTCACGCTTGCTCACCGTGTTGAAGTTGGCGATGAGCTGCTGGGACTTGGGGTCGGTGATGGCACTGGTGTCGGCGGCGACCGGGATGCCGCCCTTGTTGCCGAGCAGGTTCTGGATCTTCTTCGACATGGTGATGTCGATGAAGTCGTAGGCCAGGTCCTTGTTCTTGGCGTTCTTCGGGACCACCCAGAGGTTCCCGCCCGAGCCCAGGGTCAGGTTCGAGTCCGGCCAGAGGGTGGTGTCCCAGTCGAACTTGGCCTCCGACTGGAAGCGGCCGTACCACCAGCTGCCGGAGAACAGGATCGGCGCCTTGCCCTGGATCCAGGAGACGCCCGCGTCCTCGGCCTTGGTGCTGGTCGACTTCTTGCTGATGTAGCCCTTCTTCACCCAGTCGGCGAAGGTGGTCGCGCCGTAGGTCCAGGCCGCGTCGTGGAAGTCGGTCTTGCCCTTGTACAGCTCGTACTTGTCGACCCACGAGCGGTCGGCCTTGGAGAGGGCGAGCTGGTAGAGGTACTGCTGGGCCATGTACTCGGCACCGGAATTGGCGAGCGGGGTGACGCCCTTCTTCACGAAGGCGTCCATGGCGGCCGTGAGCTCGTCGAACGTCTTCGGCTCGGCGATCGCGTACTTCTTGAACAGGTCCTTGTTGTAGTAGACCATCGTGTACTCGGCGTAGTTGGGCACGCCGTACCACTTGCCGGAGCCCATGACGCCGTTGCTGTCGTACTTGCTGGTCGTGGCCACGCCCGGGCTGAGCAGTTTGTCCCAGCCGCGCCGGGTGACCTCCGCCGACAGATCCGTCAGCAGGCCCTGTTTCGACAGCTGACCCGCGGTCGCGTTGCCCTTGTTGTACTCCATGAGGTCGGGCGCGTCCGAGGAGTTGAGGATCATGGGCGCGGTCTTCTGGATCTGTTCGAAGCCCTTCTCCTCGAACTTCACCTTCACGCCCGGGTGTTTGGCCTCGAACTCCTTGATCGCCTCGCTCCAGGCCACGCCCATCGCGCTGTCGGGACCCTCGTAGTGCCAGAGCTTGAGCGTCTTGGCGTCGGAGGAGCCGCTGTCCGAGCCGCCGCAGGCGGTCAGCAGCAGCGCCCCGCTGAGGAGCGCGGCCGCGACCGCCGTCACACGCCTTCGTGCCGTCAACATCCCGTGCCTCCGCAGGAGTCGGATGGGTAGTCGTCGAATCGTTTCGATGCCAGGCGTCGAAGCGCTTCGACGGAGGACGGTAGGTGCGGGTTGTGGGCGCGTCAACGCATCTGACGTGAATCGCTGTTCGGAGTGCGTGCGGTGAGGGAGATCAACAGCGCCAGTGCGGCCGCCGTCACCGGTGCTCCGTAGGCGGCCGTCGCCGACAGATGGTCCACCAGCCAGCCGCCGGTCGCCGAACCGCAGGCGATCCCGCCGAGCAGTCCGGTCACCGCGAGGGTCATGCCCTCGTTGAGCCGGCCCTGGGGGGTGCGCCGCTGGACCAGCGTCATGGTGGTGACCATCGTCGGGGCGGTCGCCATGCCGGCGATCAGGAGGGCGAGCGCGAGGAGCGGGAGCGAGCCGGTGAGGGAGGCTGCGAGCAGCGGCAGGGTGAGCAGGGCCGTCATCGCGGCGACGCACCACGTCAGACGCCGGCCGGCGGACCCGGTCGGCCCGAACGCACCGAAGACCAGCCCCGCCGCACACGATCCGGCCGCCTGCAGCCCGAGGGCCACGCCCGCCGCCGACCGGTGCCCCTGCGCGTCCGCGAACGCGATCGTGACGACCTCCGTCGAGCCGAACACCGCGCCCGTCGCGAGACAGACGGCCAGCAGCGGGGGCATCCCGGGGGCCCGCACGGGTGACCCGCCCGGGGTGCGGCGCCGCACGGGCGGCTCGGTCGAACGCTGCGCGGCGAACAGCAGGACGCCGGTGAGCAGCAGCACCGCGCCGACGAGCGTGCCCGCCTCCGGGAAGAACGTTCCGCACAGGAAGGCCGCCAGCACCGGGCCCAGCATGAAGCACAGCTCGTCCGCGGCCTGTTCGAAGGAGTTCGCGGTGTGCAGGGCCCGCTCGTCCTCCCCCAGCAGGTGGGCCCAGCGGGCGCGGGACATGCCGCCGGTGTTCGGGGTCGTCGCGGTGGCGGCGTAGGAGGCGAAGAGGGTCCAGGCAGGGGCGTCGTAGTGCACGCACAGCAGCAGCGCGAGCGAGCCGAGGACCGCGACCGCCGTGGCCGGTACGGCGATCCGGGCCTGCCCGTGCCGGTCGACGAGCCGGGCGATCCAGGGGGCGACCAGCCCGGTCGCCGCGAGCCCGGTCGCGGTGACGGCGCCGGCGAGGGCGTACGAGCCGCGCGCCCCGGCGATCATCATCACCGCACTCAGGCTGAACATGCCCATCGGGAGGCGGGCCAGCAGGTTCCCGAAGGTGAACGCGCGGGCGCCGGGCACGGTGAAGAGACGGCGGTAGGGGCCGGGCGGGCGCTGCCGCTCACGGGGGCCGAAGTCGACGACGACGAGGGTGTCGGCGGTGACGGTGAACAGCGGCGCTGTCCTGGTCGGTTCGGGCATGTGCAGCACCGTCGCCCCGGAGCGGTCGCCGGGTCCAACACCTGCTGCTCCTTGATCCACGCACTCCCGTTGTAAATTCGCCGGATGCCCGCACCCCGCCACCTCGACCCCCGTCTCCTGAGCGCCTTCGTCGCCGTCGCCGAGGAGCTGCACTTCACCCGGGCCGCTGCCCGGCTCTACCTCGCCCAGCAGGCGCTCAGCCGGGATGTGCGGCGGCTGGAGCGGGAGCTCGGGAGCGAGCTGTTCGTGCGCAGCACCCGGCAGGTGACGCTCACGCCCGACGGCGAGCGGCTGCTGCCGTACGCGCGCCGGGTGCTCGAGGCGCAGGACGACCTGCTCGGCGCCTTCGGACAGGCCCGTCCGCTGCTGGTCGACCTCAACTCGCCCGGCCTGGTCACCGGCCGCCGGGTGCTGCACCGGGCGCGTGAACTCGCCCCCGAGCACGAGCTGATGGCCCGTTACGAGAGCGGTCTGACCGGCGCGGCGCAGGAGTTGCTCGCCGGGCGGCTGGACGCGTCCTTCGGCCGGTTCGCGGGCCTGGACCCGGTCCTGCGGGGCGGTCTTGAGCACCTGCTCGTGCGGTACGAGCCGATGGCGGTCGTCCTGCCCGAGGACCACCGGCTGGCGTCGCTGGAGGCGGTGCCGCTGGCCGCGCTGGCGGGCGAGACCGTGTACGCGGGCGCCGGAAACCCCCGCACCCCCGAGTGGACGGACCTCGCGCGCCGGCTGTTCGACGCACGGGGCATAGCCGTCGCGCCGCCGGCGCCGCTGGCCGTCGGCGACGAGGAGTTCGAGCGGATCATGGCCAAGATGCGCAACCCGATCCTCGCCGTGGTGGACTTTCCGGCCATGCCGAGCACCGTGCTGCGGCCCTTGATCGACCCGGTGCCTTTGTCGCCCGTGTCACTTGTGTGGCGGAAGGGCCTGGTGCACCCGGGATTCGACGCGCTTCGGCGGGCCGCGCTGGAGCTGTCGGCCGCCGAGGGATGGCTGCGGCGGCCGGTCGACGGATGGATTCCGGCCATGGATCTGGACCCGGCGCGCACCCACTACTGACACACGGCGCACACGGATGCTCCTTCTGCGCTACATTCGTGGCCCGAGCACCTAGTGGTGAGGGGGGCGCAAGATCCCGGTGGGGGCCGGGTTCTGCGGCGAGTGCTCGGTGTCGTGTGCGCGCCCGGAACGGTCTCGTGGGGGATGTGCGTGCGCGTGAAAAAGTGGCGAGAAGACGCCCAACCGGAGTGGCCCGAACCCCCATCAGGGGGCGATGCTCTCTCAGCGACCGGAAAAGTCGCCGAAGCGAACAGAACCCAGTCGTTTCCGGCCACCGGACGAAACGAAGTGCTCGGTGCAGGTCATGGCGGAAACTCGCCGGACGGCTTCGACGCCTTCCGCAGAGGCCCCGCGACTTCCCGAGGCCCCGCGGCTTCCCGCGACCCCTGGGCGGCGTCGGCCGACCCGGAGCACACCCATGACCCGCACGAGGTGACCGTCCAGCTGGACGGCGCCGGTCTGCGGCAGGACCTGAGCCCGGGGAAGACCGAGCCCGGGCAGGCCGCTTCCGCCGACCCCTCCGACGGACCGGTGTTCGTGGACGAGTCGGGCCGCCGCAGCCGCACCTTCCGCCGACTGGGCATCGCCATCGGCATCGCCTGCGCGGTCTACGCCGTCGTCATCGTCGTCACCCTGCTCTCCGGCAGCTCCGACGCGCCCTGGCTCCCGGTGCCCGGCCAGCAGGACGACAAGCCGGCCGGGCAGATCGACACCTCGCCCGCGCCCTCGGACCCCGCCCGGCCCGCGGGCACCGCCGGTGTCACACCGGGCACCACACCGGCCGCGAGCGACGGCACCACCCCGTCACCCGGTGCGCGCCCCACCGCCTCCGGAGCCTCCGCCGACCCGTCGACGCCGGCCGCGTCCGCCGACCCCACGCCGAAGCCCACCACGTCGCCCACCAAACCGGGAACCGGCCTCGGCAACCCCAGCGCGTCGGCCTCCACCAGCCCGCCCCCGTCCGGCTCGCCCGACCCGAGCCCCAGCGTCGGCACGAGCTCACCGTCCACGCCCCCGGCCGGCCCCGGCACGGTGGCCGACGGACCGAGCGCACGCCACCCCGTCGCCGGGGGACCGGCCGGACCGGCCGCCCCGCTCGCACGAACGTCCCCGGAGAACACCCTCTGATGGCTTCCCGCACCACCCGCCGGCAGGCCGCCTCCGCCACCCCCGACGGCCTACGGCGCCGCCGCCTGCCCCTGCGTCTGCTGCTGCCGCTGCTCGTCCTCGTCGCGTTCGTGGCGATGCTGATGCTGCGCGGCTACGTCCACAGCGAGATACTCGCCGACCACCGCGTCCGGCCCGAGGCCGCCACCGGCAAGGTCCCGGAGAGGATCCTCGACGGTGGCCCGGTCATCGACACCCGCAGCGGCCGCACCACCAGCCTGAGCGTGCCCGACCACCGCCTCGTCCTCACCTTCGACGACGGCCCCGACCCGACCTGGACCCCGAAGGTCCTGGACGTGCTGAAGAAGCACCACGCGCACGCGGTCTTCTTCGTCACCGGCACCATGACCTCCCGCCACCCCGGCCTGGTCCGAAGGATGGTGGCGGAGGGCCACGAAGTCGGCCTGCACACCTTCAACCACCCCGACCTCTCCTACCAGTCGAAGAAGCGCATCGACTGGGAGCTGTCGCAGAACCAGCTGGCGCTCGCGGGCGCCGCCGGCATCCGCAGCTCGATCTTCCGCCCGCCGTACTCCTCCTTCGCCGACGCCATGGACGACAGGTCCTGGCCGGTCACGCGGTACATCGGCACCAAGGGCTATCTCACGGTCGTCAACAACACCGACAGCGAGGACTGGCGAAGGCCCGGCGTCTCCACGATCATCCGCAACGCCACCCCGCGCGGCGGCAAGGGCGCCATCGTCCTGATGCACGACTCCGGCGGCGACCGCCACCAGACGGTGCGGGCCCTGGACCGGTTCCTGCCCGAGATGCAGGCGAGGGGCTACCGGTTCGACAACCTCACCGAGGCGCTCGACGCGCCGAGCGCACTCCACCCGGTCACCGGCGCCGAGTTGTGGAAGGGCCGGGCGTGGATCTTCCTCGTCCGGGCCGCCGACGACATCACCGGCGTGATGGTGGCCGGCCTCGCGGTGATCGGCGCCCTCGTCATCGGCCGGTTCGCGCTGATGCTGCTGCTGTCCGGCGCGCACGCCCGCCGGGTCCGGCGGCGGGACTTCGGCTGGGGGCCGCCGGTCACCGAACCGGTGTCGGTGCTCGTGCCCGCGTACAACGAGGCCAAGTGCATCGAGAACACGGTCCGTTCGCTGATGGCGAGCGAGCACCCCATCGAGGTGATCGTCGTCGACGACGGCTCCGGCGACGGCACCGCCAGGATCGTCGAGGCGATGGGCCTGCCGAATGTCCGGGTCGTGCGGCAGCTGAACGCGGGCAAGCCCGCCGCCCTCAACCGGGGCCTCGCCAACGCCCGCCACGACATCGTCGTGATGATGGACGGCGACACCGTCTTCGAACCGTCCACCGTCCGCGAACTGGTGCAGCCCTTCGGCGACCCGCGCGTGGGCGCCGTCGCCGGCAACGCGAAGGTCGGCAACCGGGATTCGCTGATCGGCGCCTGGCAGCACATCGAGTACGTGATGGGCTTCAACCTCGACCGCCGTATGTACGACATCCTGCGCTGCATGCCGACCATTCCGGGGGCCGTGGGGGCCTTCCGCCGCTCTGCGCTGGAGCGGGTCGGCGGGATGAGCGACGACACGCTCGCCGAGGACACCGACATCACGATGGCCATGCACCGCGGCGGCTGGCGGGTGGTGTACGCCGAGAAGGCGCGCGCCTGGACCGAGGCGCCCGAGACGGTCCAGCAGCTGTGGTCCCAGCGCTACCGCTGGTCGTACGGCACCATGCAGGCGATCTGGAAGCACCGGCGCGCCCTCATGGAGCGGGGTCCCTCGGGCCGCTTCGGCCGGGTGGGGCTTCCGCTGGTGTCGCTGTTCATGGTGGTGGCCCCGCTGCTCGCTCCCCTGATCGACGTCTTCCTCCTGTACGGCGTCGTGTTCGGCCCGACCGAGAAGACGATCGTGGCCTGGCTCGGGGTGCTGGCGATCCAGGCGATATGCGCGGCCTACGCCTTCCGCCTCGACAAGGAACGCATGACCCATCTGATCTCGCTCCCCCTGCAGCAGATCCTCTACCGCCAGCTGATGTACGTCGTGCTGCTCCAGTCCTGGATCACGGCCCTCACCGGCGGCCGTCTGCGCTGGCAGAAGCTGCGCCGCACGGGGGTCGTGGAGGCGCCGGGCGGGTCGGTGCCGCGCCAGCGCAGCCGTACGAGCAGTACGAGCAGCAGTGATCGGAGGCCCGTGGCATGACGCACGGACACACGACCGACGTCCCGCACCGGCCGGAACCGGCGCCCGCGTCCGCTTCCGCGCCGGGGAAGCCGAGCCGTGACCGGTACCTGGACCTCCTGCGTTCCATCGCCCTGGTCCGGGTGGTCGTCTACCACCTCTTCGGCTGGGCCTGGCTGTCGGTCCTCTTCCCCTCCATGGGCGTGATGTTCGCGCTCGCCGGCTCGCTGATGGCACGGTCGCTCGGCCGCCCGGCGCTGAGCGTGGTCCGCGGCCGGATCCGCCGACTGCTGCCTCCCCTGTGGGCGTTCAGCGCCGTGGTCGTGGCCATGATGTCCGCGGACGGCTGGAACCCGCTGAAGGACCCGGACACCGGGGGTGCCTGGGGGGTGGCGGACCTCCTCACCTACGTCGTCCCGGTCGGCGCCCCGCCCTACCCCTGGCACCTCGGCACCGACGGGGGCCTGTTCGACTCCACCTGGGCGGACCAGGCGGCGGGACCGCTGTGGTACCTCCGCGCCTATCTGTGGTTCGTGATCGCGTCCCCGCTGCTGCTGTGGGCCTTCCGCCGCGCGCCCTGGCCGACGCTGCTCGCCCCGCTCGCGCTGACGGCGGTCGTCGGCACGGGTGTCGTCACGATCCCCGGCGAGACGGGCAACGCGATCACCGACTTCGGGACGTACGGCGCCTGTTGGATCCTGGGCTTCGCCCACCACGAGGGGCTGCTGCGACGCGTCCCCCGTTACCTCGCGGTCTCCGGCTCGGCGCTGGTGATGGCGTTCGGGCTGTGGTGGGCGTCGGGCCATCCGGGCGAGGACGCGTGGGACCTGAACGACATCCCGCTGGCCCAGGCGACCTGGTCCCTCGGGTTCGTCGTCATCCTGCTCCAGTACTCCCCGTCCTGGCAGGAGCTGCCGGGCCGCCTCGCCCGCTGGGACAGGCTGGTGACCCTCTCCAACAACAGGGCCGTCACCATCTACCTCTGGCACAACCTCCTGATCATGGCGACGTTCCCGATCATCGACCGCGCCTACGACCTCCCCTTCATGGACAGCGACACGGCGTCGTCGGCCCTGGACTCGACGTACGGCTTCTGGACGTTCGTCCTGATCTGGCCCCTGATCGGCCTGGCGATCCTGGCGTTCGGCTGGATCGAGGACCTGGCCGCCAGACGCAGCCCACGCCTGTGGCCCGACGGAAGGCGACGCGGGGGAGCCCGACGGATCACTCGTTGAGGTGAGACGCCATTCCCACTGGGTACGCCGGCGTCGCAGACGAGACTCCGTCGTATGGAGCATCGATGAGCACCGTGTCCGCGGACGACCTCGACCGGATTCCGGGCCTTCCGCCGCACACGGAGTTGATCGACGGCAGCCTCGTCTTCAGGAGCCCGCAGACCCGATTTGGCTGGAGGCCAACACCGGTCCCGACCAGACCTGGTACAACCCTGAGGGCATCCTCCGCGGGCGTGCCCCACTTCTGGCGGGTGGAGCAGGACGGCGACGACCTCACTCCCGGACCTCCCCCCTCCGGGAGCCGTTCGTAACGTGCGGGGTCGGAACCTCTCATCCCGCCCCCGCGTCGGGTGAGAGCAACGTTCCCTTCCGGTCACCCGGTGCCACAGGGCGGTAACGCCGCCTCCCTACCTTCGGGACTCATCAGCCCGTCGCACCGTGGAGGCGTCATGACAGCCCCTAGTACAGCCCCCGCATTCAGCAGGGGAGGCCGCTGGATCCAGCAGTGGGATCCCGAGGACGAGGCCTTCTGGAACCAGACCGGAGAGAAGATCGCCAAGCGCAACCTCGTCTTCTCCGTCCTCTCCGAGCACATCGGGTTCTCGATCTGGACCCTGTGGTCCGTGCTGGTGCTCTTCATGGGGCCGGAGTACGGGCTGACCCCGGCCGACAAGTTCCTGCTGACGTCGATGGTCACGCTCGTCGGCGCCGTCGTCCGCGTCCCCTACACCTTCGCCGTCGCGATCTTCGGCGGCCGGAACTGGACCATCATCTCGGCCGGTCTGCTGCTCATCCCCACCGTCGCCGCGTTCGCGGTGATGAAGCCCGGGACGTCCTTCGACACCTTCCTGCTCGTCGGCCTGCTGGCCGGCATCGGCGGCGGCAACTTCGCCTCCTCGATGACCAACATCAACGCCTTCTTCCCGCTCAGGAAGAAGGGCTGGGCGCTCGGCCTCAACGCGGGCGGCGGCAACATCGGCGTCGCGGCGATCCAGCTGGTGGCCCTCGCCGTCATCGGTGCCAGCGGCGGCCCGCGCGTGCTGCTCGGGATCTACATCCCGCTCATCGTGGTCGCCGCGGTCCTCGCCGCGCTCTTCATGGACAACATCGAGAACGTGAAGAACGACACCGGCGCCGCCAAGGACGCCGCCCGGGACGCCCACACCTGGATCATGTCCGTCCTCTACATCGGGACGTTCGGCTCCTTCATCGGCTACAGCTTCGCCTTCGGGCAGGTGCTGACCAACCAGTTCGGCCGTACGCCGCTGCAGGCCACCTACCTCACCTTCATCGGCCCGCTGCTCGGCTCGCTGGTGCGGCCCGTGGGCGGCTGGCTCGCCGACAAGTACGGCGGCGCGAAGATCACCCTCTACAACTACATCGCGATGGCCGCCGCCACCGCCGTCCTGGTCCTCGCCAGCATGCAGAAGTCGCTCCCCCTGTTCGTCACCGCGTTCGTGGTCCTGTTCGCGCTCGCCGGCCTCGGCAACGGGTCGACCTTCAAGATGATCCCCGGCATCTTCCAGGCCAAGGCCCTCTCCAAGGGGCTTCAGGGCGAGGAAGCGGTCAAGTACGGGCGTCGGCTCTCCGGTGCCTCGATGGGCCTCATCGGCGCGGTGGGCGCGCTCGGCGGCGTCGGCATCAACATGGCCTTCCGGCAGTCCTTCCTGTCCTACGGCTCTGGAACCGGCGCGTTCGTCGCCTTCCTCGCCTACTACGCTCTCTGCTTCGCGGTCACCTGGGCCGTATACCTTCGCCGCCCGGCCGTAACGGCCGAGGCCGCGACCGCCTCAGAGGCGAAGCCGCAGCTCAGCTATGCCGAGGTGTGACGTAACACCGGCGACATGTAGCCGAACCGAGCCTGTCACGCGCCGTTGACAGGCTCGTTCGGCATGCAGGTACCGCCGTACCTCCTGTACGACGACTCGAGTTCGGGACGAGAGCCATGGACGACGAACAGCGACCGCAGCCCGGTCAGCACGGTCCGCTCGCGGGGTTCACCGTGGGGGTCACGGCCGCGCGCCGGGCCGACGAACTGGGTGCCCTGCTGCAGCGACGGGGTGCCGCCGTCCTGCACGCACCCGCCCTGCGCATCGTGCCGCTCGCCGACGACAGTGAACTGCTGGCGGCGACGAAGGACCTGATCGACCAGGCACCCGACGTGGTCGTGGCCACGACCGCCATCGGCTTCCGGGGGTGGATCGAGGCCGCCGACGGGTGGGGGCTCGGGGAGCCGCTGCTGGAGCGGCTGCGCGCGGTGGAGCTGCTGGCGCGCGGACCCAAGGTCAAGGGGGCGATACGAGCCGCCGGACTCACCGAGGAGTGGTCACCGTCGAGCGAGTCCATGGCCGAGGTGCTGGACCGGCTCCTGGAGGAGGGCGTCGACGGGCGCCGGATCGCCGTACAGCTGCACGGTGAGCCGCTGCCCGGGTTCGTGGAGGCACTGCGGGCCGCGGGCGGCGAGGTCGTCGGGGTGCCCGTGTACCGGTGGATGCCGCCCGAGGACATCGGGCCGGTGGACCGGCTGCTGGACGCCGTCGTCTCGCGAGGTCTGGACGCGATCACCTTCACCAGCGCGCCGGCCGCGGCATCCCTGCTGAGCCGGGCGGAGGAGCGAGGGCTGCTGCCGGAGCTGATCGCGGCCCTCCACCACGACGTACTGCCCGCCTGCGTCGGGCCGGTCACCGCTGTGCCGCTGCAGGCGCGGGGCGTCGACACCGTTCAGCCGGAGCGGTTCCGGCTCGGGCCGCTGGTGCAGCTGCTGTGCCAGGAGTTGCCGGGCCGGGCGCGCGCCCTGCCGATCGCCGGGCACCGGGTGGAGATCCGGGGGCACGCGGTGCTCGTCGACGGGGAGCTGAGGCCGGTGCCGCCTGCGGGGATGTCCCTGCTGCGGGCGCTGTCCCGGCGGCCGGGGTGGGTGGTGGCCCGCTCGGAGCTGCTCCGCGCCCTGCCCGGTGCCGGGCGTGACGAGCACGCGGTGGAGACGGCGATGGCCCGTCTGCGGACGGCACTGGGGGCGCCGAAGCTGATCCAGACGGTGGTGAAGCGGGGGTACCGGCTGGCGTTGGACCCGGCTGCGGACGCGAAGTACGCGGACGTGTGAGGCGGGGCGCCCGGCGTTCCGGGTGCCGTCTGCCGGGGCCTGCCGGCTCCCGGGCCCCCTTCGGCCTGAACGGCCGCGTCCTCAGACTCCCCCGGACGGGGCACCGCCGGACGGGCTGATATCGCCCCTGCGCCGGAATGCCCCGTACAGCACCAGTCCCCGCGTCAGGCACACCAGCGCCACCGTCGACAGCACCGCGCGCACCGCGTTCCACGCCACCCACGCGTGCTCGAAGTGCTCCCGGGCCGCCGCCGGGTCGGTCATGCGGGAAAGGTCGTTGTTGAGCGGGATGTTGAAGGCCATGGTCGTCAGGAAGCCGGCGGTGTACGCGGCGAGGGCCGCCCACACCCACCAGCGGTTCGGCTGTCCCCGCAACTGCCAAGCCGACACCGCCGTCAGCAGCAGCGCGCCCATGAAGGAGAGGAAGAACACCGGGTTCTGGATCACGTCGTTGATGTCGTTCATGACCTCGACGTAGACCCGGTCGTCGCTGCGGGCCAGTGCCGGCATCACACAGCAGGCGAAGATGTAGTAGACCCCGGCGATCAGTCCCATGGCGACCGTGGCCGCGCCCAGTACGAGTTCCGTGACAGTCCTGTTCCGCGTCATGCCTCAAGTCAACGGACGGCGTGGCGCCCCGGACATCGCCGAGACGCGCACCCGCATACGCGCTCGTCCAACCACCTCACCGGCACGAGGGGTTCCGGCCGCGCGGGCGGACGGGCACTGTAAGGGGAACGGTTCTCCACCCCAGCCCCAGGCGGTGACAGGCACATGGCACTGGGTACGGTCTCGGTCCCTCACGAGCTGCGCTTCGACGCCGGGCGGATCTGCCTGGACCTCCTGGCGACGACGCATCCCGAGGAACGGTTCGACTCGGTCGAGGTGCTGTGCGCCTGGATCGTGGGCGCGGGACTCGTGCCGCCGGGCACGTCACTGGCGCACGCGGACCCGGGCTGGCTGGTCGGCTTTCGGGAACTGCGGGCCCGGGTCGGCCAGTTGGTGCGCGGCGCGCTCGCCGCCGTACCGAGGCCGTCGTACGACCTCGCGCTCGTCCGCGTGAACGAGCTCGCCAGGACCGCGCCGCCGGCTCCGCGTGCCGTGCGTGGGGAGGACGGGGTGCTGGTCAGGGAGTTGGACGGGCCGCCGGAGTGCGCGGCGCTGCTCGGGGCGATCGCCCGGGACGCCGTGGAGCTGCTCACCGACCCGGTCGCGCGGGCGGGGCTGCGGCAGTGCGAGGGGGACAACTGCCCGATCTTCTACGTCGATTCGTCCCGGGGACGCAGGAGGCGCTGGTGCTCCAGTGAGGTCTGTGGGAACCGCGAACGGGTGGCTCGGCACCGTCGGCGGGTGGCTCTCACCCGGGCCTAAGTGTCCTGATTGCTCGGTACGCCGGGTAACGGGCATTCTGGTGTCGAAGTGATTTCGACAACATCCCGTTTGCCTCCGGCCCGCTCCGGGCAGCTGGCTCGATCTTGCCGATGTGGCGGAAATGTAAAGATCGCGGGGTGGGAATGTGCTCTCATGTCCCACTCATCACGTCACTCCGAAGAAAACTGTCGTGCCTCTTTGAACATGACGGAGACCACATCCGTACCTGTGCACGAGCGACCGACTGGGGGAACCCCCGGACATCGGAGGTGGGCGTGCGCAAGGATTCCGTCGTGGCCAATGAACGTGGATCGAGGGCCCGACATCGCATGTCCCAGCCCTCGGAACCTGATGAGGAGCTGATGCGTGCCCTGTACCGGGAGCACGCCGGACCTCTCCTTGCTTATGTACTGCGCCTGGTCGCCGGAGACCGGCAGCGCGCCGAGGACGTGGTCCAGGAAACACTCATCCGTGCCTGGAAGAACGCCGGCCAGCTCAATCGAGCGACCGGATCGGTACGCCCCTGGCTGGTGACGGTCGCGCGCCGCATCGTCATCGACGGCCACCGCAGCCGGCAGGCCCGGCCGCAGGAGGTCGATCCGTCGCCGCTGGAGGTCATCCCCGCGGAGGACGAGATCGACAAGGCGCTGTGGCTGATGACGTTGTCCGACGCGCTCGACGACCTGACCCCGGCCCACCGGGAGGTGCTCGTCGAGACGTACTTCAAGGGGCGTACCGTCAATGAAGCGGCCGAGACGCTGGGCATTCCCAGCGGAACGGTGCGGTCCCGGGTGTTCTACGCCCTGCGGTCGATGAAGCTGGCTCTGGAGGAGCGGGGGGTGACGGCATGAGTGTTTACGGGGGATTCGGAACAGGTGGTTCGGGTATGTCTGGCCCCATGATGGGATCTCCGGGCCCGAGCGAGCACGAAACGGTCGGTGCCTACGCCCTCGGCATTCTCGACGACGCCGAGGCGACCGCCTTCGAGGCTCATCTCGCCACCTGCGAGTGGTGCGCCCAGCAGCTCGACGAGCTGGCGGGGATGGAACCCATGCTGGCGGCGCTCGCGGACCTGCCGGGGACCGGCACGCCCGCGATCGGCGAATCGCTCTCCGCACGGCCCAGCCCACGGCTCGCGGAGAAGCTGGTCGACGAGGTCGCCGAGCGCCGGGCGGTGAAGCGCCGCAAGGGCTTCTACCTGGTCGCGGCCGCGGCCGCGCTGATCATCGGCGGTCCGCTCGCGGTGATGGCCGCGAACGGCGGCAGCAGCTCGGGCGGCACCACCGCCACCCCGCTGGCGGCCGGCGCCAAGGCGGCCTTCGGTCAGATCTCCGACAAGGTGTCGGCGACCGACTCCTCCACCAAGGTCCAGGCGACCGTGGCCATGGAGAAGAAGGACTGGGGCACCTGGGGCGTCGTCGAGCTCAGCAACGTCAAGGGACCGCTCAAGTGCTCGCTCATCGCCGTCGGCAAGAACGGCGAGCGCGAGACCATGTCCTCCTGGTCGGTCCCCAAGTGGGGCTACGGCATCCCGAACGCGAAGGTCGAGGAGGCGAAGCAGCCTCTGTACGCGCAGGGCGGCGCGGCCTTCCAGCCCAACGAGATCGACCACTTCGAGGTCATGACCTTCGACGGCAAGAAGCTCGTCCAGGTCGACGCGTAGCACTTGTCGGTCCCCTCGTGGGACCGACGCGCGCCGCCACGTAGCTTTGACGGGTCCCCTTCGCGTACGGTTGACGGCTGCCCAGCACGTCAGAAGGGGGCCCGGTGGCCGCTCAGGCTCAGCAGGAAACCGCGGTCGGCTCGGATCACGACTCCGTACGGGACCGAGAGATCAGCGTCGAACAGGAACACCTGGACCGGGTCTACCGGCGGCTCGAGGAGAAGATCCATGAGGCCGAGTTCCTGATGAACGACGCGGCCAAGCGCGGCCAGGTCGGCACACCCGGGGCGCTCGCCGAGCGGGACGCCCAGGTCTTCCGGGCCGGCATACACCTCAGCCGGCTGAACAACGAGTTCGAGGACTTCCTCTTCGGACGGATCGACCTGCTGCTCGGCAAGGACGGCAAGAAGGGGCCGGACGGCGCCTACACCGCCGTGGAGCCCGCCGAGGGCGCCGTGCGCGAGGACGGCACGGCCGACATCGCCGAGACACTGCACATCGGGCGGATCGGTGTCCTCGACGCCGAGTACGCGCCCCTGGTCATCGACTGGCGGGCGCCCGCGGCCGCCCCCTTCTACCGCTCCACCCCCGTCGACCCCGGCCGCGTAGTACGGCGCCGGGTCATCCGCTCCAAGGGCCGCCGCGTCCTCGGCGTCGAGGACGACCTGATGCGCCCCGAGCTCAAGGCCCGCCTCGACGGCCAGGAACTGCCCGCCATCGGCGACGGCGCACTGATGGCCGCGCTCGGCCAGGCCCGTAGCCACACCATGCGGGACATCGTCGCCTCCATCCAGGCCGAGCAGGACCTGGTCATCCGCGCCCCCGCCGCCTCGGTGACCTACGTCGAGGGCGGCCCCGGCACCGGCAAGACCGCCGTCGCCCTGCACCGCGCCGCCTACCTCCTCTACCAGGACCGGCGCCGGTACGCGGGCGGCATCCTCATCGTCTCCCCGACCCCCCTGCTGGTCGCCTACACCGAGGGCGTCCTGCCCTCCCTCGGCGAGGAGGGCCAGGTCGCCATCCGCGCGATCGGCTCCCTGGTCGACGGCGCGGAGGCCACCCTGTACGACTCCCCGTCCACCGCCCGCGCCAAGGGCTCGTACCGCATGCTCAAGGTCCTGCGAAAGGCGGCGCGGGGCGCGCTGGAGCTGGGGCAGGGCGGTCCGGACGGGGGGCCGGGCGGTCCGGGTGCCGGGGGGCGCCCGCTCGCCGCCTCGAACGCCGCCGCCTCCCGCCGCCGTGCCGGCCCGGGCTCCGGCCGGCTCGGCGTCGGCGAGGAGGGCCCGGACGCCACCGACGACACGGACGAGTCCGCCTCCGCCGGGCCGGACCGCCCGGAGCAGCTCGCCTTCGGCGACGGGGACGGGGCCGGCGACCGGAACGGGAACAGGAGCGGGGACGGCTTCGGCCCGCCCGTAGCCGCGCCGGCGCCCGCCGGGCCCCCCACCCGTCTGCGCGTCGTCGCCTTCGGGCGTCGGCTGGAGCTGGAGGCGGACGCGCTGGAACGGATCCGCCGCACCGCCCTCGGCGGCACCGCGCCCGTCAACCTGCTGCGCCCCCGCGCCCGCAAGCTGCTCCTCGACGCCCTCTGGGAGCAGTCCGGCGCCGGCACCCGGCACTCCGACCCCGAGCTCGCCGCCGAACTGCGCTCCTCCTTCGACGAGGACATCACCACCGAGGACTCCTTCACCGAGTTCCTCGACGCCTGGTGGCCCGAGCTGACCCCGCGGGCCGTGCTGGAGGCGATGGCCGACGAGCGCCGCCTGGGCCGCTGGGCCCGCCGGATCCTCAACCCCGGCGAGGTCCGCCGCGTCGCCCGCTCGCTGCGCCGCGACGGCCTCTCCGTGCACGACATCGCCCTGCTCGACGAGCTCCAGTCCATCCTCGGCGTCCCCGCCCGGCCCCGGAAGAAGCGCGAGCTGGACCCGCTGGACCAGCTGACCGGCCTGGAGGAGCTGATGCCGATGCGCGAGGAGTCGCAGCGCGAGCGCGCCGAACGCCTCGCGCAGGAGCGCACCGAGTACGCCCACGTCATCGTCGACGAGGCCCAGGACCTCACCCCGATGCAGTGGCGGATGGTCGGCCGCCGCGGCCGGCACGCCACCTGGACGGTCGTCGGCGACCCCGCCCAGTCCTCCTGGTCCGACCCCGACGAGGCGGCCGAGGCCCGCGACGAGGCCCTCGGCACCCGCCCGCGCCGCCGCTTCCAGCTCACCGTCAACTACCGCAACCCCGCCGAGATCGCCGAACTCGCCTCCAAGGTCCTCGCCCTCGCCATGCCGGGCGCCGAGTCCCCCTCGGCGGTCCGCTCCACCGGCGTACAACCGCGCTTCACCGTCGTACGCGACTCCCTCGCGCAGACCGTCCGCGCCGAGGCCGCCCGCCTCCTCGACCTCGTCGACGGCACCGTCGGTGTCGTCGTCGCCATGCAGCGGCGCGAGGAGGCGGCCCGCTGGCTCGCCGGACTCGGCGACCGGGTGGTGGCGCTCGGCAGCCTGGAGGCGAAGGGCCTGGAGTACGACGCCACGGTCGTCGTCTCCCCGGCGGAGATCGCGGACGAGTCCCCGGCCGGACTGCGGGTGCTGTACGTGGCCCTCACCCGGGCGACCCAGCAGCTGACGGTCGTGTCGGGGGAGCGCGACCAGCCGGACCCGGCCGGGGTGCCGGACCTGCTCAGAGATTAGAAGGAGATGAACTCTCGTGACGGGAATGGCCTGACGGGATCCGTTTGTTAGCCTGGATGCGACACCGGCCCGATCCAAGCCCCCGGGCCCAACCTTCGTCCCTGAGAGGGACCACTTGCCGCGAGGCGAGCATGGCGGGTCGGTGTCACTGACGTTGAAGAGGTCCGCGCCCTGCAGGGCGCGGACCTCTTTTGTCGCGAACAAAACGATCGCAATCCGGGGCGGCTAACGCCTACTCCGCAGTAGGTGCGACCATCGGACGGCATACTCAGCGTCAAGGTGAAAGAGGAAGTCGGCCATGGCAACGGCGCCCAGCGTCTCCTACTCGATGACGGTCCGGCTGGAGGTGCCCGCGAGCGGAACCGCCGTCTCGCAGCTCACCACCGCCGTGGAGTCCTCCGGAGGCTCGGTGACCGGCCTCGACGTCACCGCCTCCGGTCACGAGAAGCTCCGCATCGACGTCACCATCGCCGCCACCTCCACCAGCCACGCCGACGAGATCGTCGAGAAGCTGCGCGGCATCGAGGGCGTCGTCCTCGGCAAGGTCTCCGACCGTACGTTCCTGATGCACCTCGGCGGCAAGATCGAGATGGCGTCGAAGCACCCCATCCGCAACCGTGACGACCTGTCCATGGTCTACACGCCGGGCGTGGCCCGCGTCTGCATGGCGATCGCCGAGAACCCGGAGGACGCCCGCCGTCTGACCATCAAGCGCAACTCCGTTGCGGTCGTGACGGACGGCTCCGCCGTGCTGGGCCTCGGCAACATCGGCCCCAAGGCCGCCCTCCCGGTCATGGAGGGCAAGGCGGCCCTCTTCAAGCGCTTCGCGGGCATCGACGCCTGGCCGCTGTGCCTCGACACCCAGGACACCGACGCGATCGTCGAGATCGTCAAGGCGATCGCCCCCGGGTTCGCCGGCATCAACCTCGAGGACATCTCCGCCCCCCGCTGCTTCGAGATCGAGGCGCGGCTGCGCGAGGCCCTCGACATCCCCGTCTTCCACGACGACCAGCACGGCACCGCGATCGTCGTCCTGGCCGCCCTCAAGAACGCACTTCGCTGCACCGGCAAGGCGATTGAGAACATCCGGGTCGTCATGTCCGGCGCCGGCGCGGCCGGTACGGCCATCCTCAAGCTGCTGCTCGCGGCCGGCGTGAAGAACGCCGTCGTCGCCGACATCCGCGGTGTCGTGCACGCCGGGCGGGAGGACCTGCGGGAGGCTCCCGCGGACTCGGCGCTGCGCTGGATCGCCGACAACACCAACCCCGAGGGCCTCACCGGCACGCTGAAGGAAGCCGTTCGCGGAGCCGACGTGTTCATCGGCGTCTCCGCCCCGAACGTGCTGGACGGGGACGACGTGGCCGCCATGGCCGAGGGCGCCATCGTGTTCGCGCTCGCGAACCCCGACCCCGAGGTCGACCCGGCGATCGCCCGTCAGACGGCGGCCGTCGTGGCCACCGGCCGCTCCGACTTCCCGAACCAGATCAACAACGTGCTGGTCTTCCCGGGCGTCTTCCGCGGTCTGCTGGACGCGCAGTCCCGCACCGTCAACACGGAGATGATGCTGGCCGCCGCGAGCGCGCTGGCCGACGTGGTGACCGAGGACGAGCTCAACCCGAACTACATCATCCCGAGCGTCTTCAACGACAAGGTCGCGGGCGCGGTGGCCGGTGCGGTGCGGGAGGCGGCGAAGGCGGCGGGCGCCGCGTCCTAGACGTGGCGTACGGTGCTGGGCGGGCCTGTCGCGGCTGGGCGGGCCTGTCGTACTGTGGGCACGCTGTGAGCATCACCACGACGTGCCGCACCGGCGAGTCGTGGAACCGGGCGCCTCTCGCCACCCTCTAGGGTGGCGGCCACGCTCGCGCCTCCTCGGCCCGCGTTTCGTGTGACCCCCTAGGGTGTACTCACGACTCCAACGGGTGCCGGATTGGCTTTCCCGTCGCAGGTAGGGGCAGGATGCGTCCCTGGGCGCGAGCGCATCGGCTTCGCTGTGCCAATATCGGCTCTGCCGCGTGGCACACCCCAACGGCAAGAAGAACACGGGAGTAACAACATGAACCGCAGTGAGCTGGTGGCCGCGCTGGCCGACCGCGCCGAGGTGACCCGCAAGGACGCCGACGCCGTTCTGGCCGCGTTCGCCGAGACCGTCGGCGAGATCGTCGCCAAGGGCGACGAGAAGGTCACCATCCCCGGCTTCCTGACCTTCGAGCGCACCCACCGTGCCGCTCGCACCGCGCGCAACCCGCAGACCGGCGACCCGATCCAGATCCCCGCCGGCTACAGCGTCAAGGTCTCCGCGGGCAGCAAGCTGAAGGAAGCGGCCAAGGGCAACTGAGCGCTCCGCTTCGAGCGCCGGGTGACTGCGGGCCGTTTATCGGCCGGCGGGACCGCCGTGGCTGGTCGCGCAGTTCCCCGCGCCCCTCAGGGGGCGCTCAACACAACGCCGATGGGGCGGTTACCCGGACTCGGGTAACCGCCCCATCGGCGTTGGTGCGACTGGCCGCTAGCCGAGCGCCTTGCCGGGCAGTTCCACCTTCGCTCCCAGCTCCACGAGCTTCTCCATGAAGTTCTCGTAGCCGCGGTTGATCAGGTCGATGCCGTGGACCCGGGACGTGCCCTGGGCGGCGAGGGCGGCGATGAGGTAGGAGAAGCCGCCGCGGAGGTCGGGGATGACCAGGTCCGCGCCCTGGAGCTTGGTCGGGCCGGAGACGACGGCCGAGTGCAGGAAGTTGCGCTGGCCGAAGCGGCAGTCGGAGCCGCCCAGGCACTCGCGGTAGAGCTGGATGTGCGCGCCCATCTGGTTCAGCGCGGAGGTGAAGCCGAGCCGGGACTCGTACACCGTCTCGTGGATGATGGACAGACCCGTGGCCTGCGTGAGGGCCACCACGAGCGGCTGCTGCCAGTCCGTCTGGAAGCCCGGGTGCACGTCCGTCTCGAGGGCGATCGACTTCAACTGCCCGCCGGGGTGCCAGAAACGGATGCCCTCGTCGTCGATCTCGAAGGCGCCGCCCACCTTCCGGTAGGTGTTCAGGAACGTCATCATCGAGCGCTGCTGCGCGCCGTGGACGTAGATGTTCCCCTCGGTCGCCAGCGCCGCCGACGCCCAGGACGCGGCCTCCAGCCGGTCCGGGAGCGCCCGGTGGGCGTAGCCGCCGAGCTGGTCCACACCCGTGATGCGGATGGTGCGGTCGGTGTCCATCGCGATGATGGCGCCCATCTTCTGCAGGACGCAGATGAGGTCCTCGATCTCCGGCTCGACGGCCGCGTTCGAGAGCTCGGTGACGCCCTCGGCGAGGACGGCCGTCAGCAGTACCTGCTCGGTCGCGCCGACGGACGGGTACGGCAGCCGGATCTTCGTGCCGCGCAGCCGCTGCGGAGCCTCCAGGTACTGCCCGTCCGCGCGCTTCTCGATCCGCGCGCCGAACTGCCGGAGCACGTCGAAGTGGAAGTCGATGGGCCGGCCGCCGATGTCGCAGCCGCCGAGACCGGGGATGAAGGCGTGGCCGAGGCGGTGCAGCAGCGGACCGCAGAAGAGGATCGGGATACGGCTGGAACCCGCGTGGGCATCGATGTCGGCGACGTTCGCGCTTTCGACGTGCGTGGGATCCATCACCAGTTCGCCCGGCTCCTCACCCGGACGGACCGTCACCCCGTGCAGCTGCAGCAGGCCGCGTACGACACGCACGTCACGGATGTCCGGAACGTTGCGCAGTCGACTCGGCGAGCTGCCCAGCAGGGCGGCGACCATGGCCTTCGGTACGAGGTTCTTCGCACCGCGGACACGGATCTCGCCCTCCAGCGGGGTTCCGCCGTGGACAAGCAGGACATCGTCGTTGACGGTCATGTATCTCGCGTTCCGATGAGTCGGGCAGGGGCCAGAAGGGAAAGGGTAATCGCCGCCCACCCCCCTTCTGTAAGCCCAAGTACCGCCCAGCTACGTCATAGCTCTGTCACAACACGGCCCGTTCACCGCCGGGCACATGGGGTCACCGGCCGCCCCGTGCGCCCGCCGCGTGCCTCTTTGAGCCCTGAGCTGCATTCCCCCTCCTTACGCCGATTGCCTCCCCACGCCCGGGGAAGATGCGGGATCATGTCTGGCATGACCGAGGTGTCCTCGCTCACAGGGCGGTTGCTCGTGGCAACGCCCGCCCTGGCGGACCCGAACTTCGACCGTGCGGTGGTGCTCCTTCTCGACCACGACGAGGAGGGCTCCCTCGGTGTCGTCCTCAACCGTCCGACCCCCGTGGACGTCGGCGACATCCTGGAGGGCTGGGCGGACCTCGCCGGCGAGCCCGGGGTCGTCTTCCAGGGCGGCCCGGTCTCCCTCGACTCGGCGCTCGGAGTCGCCGTCATCCCCGGCGGCTCCTCCGCCGACGGGGTACCGCTGGGCTGGCGCCGGGTGCACGGCGCGATCGGACTGGTCGATCTGGAGGCCCCGCCGGAGCTGCTCGCCTCGGCCGTGGGCTCCCTGCGGATCTTCGCCGGGTACGCGGGCTGGGGCCCCGGTCAGCTGGAGGACGAGCTGGTCGAGGGCGCCTGGTACGTCGTCGAGTCGGAGCCCGGGGACGTCTCCTCGCCGTCCCCGGAGAGACTCTGGCGCGAGGTGCTGCGCCGCCAGCGCAACGAGCTGGCGATGGTGGCCACGTACCCGGACGACCCTTCGCTCAACTGATGCCTGTGAGCTTCAGTACCCTTGGCGATATGAGCACTCTTGAGCCCGAGCGCGGGACTGGTACGGGGACCCTCGTAGAGCCGACGCCGCAGGTGTCCCACGGCGACGGCGACCACGAGCGCTTCGCCCACTACGTCCAGAAGGACAAGATCATGGCGAGCGCCCTCGACGGCACCCCCGTCGTGGCGCTGTGCGGCAAGGTGTGGGTACCGGGCCGCGACCCGAAGAAGTACCCCGTCTGTCCGATGTGCAAGGAGATCTACGACTCCATGGGCGCCGGCGGCGGCGACAAGGACAAGGGCGACAAGTAACCCGTAACGCCCGAGGCTCGCAAGGCCCCCGGGGTGCCGTTCGGCGCGCCCCGGGGGTCTTCGTATGATGTTGTGCACAGTGAAACGTGCATTGCGCATGTTGCAACGCGAACTCCGGAGATCCTTTCCTGTGAATTCCTCGCCGCGACCGACGTGACGCAATTCCGGTTTTCCCTCATCCCGGCCTGAACGGCTTCCTGTTCGCAGGGTGTTTTCTGAGGAGTGACGTGATGGATGTGATTCCGGAGCCCGCCCGCACACACCGGCACGGCCCCGGTTTCTGGGAACTCGGACCGCAGACGGGACTGTCGGTGGGAAAGGGCGCGGACGGCACGGCACGGTGGCTGCGCGGCACGCTCGGCGCCGCCACGGGCCTGCCGCTCGCTCCCGCCGACGGGGACGGCGACGACGTCCTGCGCCTGTCCGTCGACCCGGCGGTGACCGGGGAGCTGGGCGCGGAGGGCTACCGTCTCGACGTCCTCCCCACCGGCGCACACCTGGTCGGAGGCGGCCCCGCAGGTCTGTTCTGGGGCGCCCAGACGCTACGTCAGCTGCTCGGCCCGGACGCCTTCCGGCGCGCCCCGCTGCCCGGCCGGACCTGGCGGCTGCCCCTGGTCCGGATCGAGGACTCGCCGCGCTTCGGCTGGCGCGGACTCATGCTCGACGTCGCCCGGCACTTCATGCCCAAGGAAGGCGTCCTGCGCTACCTCGACCTCATGGCGGCGCACAAACTCAACGTCTTCCACTTCCATCTGACGGACGACCAGGGCTGGCGCGTCGAGATCGAAAGGTATCCCCGGCTCACCGAGGTCGGCTCCTGGCGGTCACGAACGAAATTCGGTCACCGGGCCTCGGAGCTGTGGGAGGAGAAGCCGCACGGTGGCTTCTACACCCAGGACGACATCCGGGAGATCGTCGCCCATGCCGCGGAGCGGCATATCACCGTCGTCCCCGAAATCGACGTGCCGGGACACTCGCAGGCCGCCATCGCCGCGTACCCGGAACTCGGCAACACGGATGTCATCGACACCACTTCCCTCTCCGTCTGGGACAACTGGGGGATCTCTCCCAACGTACTGGCCCCCACTGACACCACCCTGCGTTTCTACGAGGGGGTGTTCGAGGAACTCCTCGATCTCTTCCCCTCCGAGTTCATCCACGTCGGGGGTGACGAATGCCTCAAGGACCAGTGGCGGCGATCGCCCACCGCGCAGGCCCGCATCGCGGAACTCGGCGTCACCGACGAGGACGGTCTGCAGGCGTGGTTCATCGGCCACTTCGACACCTGGCTGAGCGCGCGCGGGCGCAGGCTCATCGGCTGGGACGAGATCCTGGAGGGCGGCCTCGCCCCGGGCGCGGCCGTGTCCTCGTGGCGCGGTTACGCCGGCGGGGTCGCCGCCGCGCGGGCCGGCCACGACGTCGTGATGTGCCCCGAGCAGTACGTGTACCTGGACCACCGGCAGGCCGACGGCGCCGACGAGCCGGTCCCGATCGGGTATGTCCGCACGCTGGAGGACGTCTACCGCTTCGAGCCCGTTCCATCGGAGCTGACGCCGGAACAGGTCCGGCACGTCCTCGGCACGCAGGCCAACGTGTGGACCGAGGTGATGGAGGACGCGGGGCGCGTGGACTACCAGACCTTCCCGCGCCTCGCCGCCCTCGCCGAGGTGGCGTGGAGTTCCCTGCCGGCCCCCGGGGAACGGGATTTCGCCGACTTCGAGCGGCGGATGAGCGCTCATTACCGGCGACTCGACGCCCTGGGCGTCGCCTACCGGCCACCCGCCGGACCCCGTCCGTGGCAGCGGCGGCCGGGAGTCCTCGGCCGTCCGATCGAGGGCACGCCCCCGAACAGGTAGCTCACGAACGGGTAAGCGGGCGTCCCGAACAGGTGGTGGAAAAACGTCGCAAGCATCACCGAAGAGTGCCAATTCGCGCGCAGCGGTGATGTTGTGCGAAAACGGACCATCTCCCTGATGAGAGGGGCGAATGCCGCCTAGCGGACCCCCGTCTTCGGGTGCCTCGAAGATGTGCCAGAGTTGCCACGTCCGCCCTGTCAGCACGTACCGTACGGCAACACAGGTGGGACCAGGTGGGGGCAGCGGGAAGGGGCAGCCGGTTTGACCACGCACGCACCGCAGGCGGCGCAGGCCGTCGCGCTGCCCACGACCCTGGACGAGGCCGTGGCGGCGCTCACCGCCGTGCCCGCCGCCGTACCCGTGGCGGGCGGCACCGACCTGATGGCCGCCGTCAACTCCGGGCAGCTCAGGCCGGCCGCGCTGGTCGGCCTCGGCCGGATCAGCGAGATCCGCGGCTGGCAGTACCTCGACGGGCACGCCCTGCTCGGCGCGGGCCTCACGCACGCGCGCATGGGCCGCCCCGACTTCGCGGCGCTCATCCCCGCGCTCGCCGCCGCCGCGCGCGCCGCCGGCCCGCCGCACATCCGCAACGCGGGCACCCTGGGCGGCAACATCGCCTCGGCCGCGCCCACCGGGGACGCGCTGCCGGTGCTGGCCGCCCTGGAGGCGACACTGATCATCGCGGGCCCGGGCGGAGCCCGCCGGGAGATCCCGGTGTCGCATCTGCTGGCCGGCGTCGACATGCTGCGCGGCGGCGAACTCATCGGGTACGTGCGCGTGCCGCTGCTGCACGCGCCCCAGGTCTTCCTGAAGGCGACGGGACGCACCGGACCGGGCCGCGCGATGGCCTCCGTGGCGCTCGTCCTCGATCCCGCCCGGCGCGGGGTGCGGTGCGCCGTCGGTGCCATAGCGCCGATGCCGCTGCGTCCGCTGGACGCCGAGCAGTGGGTCGCCCGGCTCATCGACTGGGACAACAACCGCACGATCGTCCCCGAGGCGCTGCACGCCTTCGGCGAGTACGTCGCCGCGGCCTGCATCCCCGACCCCGTTCCCGAGGCGGACGGCACCGTCCAACCGCTCCCGCCCGCCGTACTGCACCTGCGGCGCACCGTCGCCGCGCTGGCCCGACGAGCACTGGGGAGGGCGCTGTCGTGACCGACGACCAGCACGGAGAGGGCACGCCCCGCAGCGGAGGCCGCTGGGACCCGCTGCCCCAGGGCGACTACGACGACGGCGCCACCGCCTTCGTGAAGCTCCCCGAGGGCGGCATCGACGCGCTCCTGGCCGCCTCCGACAGCCCGCTGGCCGCGCGGGGGCACGGGTACGTGCCCCCGCAGATAACGCCCGGCGCGGGGACCGACCAGGGGGCGGCCGGCCCGTGGGGCGCCCCCGCCGACGGCTCCCAGTGGCCCGACCCCAACGCCGCCGCGCCCACCGAGGGCGACGACCGCTTCACGTACAACCCCGCCTCCACACAGCAGTGGACCTACGAGGATCCGCAGCCGACGGGACACACGCCCACCTCCGCGCCGGGTCACGACGTGACCGGCCAGTGGTCGATCCCGGTGGCCGACGGCGATCTCCCGGACGAATCGGGCGAGTTCACCACCTCGTCCCTGGTCCAGCAGTGGGGCGGGACGCCTCCGTCGACGCTCCCGGGAGGCGCCGCGGCCCCCTGGGCGACGGAGGCGGCGGGCCGGCCCTGGGACCAGCCGGAGGCACCGGGCGCCGAGGACGGCACCGGCCGCCCCCACGAGTCCTCGACGGGCACACTCCCCGGCCGGACGCACGACGCGCGGACCGGGACCGGATACGACCCGCAGGACGGCCCCGCGCACGAGCAGTCCTCGCCGCGTACCGGCGTCGAGCCGGGCGCGTCGGCACCGGAGCCCTCGGGCCACGCGCCCGTGGGAGCGGACCGGCCGGAGTACACGTCGGGACCCGCCCACGACCGCGAGCAGCCGCACGGCACCCCGTCTCCGACGGCCGAGTACGCCGGGCAGCCGCACCCGGCCGGGACCCCGGGCCACGCCCCCGAGCACGACGGCGGGGCGGACGAGCGCCCGCCCGGGAACGCCGGCCACCCCGACGCCCGCGCCCACGGCGCCGGGGGCGACGAGCACGCGCACATGGCCGGGGACCGGACCGCCCACACCGCCGATCACACCTCCGGTGGCTCCGCCCTGGCCCACCTCGCCGATCCCGGTGAGCCCTACGAGTCCGCCGCCGATGCCGCCGTAGCAGCCTCACAGGCCGCTCAGGGGGCCGGTGAGGCCGCCGGGGTGGCCGAGGGGACCCAGGGGGCCGCGGAGGCCGCTGAGGGGGCCGTGGAGGCCGCCGGGGCGGTGGACGCCGTGGCCGGAGCGCGGGACGCGGGCGAGGCGGCCGACGCCGCGACCGCCGACGCCCCTTCGGACGACCCCGACGCCACCCGCGCCGGACCGGCCCCGGCGGACCGGGCGGATCAGCCGGACTCGGCCGAGGAGCCGTCCCCGCTGCCCCCCGCCGAGGAACACCCCCTCGCCTCCTACGTCCTGCGCGTCAACGGTGTCGAACGGCCCGTGTCCGACGCCTGGATCGGCGAGTCGCTGCTGTACGTGCTGCGCGAGCGGCTGGGCCTGGCCGGCGCCAAGGACGGCTGCTCACAGGGCGAGTGCGGGGCGTGCAACGTCCAGGTCGACGGGCGGCTGGTGGCCTCCTGCCTCGTCCCCGCCGTCACCGCCTCCGGCAGTGAGGTGCGGACCGTCGAGGGCCTCGCCGAGGACGGCCAGCCCTCGGACGTGCAGCGCGCGCTCGCCCGGTGCGGCGCCGTGCAGTGCGGCTTCTGCGTACCCGGCATGGCGATGACCGTGCACGACCTCCTCGAGGGCAACCCGGCGCCCAGCGAACTGGAGACCCGCCAGGCCCTGTGCGGCAACCTGTGCCGCTGCTCCGGCTACCGGGGCGTCGTCGAGGCCGTCAAGGACGTCGTCGCCGAACGCGAGGCGCACGCCGCCGCCGAGGCCGCCGAACACGACGGCAACGAGGCGCGTATTCCTCACCAGGCGGGCCCGGGTGCCGGCGGTGTCAACCCGTCGGCGTTCGAGGCACCCGGGGCCATGAACCCAGGGCCCACGGGACCGCGCGACCAGGCTTACGGACAGGACGGAGGCCAGGCGTGAGCAACGAAGCCGCCACCGCGACCACCACCGCGGAGGCTGCACCCGCCCCCGAGCCGCTGCCGCACGGCCTCGGCGCCTCCCTGCCGGCCGCCGACGCCCGCGCCAAGACCGAGGGCACGTTCCCGTACGCGGCCGACCTGTGGGCCGAGGGCCTGCTGTGGGCGGCCGTCCTGCGCTCCCCGCACGCGCACGCGCGCATCGTGTCCATCGACACCTCCCACGCGCGGGAGATGCCCGGCGTCCGGGCCGTCGTCACCCACGAGGACGTGCCGGGTTCCGCCCGCCACGGGCGCGGCACGGCCGACCGCCCGGTCTTCGCCTCCGAGGTCGTGCGCCACCACGGCGAGCCCATCGCCGCCGTCGCCGCCGACCACCCCGACACCGCCCGCATGGCCGCCGCGGCCATCATGGTCGAGTACGAGGTCCTGGACCCGGTCACCGACCCCGAGCAGGCCTTCGAGGCCGAGCCGCTGCACCCCGACGGCAACCTGATCCGGCACATCCCGCTGCGCCACGGCGACCCCGACGCGGTCGGTGAGGTCGTCGTCGAGGGCCTGTACCGCATCGGCCGCCAGGACCCCGCCCCCATCGGCGCCGAGGCCGGGCTCGCCGTCCCGCGCCCCGACGGCGGCGTGGAGCTGTACCTGGCCTCCACCGACCCGCACACCGACCGCGACACGGCCGCCGCCTGCTACGGCCTGGAACCCGAGCGCGTCAAGATCGTCGTCACCGGCGTCCCCGGCGCCACCGCCGACCGCGAGGACCAGGGCTTCCAGCTCCCGCTCGGCCTGCTGGCGCTGAAGACCGGCTGCCCGGTCAAACTCACCGCGACGCGCGAAGAGTCCTTCCTCGGCCACGCCCACCGCCACCCCACCCTCCTGCGCTACCGGCACCACGCCGACGCCGAGGGCAAGCTGGTCAAGGTCGAGGCGCAGATCCTGCTCGACGCGGGCGCGTACGCCGACGCCTCCTCCGAGGCCCTGGCCGCCGCCGTGGGCTTCGCCTGCGGCCCCTACGTCGTCCCCAACGCCTTCATCGAGGGCTGGGCCGTCCGCACCAACAACCCGCCCTCCGGCCATGTGCGCGGCGAGGGCGCCATGCAGGTCTGCGCCGCCTACGAGGCGCAGATGGACAAGCTGGCCAAGAGACTCGGCGTCGACCCGGCCGAACTCCGCCTCCGCAACGCCCTGGCCACCGGGGACGTGCTCCCGACCGGCCAGACCGTGACCTGCCCGGCACCCGTCGCCGAACTCCTGCAGGCGGTACGGGACTTCCCCCTCCCCGCCCTTCCCAAGGACACCCCCGAGGACGAGTGGCTGCTGCCCGGCGGCCCCGAGGGCGCGGGCGAACCGGGCGCGGTGCGCCGGGGCGTGGGCTACGGCCTGGGCATGGTGCACATGCTCGGCGCGGAGGGCGCCGACGAGGTGTCCACGGCGACCGTGAAGGTCCAGGACGGCGTGGCGACCGTGCTCTGCGCGGCCGTGGAGACCGGTCAGGGCTTCACCACGCTGGCCCGGCAGATCGTCCAGGAGACGCTCGGCATCGACGAGGTGCACGTGGCGCCCGTCGACACCGACCAGCCGCCGGCCGGCGCGGGCTGCCGCGGCCGCCACACCTGGGTGTCCGGCGGTGCGGTCGAGCGGGCGGCCAAGATGGTGCGCACCCAGCTCCTGCAGCCCCTCGCGCACAAGTTCGGCATGTCGACCGAGCTGCTGCAGATCACCGACGGCAAGATCACCTCGTACGACGGTGTGCTGTCCACCACCGTCACCGAGGCGATGGACGGCAAGGAGCTGTGGGCCACGGCCCAGTGCCGCCCGCACCCGACCGAGCCGCTCGACGAGCACGGCCAGGGCGACGCCTTCGTGGGCATGGCCTTCTGCGCGATCCGCGCGGTCGTCGACGTCGACATCGAACTCGGATCGGTACGAGTGGTGGAGCTGGCGCTCGCCCAGGACGTGGGCCGCGTCCTCAACCCCGCCCAGCTGGCCGCCCGGATCGAGGCCGGTGTCACCCAGGGCGTCGGCATAGCGCTCACGGAGAACCTGCGCTCCGCGCGCGGGTTGATCCGCCACCCCGACCTGACGGGCTACGCGCTGCCGACGGCCCTGGACGCCCCGGAGGTCCGGATCGTCAAACTCGTCGAGGAACGCGACGTGGTGGCGCCCTTCGGCGCGAAGGCGGTCAGCGCGGTACCGGTGGTGACGTCCCCGGCGGCCATCGCCTCCGCGGTCCGCGCGGCGACCGGCCGCCCCGTCAACCGCCTGCCGATCCGCCCGCAGGCAGCGGTGGTGACGGGCCAGTAGGGCCGAGCGCGGTGCGAGGCGTGGTCGTCGTCACGGGAGTGATGGCGTCGGGCAAGTCGACGGTGTCGCAGGCGCTCGCGGAACGCTTGCCGCGAGCGGCACACGTGCGTGGCGACGCCTTCCGCCGCATGATCGTCTCTGGCCGCGAGGACTACGCCCCGGACGCCGGCGCCGAGGCCGAGTCCCAACTACGCCTGCGCCACCGCCTGTCGGCGAGGACGGCGGACGCGTACGCGGAGGCCGGCTTCACGGCGGTGGTGCAGGATGTCGTCCTCGGGGAGCAACTGACGGCGTACGTCGACCTGTTCCGCACCCGCCCCCTGTATGTCGTCGTGCTGGCGCCGAGCCCCGAGGCGGTCGCGGCGCGGGAGGCCGGACGGGCGAAGACCGGGTACGGGGCCTGGACGCTCGCGGAGTTGGACGGCGTGTTGCGCGGGGCGACGCCGCGGATCGGGTTGTGGCTGGACACCACAGGCCTGAGTGTGGGGGAGACGGTGGAGGCGATTCTCTCGGGGCGGGAACGGGCGAGGGTGCGCTGAGCGTCCTGGGATGCGTCGGCCCGCGGTAATTCCAGGGCGTTGTCAGTGGTGGGGCGTAGTGTTCTGAGAAGTGGGTGATGGCCGATGGATGATGGCCGGCCGCCGAGCCCACACGCGACGAAGTTCATGTGACGCAACACATGCGGGGGAAGCAATGAGCAGGACCGACACCGCCGTCGGGGTGATCAGACTCACCGAGGACCAACTCGATCCGTACGTCACGCACGCGCCGACGCGGCACCGGCTGACCGGCCCCGGACTCCCCTCCGACGGCGCCCTGTTGACGTTCACGGCCCTGCGCACGCGCGGCCTGCGCACGGTGGCCCAGTCCACCGACGCCGACGATCCCGACCTGCCGACGGAGCTGCGGGACCGGCTGGTCATAGGCGAGCTCCTCGCCCCGGCCGGCATGGACCCGGAGTCGATCCTCCTCGACGGCGGCACCGGCGAGATCAGCACGGCGTACCTGTTCGAGCTGATGGACAGCCGCCCGCTGGCGCCCTCGCTGGAGGTGCTGGTGCGGTTCGCGACGGTGACCGAGGAACTGGCGGACCTGCGCGGCCAGTTCGCGTCCTACGCGGGCCGCCACGGAACCAAGGCCGCGGCCGAGGCCTCCCGCCGGCTCCTCGCCCTGTTCGAGGAGGGCACGGACGGCAGGGTCCCGCCGTACTGGAAGGCCGCGGCGCTGATCCGCCCCCTCGCCCTCGCGGCCGGCCCCGGCACGGACTCCGGCCTCACCCTGGACGTCCCCGCCCGCCTCCTGGACGAGGAGTTCGGGCACGGGCGCGTGGCCCGCTACGAGGACGTCGACTTCCCGTCGACCCTCACCCATGAGCCGACCCGCCGCTTCCTGCGTGAGACGGGCCTGCCGGAGCAGACGGTGCTCTTCCGCCTGGACACCGAGGTCCCCCTCCAGACCCTGGCCGAATACGCGGCGGACGACCGCCCCGGCACCGCGTCCCCCTTCGAACTCCCCGCACGGGCCGACCACTTGATACGCCTCGGCCATCTGGTCGAGGACAACAGCCTGGTGGTGGACGGCGCGACGGGCGAGGTCCTGAACTGGAGCGAGCCCGAGGCGAGGCTGTACCCCCTCAACACGGACGTCTCCACTCTGGCCTTCACCCTGTGGCTGCACCACCGCGAGCGCACCATCGACCGGGCGCTCTCCCATGAGCTGTCCACCGAGGCCTACGACCAACTGGCCGCCACCATGCTCCAGGTCCTCACGTCGATCGACCCGACCGCCACCGCCACGACGACCGCGGCCGACTGGCACTACTGGACCCAGGCCTTCCAGGACGAGCCGGGCGGGGTCCTCTGACCCCACGCTCCCGTAGCGCATACTCGGGGCGGCGAATAGGCTGGTCACAGGGGGTCGACATGGTTCGATCCGAGGAGCCTCCCATGAGGAAGACCAGACGCGGCGCTTGGCGTGCGGCCGGTGTCGTCACCGCACTCGCGACGGCCGCCGCGATCGCCTCCGTCGCCCCGGCACAGGCTCAGTCCACCGCCCAACTGTCCGCGTACGTCAGCGACGGCTGGGGCGGCGGGACCATCACCAGCCAACCCGCCGGGATCAACTGCCATACGTCGGCATGGGATCCGTACGCGGGCGACCCGGCCCCGAACCCGACCGGAACCTGTACCGCGAGCTTCCAGGTCGGAACGAGGGTCACCTTCACCGCCACACCCGACTCCGGGTCCTACATCAACGACGGCCCCACGCCGAACCCCGTGACCGTACGGACCGGCTACAACTTCACATGGGTGATGTTCTGCCCGACCAACGGCCTCTGCTCAGCGGGCTGACCTCCACCGATCCCGCCGACCGGAGCCTCACTCTTCCGTCCTGCCTGGTGGGGCAGATGGAGGCCGTGGCGGGAATCGAACCCGCGTAACTCGCTTTGCAGGCGAGTCCCTGAACCACTCGGGCACACGGCCGTGTCGTTGGGATGACCGTAGGGCGGGGTGGGCGTGGGGCTCAAGGGAATCCGTGGTGCCGCAACGGGACTGCCATACGCCGTTCATGAAAGGGGCCTACGACCAAGGTCGCAAGGCGGACCAGACCCCCGACAGGGGTCAACCGGGGTTGTGGACCTTACGCTGGCGGGCATGACCGTCCTGGAGCCGCGCGATGCCGTAGTCGTAGAGGGAACCGCTGGTGACAGCGTGCTGGGGCGGGCCCACCGGGCGCTCAGTGTCGGGATCGTGTCCGTCGTGCTGCTCATCGCCTTCGAGGCGACCGCCGTGGGGACCGCGATGCCGGTCGCCGCGCGGGAGTTGGACGGGGTCGGGCTGTACGCGTTCGCGTTCTCGGGGTACTTCACGACCAGTCTGTTCGGGATGGTGCTCGCCGGGCAGTGGTCGGACCGGCGGGGACCGGTCGGGCCGCTGACGACCGGGATCGGCGCGTTCGCCGCCGGGCTGGTGGTGGCCGGGACCGCCGGGGTCATGTGGGTGTTCGTCCTCGGACGGGCCGTGCAGGGGCTCGGCGGCGGGCTGGTGATCGTCGCCCTGTACGTCGTCGTCGGGCGCGCCTATCCGGAGCGGCTGCGGCCGGCGATCATGGCTGCCTTCGCGGCGAGCTGGGTCGTACCGTCCGTGGTGGGCCCGCTGGCCGCGGGCGCGGTGACCGAACATCTCGGGTGGCGCTGGGTGTTCCTGGGGATCCCGGTGCTCGTCGTCTTCCCGCTGGCGATCGCCCTGCCGCAGATCCGGCACCGGGCCGCCGGCCCGGTCGACGGCTGCGCGGACGCCTCCCTCGACCGGCGGCGCATCCGACTCGCCCTCGCCATCTCCCTCGGCGCCGGCTTCCTGCAGTACGCCGCCCAGGACCTGCGCCCGCTCTCCCTGCTCCCCGCCCTCGCGGGCACCGCACTGCTCGTGCCGGCCGTACGGGGGCTGCTCCCGCGCGGCACGTACCGCGCGGCGCGCGGGCTGCCGTCGGTGGTGCTGTTGCGCGGGGTCGCGGCGGGGTCGTTCATCGCGGCCGAGTCCTTCGTGCCGCTGATGCTGGTCACCCAGCGCGGCCTGTCGCCGACGCTCGCCGGGTTCTCCCTCGCGGCGGGCGGGGTGACCTGGGCGGTGGGGTCCTGGGTGCAGTCACGGGCGCGCGTCCAGCCGTACCGGGAACGGCTGATGGTGGTGGGGATGGTGCTGGTGGCCGCCGCCATCGCCGCCGCCCCGAGCGTGCTCGTCGACTCCGTGCCTGCCTGGACCGTGGCCGTCGCCTGGGCGTTCGGCTGTTTCGGGATGGGCCTGGTGATCGCCTCCACCAGCGTGCTGCTGCTGAAGCTGTCCGCCCCCGAGGAGGCCGGCGCCAACTCCGCCGCGTTGCAGATCTCGGACGGCCTGTCCAACGTGGTCATGCTGTCGGCGGGCGGCGCGGCCTTCGCGGCGCTGGGCGGCGGGGCGGTGGCCCACACGGCGACCGCGACCGCGACGGCGGCCACGGTCTCCGGCTCGGGACACCATCCGGCCGCCTTCGCGGCCGTGTTCCTGCCGATGGCCGTCGTGGCGCTGTTGGGGGCGTGGGTGGCGACGCGGGTGAGGGCCGCCGGGCACGCGACGCGGTGACGGAGCGTGCCGTGACGAGCCGAGCCTTCCGCGGCGACTGTGACCTCGGTCCCACCCACGGACGACCCGCCCCGGTACGCGCATGGACAGCGGGGGCCCGCCGGTAGGGTGGCCCGGTTGTCATACGTAGCCGAGCCCCAATCCAATCCTCCGAGCCGCCCGACCCACCCCACGGAGACCGTGACTACCACCGCCGCCAGCTCCGCCTCGCACTCCCACCACCTCTCTCCCGCCTTCCCCGGCCGCGCCCCCTGGGGCACCGCCAGCAAGCTGCGTGCCTGGCAGCAGGGGGCGTTGGAGAAGTACGTCCAGGAGCAGCCGCGTGACTTCCTCGCCGTCGCCACCCCCGGCGCCGGCAAGACGACCTTCGCGCTGACGCTCGCCTCCTGGCTGCTGCACCACCACGTCGTGCAGCAGGTGACCGTGGTCGCGCCGACCGAGCATCTGAAGAAGCAGTGGGCGGAAGCGGCGGCGCGGATAGGGATCAAGCTGGACCCCGAGTACAGCGCGGGCCCGCTCGGCAAGGACTACCAGGGCGTCGCGGTCACCTACGCCGGCGTCGGCGTGCGGCCCATGCTGCACCGCAACCGCGTCGAGCAGCGCAAGACCCTCGTCATCCTCGACGAGATCCACCACGCCGGTGACTCCAAGTCCTGGGGCGAGGCCTGTCTGGAGGCCTTCGAGCCGGCCACCCGCCGCCTCGCGCTCACCGGTACGCCCTTCCGCTCCGACACCAACCCGATCCCCTTCGTCACGTACGAGGAGGGGAACGACGGCATCCGGCGGTCCGCCGCCGACTACACCTACGGTTACGGCAACGCCCTCGCCGACCACGTCGTGCGGCCGGTCATCTTCCTCTCCTACAGCGGCAACATGCGCTGGCGGACCAAGGCCGGTGACGAGATCGCCGCCCGGCTCGGCGAGCCCATGACCAAGGACGCGATCAGCCAGGCGTGGCGTACGGCCCTGGATCCGCGCGGCGAGTGGATGCCCAGCGTGCTGCGCGCCGCCGACCAGCGGCTGACCGAGGTCAGGAAGGGCATCCCGGACGCCGGCGCCCTCGTCATCGCCTCCGACCAGGACTCCGCCCGCGCCTACGCCAAGCTCATCCGCGAGATCACCGGCAGCAGGGCGACCCTCGTGCTGTCCGACGACGCCGGTGCCTCGAAGAGGATCGACGACTTCAGCCAGAGCAACGACCGGTGGATGGTCGCCGTGCGGATGGTGTCCGAGGGCGTCGACGTGCCGCGGCTCGCGGTCGGGGTGTACGCCACCACCATCTCCACGCCGCTCTTCTTCGCCCAGGCCGTCGGGCGTTTCGTGCGGTCCAGGCGGCGCGGCGAGACCGCCTCCGTCTTCCTGCCGACCGTCCCCGACCTGCTCACCTTCGCCAACGAGATGGAGGTCGAGCGCGACCACGCCCTCGACAAGCCGAAGAAGGAGGGCGAGGAGGACCCGTACGCCGAGTCCGAGAAGGAGATGGAGGAGGCGAACAAGGAGCAGGACGAGGACACCGGCGAGCAGGAGCAGTTCGCCTTCGAGGCGCTGGAGTCCGAGGCCGTCTTCGACCGGGTGCTGTACGACGGCGCCGAGTTCGGCATGCAGGCCCACCCGGGCAGCGAGGAGGAGCAGGACTACCTCGGCATCCCGGGACTCCTCGAGCCCGACCAGGTGCAGCTGCTGCTGCAGAAGCGGCAGGCTCGGCAGATCGCGCACAGCCGCAAGAAGCCGGACGCCGAGGCCGACCTGCTGGAGCTGCCCGCCGAGCGGCGGCCCGTGGTCTCGCACAAGGAGATGATGGAGCTGCGCAAGCAGCTCAACACCATGGTCAGCGCGTACGTCCACCAGAGCGGCAAGCCGCACGGTGTCATCCACACCGAGCTGCGGCGCACCTGCGGCGGTCCGCCGAGCGCCGAGGCCACGGCCGGTCAGCTCCGGCAGCGGATCGCCAAGGTGCAGGAGTGGGCGACTCGCATGAAGTGACGCCGGGCGCCCTGCGGGGACGTGGTGGCGCACCGTCCGTATCAGGACAAACAGAGGTAGTTCGGTCCCGGCCAGTGCCCGGATTCTGGACGGAGACTTCCGCTCAGCGAACCCGCACCGCTAATGTCCCGCTACGCACACGCCCCGTGGCAGCGCCGCCGCGGAGCGCAGCCGTGAAGCGACGCGGTCCGGTATCGGCCGGACCGCCGGCCGATCGGCGGCCTCTGTTGCGCGTCACTGACGGGACTCGGTGACGCATCGTCGCGCGGAGACCGCCGACCTCACCACTTGGAGGAGTGGGCGTCGTGACCGCGGAGACCTCTCAGACGCTCGACCGAGGACTGCGTGTCCTCAAGCTGCTGGCCGACACGGACCATGGGCTGACCGTCACCGAGCTTTCCAACAAACTGGGCGTCAACCGGACCGTCGTGTACCGGCTGCTCGCCACCCTCGAACAACACGCGCTCGTACGGCGGGACTTGGGCGGCCGTGCCCGGGTCGGGCTCGGCGTGCTGCGGCTCGGGCGGCAGGTGCATCCGCTGGTGCGCGAGGCCGCGCTGCCGGCGCTGCGCTCGCTCGCCGAGGACATAGGGGCGACCGCGCATCTGACGCTGGTGGACGGGGCGGACGCACTGGCCGTCGCCGTCGTGGAGCCGACCTGGACGGACTACCACGTGGCCTACCGGGCAGGCTTCCGGCACCCGCTCGACCGGGGCGCCGCCGGCCGGGCGATCCTCTCCGCGCGGGCCAAGCCCGTGGGGGAGCCCGGGTACACGCTGACCCACGGGGAGTTGGAGGCCGGCGCGAGCGGAGCGGCGGCCCCGCTGCTCGGGGTCACGGGCGTCGAGGGCAGCGTCGGCGTCGTGATGCTGGCCGACGCGGTGCCGGAACGGGTCGGCCCCCGCGTCGTCGACGCGGCACGAGAGGTCGCCGAGGCCCTGCGCTGACCCACGTCACTAGGAGCCACCCAAGCCCCGCGCTGAACCGGGCCACCGGGGGCTGCCGAAGCCGTGCGCTGATCCGCGCCCCGGAGGCGCCCAGGCCCTGCGCTGAGCCGCGCCCCCCCCGGGGGCCGCCGAAGCCGTGCGCTGAACCGGGCCACCGGGGGCTGCCGAAGCCGTGCGCTGATCCGCGCCCCTCGGGGGTCGCCGAAGTCGTGCGCTGATCCGCGCCCCCCGGGGGCTGCCGAAGTCGTGCGCTGAGCCGCGCCCCGGAGGCGCCCAGGCCCTGCGCTGAGCCGCGCCACGGGGTGCCGCCCGAAAAAAGCCGTGCGCTGAGCCGCGCCACCGGGTGCCCGCCGAAGCCGTGCGCTGAATCGCGCCACCGGGGGCCGCCGAACCCCTGCGCTGAGTCGCGCCCCCGGAGGCGCCCAGGCCATGGCGTTCGCGCGCACGGCGGGGGAGTACGTCCCCGTGGGCCACCAGCGCACATCCGAGGAGCGGCTCAGGGCGTGGCTCCGGTGAGGCCCGCAAGCGTCCGCAACTGAAGCCACAGCACCAGCCGTTCGTCGGGATCGTCGAGGTCGATCCCGACGTGCTGCTGCGCCTGCCGCAGGCGGTAGCGGCAGGTGTTCGGGTGCACGGCGAGCAGTTTCGCCGCGCCCGCCATGTCGCAGCCCGCGTCGAACCAACTGACCAGCGTGCGCGCGTAGTCGGTGCCGCGCTCCGCGTCGTACGCCAGCACCCGGCGCCACGCGCCCTCGCTCAACTCCCGCTGCTCGCCCAGCACTTCCGCGAGCCGCAGTAGCGTCACCCGCGGACGCACCTCGTCCAGCGTGGCCACCGGCAGCTCCGGCCCGAGCACCCGCAGCACCAGCTCGGCGTCCTGACGCGACCCCGCGAGCTCCGCCGGCCCCGCCACCACGTCCCCCAGCGCGGCCCGCACCGACACCCGCAAGGCCTGCCCCGCCCGCGCCACGATGTCCTCGGCCAGCCGCTTGTGGCGCGTACCGGACCCCGGCAGGACCGCGTACACCACCCCGTCGGCCGGCACACACGCGTGCCGCCCGTAACGCGCCTCGCACTGCAGCCGTACGACGTCCAGCAGGCGCAGGGCGGTCTGCTCGGCGTCCGGCAGACTCGCGGCGTCGAGGACGAACGCGGCGACCCGCATCGGCCCGTCGAGGCCCAGGCGCTGCGCGGCCGTCGCCGCGTCCGCCGTGCCGTCGAGCAGACGGCGCAGCAGGTCGCTGTTGTGGTGGCGGGCCAGCTCCTGGGCCGCCCGGGCCCGCAGCAGGAGCAGCGCCGCCGTGGACGCGCCCTGCGCCAGGGTGTCCTCGGCGTCGGGCGCGAGCGAGCCGGCGTCGACCACCCAGACCGAGCCCAGCGTCTCGCCGCCCGCGCGGACGGCGACCGCGAGACGGGGCAGGTCACCGTCCCGCAGCGCGGGCAGCCGCAGCGGACCCGGGGCCGCGAACAGCGCCCGGTACTGCTCGGTGTCGGCCGCGCCGACCGGGACCCGCAGGCCGAGGATGCCCTGCCGGCGGTCCTCGTCGACCGGCTGGCCGGGCACGGTGGAGTAGGCGAGGATCCGCTGGCGCGGGTCCTCCACGGCCGTCGCCCCGCCGGTCGCCGCCGCGACGGCATCCGCCAGCGCGAACAGGTCCCCGAGACCGCCGGCCGAGGGCGTGGGCCGGGCGCCGATCGCCGAGGACAGCAGCAGATGCACCTGGTGCCAGGCCACGTCCTGGTCGACCGACAGCAGCGCCACGCCGTGCGCCTCGGCCTCCCCGACCGGGCCGTCCGGGCCGCGTACGACGAGCCCGGTCATCCCTGCCTGCGCGGCCACGCGGACCAGCGGCCCGGCCGCGACCGCCCGTACGCCGACCGCCAGGAGCAGCGCACCCGGGGCGCGCTGCTGCGGGGCGTGGGCGTCGTACAGCAGCGCCTCGGTGACGGGGACGGTGAGTCCGGCGGGGGCGGTGTGCAGGTGGACGGAGGGTCCGCCGATGACGTCCAGGAGGTCGCCGAGCGTGCAGGCGTCCATGGGTTCCTCCCGGGGCCGGTGGTGAGGGGGCGAACGGTTGGCCGATCGGGAAACGAACGTACGCGCGCCTTGTCCGCTCGCACAATGTGCCGGCCGCACCCGCCGACGAGACTCGTCGCATGACGCTCGACCGCCCGCCCGGAGTGACCATCCGCACCGTCCACGACGTCGCCGGCCTCACGGCCGTCGCCGACCACTTCAGCGACGTGTGGCAGACCCCGCGCAGCTCCCCGCCCTATCCGGCCGAGGTGCTGCGCAGCCTCGTCCACGCGGGCGGCGCCGTGCACGCCGCCTACGACGGGACCCGGCTCGCCGGGGCGTCCGCCGCCGTGTTCGGGCCGGACCGGGCCACGTACTCGCTGGTCGCCGCCGCGGACCAGGGCCTCGGCTACCACGTGAAGCAGGCCCAGCGGGCCTGGGCCCTGGACCTCGGCGCCCGCACCATGCGCTGGACCTTCGACCCGCTGATCGGCCGCAACGCCCGCTTCAACCTCGCGAAACTGGGCGCGACCGGCACCGAGTACCTCGTCGACTTCTACGGCCCCATGGCCGACGGCGTGAACGACGGCGACGAGAGCGACCGGCTCACGGCCACCTGGGAACTCGTCCGGCCGCAGGCACCGGACGAGACCGGTGACCGCGAGACGGCGCCCGCCACGCACACGGCACCCGACGGCGGGACGCTGGCCCGGCGCGACCGCGCCGACCGGCACGTCTGGTGCCGCGTCCCGGACGACATAGTCAAGCTGCGCTCCGCCGACCCCCGTCTCGCCCTGCGCTGGCGGCACGCCGTCCGCGAGGTGTTCACGGAGGCCTTCGCGCAGGGCTTCACGGCCACCGGGATGTCCCGCGACGGCTGGTACACGCTCACCCGGAAGCCCCGGAAGGACTCCGCCGTATGAAGCTCGAACGCGTCGAGATCGTCCATGTCGCGATCCCCCTGGTCTCCCCCTTCCGCACCTCCTTCGGCACGATGACCACGAAGGACACCTTCCTGCTGCACGTCGTCACGGACGAGGCCGAGGGCTGGTCGGAGTTCGCCGCCGACCCCGAGCCGCGGTACTGCTCCGAGTTCGTGGCCGGCGCGGAGATCGTGCTGCGGGACTTCCTGCTGCCGCGCGCCACCGCCCTCACCCACCTCACCACGGCCGCCCTGGCCCCCGCCCTGGCGAAGACCAAGGGCCACGAGCTGGCGAAGGCGGCACTGGAGACCGCTGTCCTCGACGCGGAGCTGCGCTCGTACGGCATGTCCCTCGCGACCTACCTCGGAGCCGTCCGCGACCGTGTCCCGGCGGGCGTCTCCGTCGGCATCAAGGACTCGGTCCCGCAGCTGCTGGACGACGTCGAGCGCTACCTCGCCGAGGGCTACGTCCGCATCAAACTGAAGATCGAGCCGGGCTGGGACGTGGAGCCCGTACGGGCGGTGCGCGACCGCTTCGGGGACGCCCTGCCCCTCCAGGTCGACGCCAACACGGCCTACACGCTCGCGGACGCCGAGCACCTCAGGCGTCTGGACGAGTTCGGCCTGCTGCTGATCGAGGAGCCGCTGGAGGAGAACAACCTCCACGCCCACGCACAGCTCCAGCGGCGCCTGACGACCCGCGTCTGCCTCGACGAGTCCCTCCACAACGCCCGCGACACCGCCTCCGCGATCGCGATGGAGGCGTGCCGGGTCGTCAACGTCAAGCCCGCTCGGGTGGGCGGCTACCTCGAGGCCCGCCGCATCCACGACGTGGCGCACGCGCACGGTGTCCCCGTGTGGTGCGGCGGCATGCTGGAGACGGGCATCGGCCGCGCCCCCAACCTCGCCCTGGCCGCTCTCCCGGGCTTCACCCTCCCCGGCGACACCTCGGCCTCCTCCCGCTACTTCGCCGAGGACATCACCGAGCCCTTCGTCCTCGAGGACGGCCACCTGACGGTCCCGACCGCCCCCGGGATCGGTATCGAACCGCTGCCGGACGCACTGCGGCGCTTCACACGGGAGCGGCGAGACTTGTACGTGAGCTGACCGTCGCCCGACCGACGCCTGGCCGGAAGTCACCGTCACGTTAGATTGATCCCGTGCTCTCTCGCCTCACACGCCCCCAGGCCCTCGCCGTCTGCGCCGCACCTGTCGTGGCGCTGATCGCCACGGCCGTGTTCGCGCCGCTGCCGTTCTCACTGGCGCAGCCCGGGATGACGGCGAACGTCCTCGGGGACAACCAGGGCACACCGGTCATCACGATCTCCGGTGCGAAGTCCCGGCAGACGAGCGGGCAGCTGCGGATGACGACCATCGAGGCGACCAATCCGGACACCCGGGTCTCGCTCGGGGACGTGCTCTCCGCATGGTTCGCCACGGACAAGGCCGTGATGCCGCGCGACTCGGTCTATCCGAGCGGGCAGAGCACGAAGGAGATCGAGCAGCACAACACGGCGCAGATGAAGGAGTCGCAGGACGCCGCTACCCAGGCGGCGCTGAAGTACCTCGACCTCAGTGCGAAGGACGTCAAGGTCACCCTCAGGCTCGCCGACGTGGGCGGCCCGAGCGCGGGGCTGCTGTTCACGCTGGGCATCATCGACAAGCTCGACGGCAACGGGAGCGGGGGAGACCTGACCGGGGGCCGTACCGTCGCCGGCACCGGGACGATCAGCGCCGACGGGAGGGTCGGCGCGGTGGGCGGCGTGGCGCTGAAGACGCAGGCGGCGCGGCGGGACGGGGCGACGGTGTTCCTGGTGCCGAAGGACGAGTGCGGCGACGCCAAGTCGGAACTGCCGAAGGGACTGCGCCTGGTCCCGGTGACGACGCTGAAGGGTGCGGTCGGTTCCCTGGTGGCGTTGGAGGGCGGCAAGGGCTCCGTACCGAGCTGCTAGCCGACCAGCGCCGGCCGCCGCTTCGCGGACGCCAGCCGCAGACCGACCTCGACGAGGGTCCAGCCCAGCCGGCTGCGCAGATCGAGCGGCACCCTGGCCCGCGCGGCGAGGCGGTGGGCGGCGGCCTCGGCGTGGAGCTCGGCCGCTCGGGCGTGGTGGAGGGTGAGGTGGGTTTCGGGGTGCATCGGAGCCAGGCCTCTCAGTGGGTGGTCAGGGGGAAGGTGCGCGTCTGTACGCGGATCGTCTTCGCCTGCGGGTCGTTCTCGGTGGCGGGCAGATCGCGGTAGCTCTCGACAAGGGCGTGCATCTTCTCGACGAGTTCCTGAGCCAGTTCAGGGGTCAGGCGGAGGGTCATGCTGCTCATGTCCCACTGTTGGTTCCACTCCTCGGGCCAGTCCTGGCGGGTGCCGATCCAGGTCGCGAGCTCCCGGCCCTGGGCGGTGGCGACCTCGTGGAGATAGGTGTCGGCCGCTCCCCGCACGGCGGGGTTGGTGTCGGTGAGGAGGCTGTCGTCGAAGAGGAGTCCCTGGATGGCGGCCCGCCACCACCGCTCCCGTCCTTTGCCCCGCTCGGGGTCGTCCTCCACGAAACCGTGCGCCGCAAGCTGACGCAGGTGGTAGCTGGTGGCTCCGCTCGACTCACCCAGTCTCTCGGCTAGTTGAGAAGCGGTGGCCGGACCGCCGAAGCGCAGTGCGTCCAGGAGCTGCATGCGCAGGGGGTGGGCGAGCCCGCGCAGGGAGCGGGCGTCGAGAGTGCGGAAAGGACGTTCTTCGGGCTGCTCGGCCATGCATGCAAAGGTAGCGCTGCAAATGCTTCTTTGCAACCTTTTCTTTGTAACTCGTGGACGCTGTCAGCATCCCGACTGGCACTGCCCTCCCCCCGCCTCCAACCCCCGGGGCCTGAGCAGGAGTTCGGCGAGGGACGCCAGCCAGTCCACCAGTAAAGCCAGGACGACCGTGAGGACCGAGCCCAGGACCAGTACCGGCATCCGATGGGTGGTGATGCCGGTGGTGATCAGGACGCCCAGGCCGCCGCCCCCGGCGAAGGTCGCCAGGGTCGCCGTGCCGACGTTCAGGACGAGGGCGGTGCGCACCCCGGCGAGGATCAGCGGGACCGCGAGCGGCAGTTCCACGCGCCCGAGCACGCCCAGCGGAGACATGCCGATGCCGCGCGCCGCCTCCAGCAGGGCGGGGTCGTTCGCCCTCAGGCCGGCGACGGTGTTCGACAGCACGGGCAGGACGGCGTAGACGATCATGCCGATGAGCGCGGCCCGTATGCCGGTGCCGAGCCAGATCACCAGCAGGGCGAGCAGGCCGATCGCCGGGGTTGCCCGGGCCGCGTTGGCGAGCGCCATCGCCACCGGGGTGGCCTTCCGGAACGCTCCGCGGGTCAGCAGGACGCCCAGCGGGATCGCGATGACCAGGACGAAGAAGGTGGAGATGGCGGTCAGTTCGACGTGCTGCCACAGCGCCTCGGACACCTGGCCGTCCGAGAGGGCGTGCTCGGAGATCCGGTCGAGCGTGGCCTGCCGGAACCACAGCCAGGTCGCCAGCAACACGGCGAGGATGGCGGTCGGCAGGACGGTCAGTTTCTGCCAGGTGATCCGCGGTGGTGCCAGGCTGGGCGACAGCCGGGCCACCCTGGCCTCTACAGAGACGTCCACCGATCCGTCCCTCCAGACCTCCGCACCGCGCTCCCCGCCCGCCCGGTCCCCCAGCTCGGGTGCCGTCACGCCCCCGTCACCTCTTCCGGCCCCTCTCGCCCGACCGGCCTCCGCCCGCCCCGCCGTCGCCCCCCGAGCGCCTCGTCCAGTTCATGCCGGCGGTCCAGCGCCTCCAGCCGGTCGGCCTGCAGGAGTCGGTGCACGGACTTCATCAGCGTCTCCATGTCGACCACGCCCTCGTACTCGCCGCGCGGCCCGGTCACCGCGACCCGCCCGGCGTGGTCGGTGAGCACCGCCTCCAGGGCGTCCCGGAGGGTGGCGTCCCTGGTCACCGTGGAGCGCACCGGCGTGCCCGCCCGCGCCAGGGAACCCCGCGCCCGCACGAGGTCCCCGCGCCGGAGCCACTTGTAGGGGCGGCGGCGCCTGTCGAGCAGCAGGATCTCGTTCGTGGCGCTGCCGCGGAGCCGGCCGACGACCTCCTGGAGCGGGTCGTCGATGCTCAGCGTCGGGCAGGCGGTGATCCCGACGTCCCGGACCCGGGTGAGGTTCAGCCGTTTCAGGGCCGCGCCCGCGCCGACGAAGCCGGAGACGAAGTCGTCGGCCGGGTTGGTGAGAATGGCCTCGGGGGTGTCGAACTGGGCGATGCGGGCGCGTTCGCGCAGGACGACGATCCGGTCGCCGAGCTTGATCGCCTCGTCGAAGTCGTGCGTGACGAACACGATCGTCTTGCGCAGTTCGTGCTGCAGCCGGATCAACTCGTCCTGGAGATGGTCCCGGGTGATCGGGTCGACCGCGCCGAACGGCTCGTCCATCAGCAGGACCGGCGGATCGGCGGCCAACGCCCGTGCCACACCGACCCGTTGCTGCTGCCCGCCGGAGAGCATGCGGGGATGGCGGTCGTGGAACTCGCCGGGATCCAGCCCCACGAGGTCGAGCAGCTCCTCGACCCGCTCCCTGATCCGCGCCTTCGGCCAGCCGAGCATTTTCGGGACGAGGGCGATGTTCTGGGCGACCGTCATGTGCGGGAAGAGACCGGCCGACTGGATCGCGTAGCCCACCTTCCGGCGGAGCTTGACCGGATCGATGTCGGTCACGTCCTCGCCGTTGATCCGGATACGGCCGCTGGACGGCTCGATCAGCCTGTTGATCATCTTGAGCGTGGTGGACTTGCCGCATCCGGACGGCCCGACGAAGACGACGGTCTCGCCCGCCTCGATCTCCATGCTGACGTCGTCGACGGAGGGCTCCGGATGGCCCGGATAGCGCTTGGTGAGGCTCTCCAGCCCGATGGCCGCCCCGGTCGTGGCACGCTCAGACACGGATCCCCCTCGGGATGGTCAGCCGTCCCAGGAGGACGTACGCGGCGTCGAACAGCAGCGCCAGGACGACGATCCCGAGGGTGCCCGCGAGGACCTGGTTGAGCGCGTTCCCGCTGCCCAACGAGGCGATCCCACGGAAGATCTCGTTGCCGAGCCCGGGCCCGGAGGCGAAGGCGGCGATCGCGGCGATGCCCATCAGCATCCGCGTCGAGACCCGGATGCCGGTCAGGATCGGCGGCCAAGCGAGCGGCAGCTCCACCCGCACCAGCCGCGTCGACCGGGACATCCCGATCCCGCGCGCCGCCTCCACCAGCGAGGGATCGACCCCGCGCAGCCCGACGACCGCGTTGCGCACGACGGGCAGCAGCCCGTACAGCGTCAGCGCGGTCACCGTGGGCGGCATGCCGAGGCCGACGACCGGAACGAGCAGGCCGATCAGGGCGAGGGAGGGGATGGCGAGGACCGTCGTGGTGGCCGTGGCGGCCAGGTTGCCGGCCCAGTCGCTGCGGTAGGTGAGGACGGCGATCAGCACGCCGAGCACGGTCGCGGCGACCATGCACTGGAACACCGCGCTCGCCTGCTGGAAGGCGTCCATGAGCAGCTGCCGGTGCCGGTCGCCCAGGTACTCCCAGAAGGTCATGCGCGCTCACCCCCGCCGGTCGGTCAGGTGCTCTCCTCGTCCTGGGCCGCCTGCTCCACCAGCGGGATGATCCGCAGCGGAACGGGGTTCTCCATCACGATCGCGGTGGCGGCCCGGACGATCCCATCGAAACCGACGACCCGGTCGATCACCCGCTGGAGATCCGCGTTGGAGCGGGCCACCAGCCGGCACAGCATGTCCCCGTTGCCGGTGGTGGTGTGCAGTTCCAGCACCTCCGGCACGGTCGCCAAGTGCGCCCGTACGTCGGGCCCTTGGCCCTGGCGGATCTGCAGCGTGGCGAAGGCGGTGACGGGGTAGCCGAGGGCCGCCGGGTCCACCTGGGGACCGAAGCCGCGGATGACTCCGTTCGACTGAAGCCGGTCCAGCCGCGCCTGCGCGGTCCCGCGCGCCACCCCCAGCCGCCGGGACATCTCCAGCACCCCGATCCGCGGCTCTCGCGCCAGCAGCACGAGGATCCTGCCGTCCAGTCCGTCGATCGCCACAGCAGCCTCCTCAGCCGGTGGTCATCCTGTACAGAAGAGCCGCTGGTCGAGGTCCCGCGCTAAGCAAATTGTCCAGCGATTACGCGAACTATTGCGCACCTTGCCCGCGCGGTCCAGGCTGCGGACATGACGCAGACCACACACCACACTCCCGACACCGCCCGGCAGGCCGACCCCTTCCCGGTCAAGGGAATGGACGCGGTCGTCTTCGCCGTGGGCAACGCCAAGCAGGCGGCGCACTACTACTCCACCGCCTTCGGCATGCAGCTGGTCGCCTACTCCGGACCGGAGAACGGCAGCCGCGAGACCGCGAGCTACGTCCTGGAGAACGGCTCCGCCCGCTTCGTGTTCACCTCGGTCGTCAAGCCCGCCACCACCTGGGGCCACTTCCTCGCCCAGCACGTGGCCGAGCACGGCGACGGCGTCGTCGACCTCGCCATCGAGGTCCCGGACGCCCGCGCCGCGTACGCCTACGCGCTCGAGCACGGCGCGCGCAGCGTCGCCGAACCGTACGAGCTCAAGGACGAGCACGGCACGGTCGTCCTCGCCGCGATCGCCACCTACGGCGAGACCCGCCACACCCTGGTCGAGCGCACGGGCTACGACGGCCCCTACCTCCCGGGCTTCGTGGCCGCCGCCCCGATCGTCGAGCCGCCCGCCCAGCGCACCTTCCAGGCCATCGACCACTGCGTCGGCAACGTCGAGCTCGGCCGGATGAACGAGTGGGTCGGCTTCTACAACAAGGTCATGGGCTTCACGAACATGAAGGAGTTCGTGGGCGACGACATCGCGACCGAGTACAGCGCGCTGATGTCGAAGGTGGTGGCCGACGGCACGCTCAAGGTCAAGTTCCCGATCAACGAGCCCGCCGTGGCCAAGAAGAAGTCCCAGATCGACGAGTACCTGGAGTTCTACGGCGGCGCGGGCGTCCAGCACATCGCGCTCAACACCAACGACATCGTCCGCACGGTAAGGAGCATGCGCGCGGCCGGTGTGCAGTTCCTGGACACCCCGGACTCGTACTACGACACCCTCGGCGAGTGGGTCGGCGACACCCGCGTGCCGGTCGACACCCTGCGCGAGCTGAAGATCCTCGCCGACCGCGACGAGGACGGCTATCTGCTGCAGATCTTCACCAAGCCGGTCCAGGACCGGCCGACCGTCTTCTTCGAGATCATCGAGCGGCACGGCTCGATGGGCTTCGGCAAGGGCAACTTCAAGGCCCTGTTCGAGGCGATCGAGCGGGAGCAGGCCAAGCGCGGAAACCTGTGAGCCCATCATCTTGCAACCGGTGAACGCCGGTTGACACCCTCAAGTCCTGCGGGTGCCGATGGGGTGCCCACAGGACTTGAGGGAGCAAGGTGCCCACGCGCGTCAACCTGGCCGTCCCGTCGAAGAGTTGGCTGTCCAAGAAGGCCACACTGAAGGAGCCGACGGTCCTGCAGTCGTTCGCCTTCGACGAGCACAACAAACACCTGTACGTCCTGCAGATCACCGCCACCGGCCACGAGGCCGGCGATCTCTGCCTCAACCAGCTGGACTACCACGGCAATCGGCTCGGGTACATGTACCTCAAGGGCTTCGGGCACGGCGTCAGCATGGGCGTGCAGAACGACGACGACGGCACCGCCTGGATCTGGACCGAGTGCGACGCCAGGGGCGGTTACGGCCGGGGCGTGACCCGCTTCCGCTTCGCGGACAGGGCCACCCGCACCAACGCGGACATCGAGATACTCAAGCCGATAGCCGGCTCCACCAGCAACCAGCCCTCCGTGTGCATGACGTCGAAGCGCATCGCCGTCCGCCACCGTATGAAGGGTCTGCCCCGCTACCGCGTCTGGGACCTCGAGGCGTTCCTCGCGAAGAACTACGACGACCCGCTCGCCGACTTCGCGCAGACCGGCCTGCACCCCGACCCCGACATCGCCTTCCAGGGCTACGCCCTGCACGGCGACCACGTCTACCAGCTGGCCGGGACCGCCTACGACGACGTCACCAACCCGCCGGCGAAACACGGCAACGCCTATCTGTCCTGCCTGGACATCCACTCCGGGAAGCTCCTCCAGCGGATGCGCACCCAGGCCGGGTACTCGCTCACCTACCGCGAGCCGGAGGGCCTCGGCGTGCGCGGGGGCGCCGAACCGAAACTGTGCATCGGGCTCGCCTCCGGAGAGCTCGGCTCGCGCCGTTTCTCGATCTACGTCAAGGACGACAGCGAGTAGCGCGCGCCGTAGTCTGAAGCATGGCCAGGATCAACGACGTGGGCGGCACCGAGGGCTTCGGGGCCGTCGACATCACCGAGGACCCCGAGCCCTTCCACGCCGACTGGGAGGCGCGGGTCATGGGCCTCGTCAACGCCCTGGGCGCCAAGGGGATCTTCAACACCAACGAGTTCCGGGACGCGATCGAGTCGATGCCGCCGCGGGAGTATCTGTCGACCTCGTACTACGAGCGCTGGTTCCACGCCGTGTGCGTGCTGCTGGAGCGCAAGGGCGTCCTGGAACCGGGTGAGCTCGATGGCTGAGGACCGCTTCCCGCCCGGCACGCGCGTGCGCACCTTCCGCCACGACCCGCCCCACCACACCCGGCTGCCGCGGTACGCGCGCGGCAAGCGGGGTGTCGTCGTCGAGCCGGAGGGACCGGCCGAGCTGGCCGACGTCAGCGCGCGGGGCGGCGGGCACGCGCCGGTCGAGCAGATCTACGCCGTCCGGTTCGACGCCCGCGACCTGTGGGGCGAGGGCGAACACCACGTCGTACTGGACCTGTGGGAAAGCTATCTGGAGGAGGACCGGACCGATGAGCGGTGACCACTCCGACGCGACGATCGCCCAGCGCGTACGGCGGCTCGAGACGCTGCTGGAGGAGAAAGGCGTGCTCTCCGGCGCGCAGCTGGACGAGACCGTCGACGCGTATCTGTCCGGTGCCTCTCCGGCGAACGGCGCCCGCGTGGTGGCCCGCGCCTGGACCGACCCGGACTACCGGTCCCGGCTCCTCGCGGACGGCACGGCCGCCGTGCGCGAACTGGGCTTCATGGAGGGCTCGTACCAGCGGCTGAGGGTCGTCGAGAACACCCCCGGCACGCACAACGTCATCGTCTGCACCCTCTGCTCCTGCTACCCGCTGCGGCTGCTCGGACCGTCCCCCAGCTGGTACAAGTCCGAGGCCTACCGCTCCCGCGTGGTCCGTGAACCCCGCGCGGTGCTCGCGGAGTTCGGCCTCGACCTGCCCGCCGGAACCGAGATCACCGTCTGGGACTCCAGCGCGGAGACCCGCTACATGGTGCTGCCGCGCCGGCCGGAAGGGACGGCGGGGCTGAGGGAGGAGCAGCTGGCGGCGCTGGTGACCCGCAAGGCGCTGATCGGTACGGCCGCCGTCTGACTCAGCCCTCCTCCTCCGTACCCTCCGTACCCTCCGTACCCCCCGGGGTCGCCCGGGCGGTGGGCACCGGCTCGTCCGGCGGCTCGCCGAGGCCCGCCAACGCCGACCGCGCCACCGGGACGTCCAGCGGCGAGAAGTACGGGTTGATCCGCAGTGCCTCCGTCAGATCCAGCCGTGCCGACCCGTCCTGCCCCAGCGCCCGCTCGATCATGCCCCGGTGATACGAGTACAGCGCGCTGCGCACGCCACCGCCGTGCGCCTTGTCCGTCGCCACCGTCGCGTACCGCAGCGCCTCCTTGTCGTCACCGGCCCGGTGCAGCGCCCAGCCCAGCGCGTCGGCCACCGCGATCCCCGGCTGCCGCGCGTACTCGGCCCGCAGCCGCCGTACGGCCGTCGCCGGGTCCCCGTGGTCGGTCTCCGTCACCCCGAGCACCAGCTCGTCGTCCACACCCCCCGACCGGTCCTTGCCCACCAGCGCCCGCACCTGGTCGTACTCCACCCGGGCCGCCTGCCCAAGCCCCAGCGACTCGTACAACTCGCCCAGTTCCAGCGCGTACTGGGGGCACGGCTGCTTCTCCAGCGCCACCTGGTACGCGCTCAGCGCCTCCGTCGTTCTGCCCATCGCCGCCAGGGTCCGCCCCTGCCCGGCCTGCGCGGCCCGCTGGTCCGGGTCGACCCGGACGGCCTCCTGGAAGTGCCGCAGCGCGTCCTTGAGGTCACCCCGCTCGAAGGCCAGCTGCCCGGTCCGCTCCAGCCACTGGGCCCGCTCGGCGGGGGAGCGGGCCGCGGCCGCCGCGTCGGTGAGGGCGGCCGCCGCGTCCTCGCGCCAGCCCCGGTCGCGGTAGACCGCCGCCGCCCGCGCCTGCACGGCCGGCCCCGTCCGCAGCTCCAGCAGCCGGTCCAGGGTCCGCTTCGTCGCCTTGTAGTCGCCGAGCCCGGTGTAGGCGTCCATCAGCAGCGGGTACGTCGTCCACCGCTTCGGCGCCAGCTTCAGCGCCGCCTCGCCCCACATCCGCGCGGACAGGAAGTCGTGCCGTGCGTTCGCCAGCGCCGCCATCCCGTCCAGCGCCTCGGCGTTCCCGCTCGGCCGCACCCGCAGCGAGGTCTCCAGTGCCTGCTCGGCCCGTGGATAGTCGGCCGCGTCCGCCGTCCGCCGCCCCCGCTCCACATAGGCGCTGCCCAGCACCGCCCACGAAACCGCGTCCGCCGGCCGGGCCCGCACCCGCGCCTGTCGCGTCTCGATCAGCGCCGCCAGCTCGGGAAGACCCGCCGGGACGCCGGTGGTGACGGCGGTGAGCGCCTGGGCCCCCGGCGCCGGCGCGACGGGCCGGTGCGCGGCCGGCCGCTCCCAGGGCCACAGCGCCAGCGCCCCGCCGAGCACGGCACACCCGGCGACGGCGGCGATCAGAGCGCGGCGTCCGGCCCCTGGCCGCCGGCCCTCCTCTTGCGTCTCCATGGCGCTCACTGTGCGTCAGTACGACGAGCACATCCCGGCATGCCTCCAGTGCCGTGGACGGGGTTCACACCGATGGCCCCGGGTGCGACGCTGTGATCATGAGCCGAATCGAAGCGCCCTCCGACGCAGCCACCGGAAACCTCGTCGACCGGCTCCTGACCGGTCTGCCCGCCGAGGCCGTCCTGATCGACCCCGACATCACGGCGTCCTACGCCAACGACATGGCCAGCTTCTGCCCGGCCGGCACCCCCGCGGTGGTCGTCCTGCCGCGCACCGCCGAGCAGGTCCAGCACGTCATGCGCATCGCCACCGAACTACGCGTCCCGGTCGTCCCGCAGGGAGCCCGCACCGGCCTGTCCGGCGGCGCCAACGCCTCCGAGGACTGCATCGTCCTCTCCCTGACCGGGATGGACCGCATCCTCGAGATCAACCCCGTCGACCGGATCGCCGTCGTCGAACCGGGGGTGGTCAACGCGGCCCTGTCCCGCGCGGTCGGCGAACACGGCCTCTACTACCCGCCGGACCCCTCCAGCTGGGAGATGTGCACGATCGGCGGCAACATCGGCACCGCGTCCGGCGGCCTGTGCTGCGTGAAGTACGGGGTCACCGCCGAGTACGTCCTCGGCCTGGACGTCGTCCTCGCCGACGGCCGCCTGATGTCCACCGGCCGCCGCACCGCCAAGGGCGTCGCCGGCTACGACCTCACCCGGCTGTTCGTCGGCTCCGAGGGCTCGCTCGGCATCGTCGTCAAGGCCGTCCTGGCGCTGCGCCCCCAGCCGCCCCAGCAGTTGGTGCTCGCCGCCGAGTTCGCCTCCGCGGCCGACGCCTGCGACGCCGTCTGCCGGATCATGGCCGGCGGCCACGTCCCCTCGCTCCTCGAACTCATGGACCGTACGACCGTCAAGGCGGTCAACGACCTGGCGCACATGGGTCTGCCGGAGACCACCGAAGCCCTCCTCCTGGCCGCCTTCGACACCCCTGACCCGGCCGCCGACCTCGCCGCCCTCGGCGCCCTGTGCGAGGCCGCCGGCGCCACCCAGGTCGTCCCCGCCGACGACGTCGCCGAGTCCGAACTCCTCCTGCAGGCCCGGCGGCTCTCGCTGACCGCGCTGGAGGCGGTCGCCGGCACCACGATGATCGACGACGTGTGCGTGCCCCGCTCCCGGCTCGGCGAGATGCTGGAGGGCGTCGAGCGGATCGCCGAGAAGTACGACCTGACCATCGGGGTCGTCGCGCACGCCGGCGACGGCAACACGCACCCCACCGTCTGCTTCGACGCGGCCGATCCCGACGCCTCCCGGCGCGCCCGTGAGTCCTTCGACGAGATCATGGGCCTCGGCCTCCGGCTCGGCGGCACGATCACCGGCGAGCACGGCGTGGGCGTACTGAAGAAGGAGTGGCTGGCGCGCGAGATCGGCCCGGTCGGCGTGGAGATGCAGCGGCAGATCAAGCAGGTCTTCGACCCGCTGGGCATCCTCAACCCCGGCAAGCTGTTCTGACCCGCGCGCGGGTGCCGTCACTGGGCGAGCAGCTGGTCGAGCGCTTCGTCGATCCCCAGCTGCTCGCCCTCGGTCCCCGGCGGCACCGCGCGCAGCGTCCGCTCCAGCCAGGCGGACACCTGCGCGGACGGTCCCTCCAGCAGCGCGTCCCCGTCCGGTGAACTCAGCGCCATCAGCACGACGCTGCGGCCCTCCGTCTTCGTCGGCCACACCCGCACGTCCCCGTGCCCGGACGGCCGGAACACCCCCTCCACCAGCAGATCGCGGGAGAACGTCCAGTGCACGGGGTGCTCGGAGTTGATGTGGAAGGCGACATGGACGGCGTACGGGTCGTCGGTGCGGTAGCTCAGCCGCGCCGGGACCGGGATGCTGCGCTCCGGTGACAGGACCAGTCTCAGCTCCAGCTCTCGTTCCACCACGGTGTAGTGCATGGCGTGCGGTTCCTCTCTCGGGCAGGTGTACGGGGCCCTGCGGTGGGCCCGTACCGGTGGAGAGCCGGAAGGGGGCGCGGGCATTACGCGGGTTGCGAGAACTTTTTTCCGAACATGTGGAGCGGGTGCGCGAGGTTGCCCGGAAAGGGGTGGGTAGTACGGGACTGGCGGTGAGGGTTGCGTCGGTCTGATAGATGTGGAGCCCCCCATACCCACCCCCGAGCAGATACGGGACGACGGACATGAGCGCCCCAACCCCGGCCCCCGGTGACGACAGGCCCCGCGAGGGCTACTACCCGGACCCGTCCATCCCCGGCTACGTCAGGTACTGGAACGGCGCCTCCTGGGTACCGGGCACCAGCCGCCCGGCGCCGACGGCCGGCGAGCCCCTGTCCCCGCCCGCCGGCTCTGCTCCCTCCCCGTCCGTAGAGGAAACCGGCCCCCACTTCTTCGACGAGGACCCCGAACCGTCCCCGTCCGACCTCCCCCACGGCAGCCGCCCCGGCCCGGCCCCGGCCTGGGGCGCCGACCGCGCCCATCAGTCCGGCTTCGGCGACGACCGCCGCGTCTCCTGGGGTGCCGACCCCCGCGTCCCCCACCCGAGGGGCGACGCCACCAGCACGGACGGCACGGCGACGATCCCCCCGACGGACGAGGCGGCCTCGGACGTCCGCTCCGACGGCACGTTCGTCTTCCGCCGACCTGCGGCGGGCGGGGGAGGAGCGGGAGTTCAGGCCTCGGCCGCCGCTGGTTCCACCCCCGGCATCCCCCACCCCGCCGGCCCCAGTTCCGACGAGGGCACCATGACATTCCGCGCCGTCTCCCCGCGCACGGGGCAGCAGGGAGGGGCGCAGGCGGGGGGCACGGGGGCGCCCGGCGATGCCGGTGGTCAGGGCGCGTCGCCCGGTGCCTCCGGGGGGCCCGCGTTCGGGCCGTCGTCCTCGGCCGCCGCGGCCGCTCCGGCCGTACCCGCCGCTTCCAGTGGTCCCGGGTTCGGTGCGGGCAAGGCTGCTGCCGAGCGGGCCGCGGCCGCCGCCCCGACCGCCCTCTCCGGCCCCCAGCAGCCGGCTCCCGCGGTCCCGCAGCCGGGCGCCGCCCAGCCCGCGCCCGTCGGTCAGCCCGGAGCCGACCAGTCCGCCCCGGCCGCCCCCATGACCAGCGGTCCCGGCGGGGGTCAGCCCTCCTGGGCGCAGCAAGTGCATCGGCTGGCCGGGGGAGCCGAGGGCGAGCAGCCCGTCGTGCCCTGGAAGCCGCCCGTCGAGGACGTGTTCCAGGCCGCCGCCCGGCGTCAGTCGGCCGCGCGGCCCGCCCCGCTCGGCAAGCGGCTGCTCGCGCGGATCGTCGACAACCTCGTCATCGGCGCCGTCACCGCCGTCGCCGCCGTCCCCCTCGGCACCAAGGCGATCGACCACGTCAACGACAAGATCGACGCGGCCAAGCTCAGCGGCCGGACCGTCACCGTCTGGCTCCTGGACGGCACGACCTCCGTCTACCTCGGCATCGTCCTCGCCGTCCTGCTCGTCTTCGGCGTCCTCTACGAGGCCCTGCCCACCGCCCGCTGGGGCCGCACCCTCGGCAAGCGGCTGCTCGGCCTGGAGGTCCGCGACATCGAGGCGCACGAGCCGCCCGCCTTCGGTGCCGCCCTGCGCCGCTGGCTCGTCTACAGCGTCCCCGGCGTCCTCGTCATCGGTGTCGTCGGCGTCCTGTGGTGCCTGTTCGACCGCCCCTGGCACCAGTGTTGGCACGACAAGGCGGCCCGTACGTTCGTCGCCGGATGACCGACTACGCCGTACGGCGCAGCTGATTTCGTACTCCGGACGGCCGTCCGCCGGATGCAAAGCCGCGGGGTTCGCGGTCCACTCGGGCCATGAGCAGCGAACCCCCCGGCTCCGGCGCTCAGCCGCCGGACGACGACCCGTTCAGGAAGCAGCCCCCGCCCGGAGCGCCCGGAACGCCGGGAGCAGGCTCGGGCTCGCCCTACGACTCCCCACAGCCCCCGCCGTACGGCCAGCAGCCCCCGCCGCAAGGCCAACAACCCCCGCCCTACGGCCAACAGCCACCCCCGTACGGTCAGCCGCCCTACAGCGGTGGCGCCCCCCACGGCGGCGACCCCCTCGCCGGCATGCCCCCGCTCGCCGACAGCGGCAAGCGCACGCTCGCGCGGATCATCGACCTGATCCTCGTCGGCATCGTCGTCTGGCTGGTCACCTGGCCGATCCACGCGTACACGGTGAGCGGTGACAAGGTCGAGTACGGCAAGTCCTTCGCGCAGTCCCTGGTCGCGGCCGTCCTCTACATCGGCTACGACACCGTGATGACCAGCAAGTCGGGCCAGACGCTCGGCAAGAAGTGGCTCAACATGCGGGTGGCGAACCTCGACAACGGCGCCACACCGTCCGTCCAGAGCAACCTGGCCCGCGCCGCCGTGCTGTGGATCCCGTTCGCGTTCTGCTGCGCGTGCATCTGGACCGCGATCTCGGGCGGCTGGAGCTACTTCGACCGGCCCTACAAGCAGGGCCTGCACGACAAGGCGGCGAAGACGGTGGTGGTCAGCACCAACTGAAGCCCGGAGGCGGCCGGTTGAGGCACCACAGCCGCCGTAGGCCGACCGCCGTACGCCGAACCGCCGTACGTCACACCGACGTCGAGGAGCCCGTCGCCGCCACCGGCACGGGCTCTTCGGCCTGTTCGGCCTGTTCGGCCGCCGGCCGGTGCGCGGCGACGACCCGCGACCTGGGCAGCGGCACCGTCATGGCGACCAACAACCCGAGCGCGAGCGCGGCCACGGCGATGATGGCGATCCCCACGCCCGAACTCGTCTGTGACAGCAGCAGCATGGCGAGCGTCGAGAAGATCACGGTGCAGGATCCGTAGGCGAGCTGTGCGGCAGTCGGACGAGGCATGGCAATCGTGTCCTCGGAAGTGGGGGTCCACAGGGGTGTCGGCCTGGCTTTCCGCCGGTTCTGGGGCGTGCCGCCAATCGACTCTAATCGCGTGTGTGCCCGAGTGGAACGAACAGTAAGCGTGACCTAACCGACACGGCCGGTGCACGGGGGGCGCACGGAGTCATACCGTCCACCACGTGGACGAACTCGCGCGCCCGTTCGACCAGTAGGCGGGAGCGCGCTCGAGGATCGCCACAGTGTCCCGCGTGTCCGGAAAGCGGACTTTGGCTTCCGCATAGTGCAATTGAGATGCACAAGTCAAGGCTGTTTTTTCTTAACAACTTCTAGTCGAATTGCGTCACTTGACTTACCACCTTGACCACGAGGAACTCAAGTGACGCATAGATCCTGGACGTTCAGGGCGGCAGCGGTCGGAGTCGCGCTGGCCGCGGCCACCGCCACGCTCTCGACGTTCGCAGTGGCGCAGGCCGCCGACAGCGCCAAGTCCGCCACCGTGGACCGCCATGACCCGGCGGCGGTCGGCAGCATGAAGGAGCACGACCTCGACGGTCCGCTCTCCAAGACTCAGGATGCCCAGCGCAGGGAGGCGCTCGACCAGGTCATATCCGGCAAGAGTCAGGTCAAGGACCGCGACGGTTCGCGGGTCGTCCAGCTCAAGGGCAAGAAGGGCGACAGCAAGTACGTCGAGCTCGGCCGGGAGAAGACCGACCGGATCTTCACCATCCTGGTGGAGTTCGGGGACCAGACCGACCCCCGCTACGGCGGCACGGCCGGCCCGCTGCACAACCAGATCGCCAAGCCGGACCGCACCAAGGACAACTCCACGGCCTGGCAGGCTGACTACAACCAGAAGCACTTCCAGGACCTCTACTTCGGCACCGGCAAGAACACCGAGTCGCTGAAGAAGTACTACGAGAAGCAGTCCTCGGGCCGCTACTCGGTCGACGGCGAGGTCACCGACTGGGTCAAGGTCCCCTACAACGAGGCCCGTTACGGCAACAACGCCTGCGGCTCGACGACCTGCTCCAGCGTCTGGAACCTGGTGCGCGACGGCCTGAACGCCTGGGTCGCCGACCAGAAGGCGGCCGGCGAGTCCGACGCCGACATCAAGGCGGACCTCGCCCAGTACGACCAGTGGGACCGCTACGACTACGACGGCGACGGCGACTTCAACGAGCCCGACGGCTACGTCGACCACTTCCAGATCGTGCACGCCGGCGAGGACGAGTCCGCGGGCGGCGGCGCCCAGGGCACCGACGCCATCTGGGCGCACCGCTGGTACGCCTTCGGCACCGACGCCGGCGCGACGGGCCCCGCGAACAACAAGCTCGGCGGCACCCAGGTCGGCGACACCGGCGTCTGGGTCGGCGACTACACGATGCAGCCGGAGAACGGCGGACTCGGCGTCTACGCCCACGAGTACGGTCACGACCTCGGTCTGCCGGACGAGTACGACACCAACGGCGGCGACAACTCCACCGGTTTCTGGACCCTGATGTCCTCCGGTTCCTGGCTCGGCACCGGTAGGCAGGCCATCGGCGACCTGCCGGGCGACATGAACGCCTGGGACAAGCTGCAGCTGGGCTGGCTGAACTACGACGTCGCCAAGGCGGGCAAGAAGTCCTCGCACAAGCTGGGCGTCGCCGCGTACAACACCAAGAACAAGCAGGCCCTGGTGGTCACGCTGCCCGACAAGGCGGTCACCACCGAGATCGTCCCCCCGGCCCAGGGCTCGACCCAGTGGTGGAGCGGCAGCGGCGACAACCTCAAGAACACGCTGACCCGTGACGTCGACCTGACCGGCAAGAAGTCGGCGGCCCTGACGCTCGACGGCTGGTACGACATCGAGTCGGGCTACGACTACCTCTACACCGAGGTCTCCACCGACGGCGGCGCCAACTGGACCGCCCTGGACGGCACGGTGGACGGCCAGGCCCTCCCGCGCGACGGCAGCGACAAGCCGGCGCTCACCGGCACGGTCGACGCCTACAAGAAGCTGGCGTACCCGCTGGACGCCTACGCCGGCCAGAAGATCCAGCTGCGCTTCCGCTACCAGACCGACGGCGGCGTCGCGCTCAAGGGCTTCGCGGCCGACGAGATCACCGTCACCGCCGACGGTACGGCGGTCTTCTCCGACAACGCCGAGGCGGCGGACCCGGGTTGGACCGCGAGCGGCTTCTCCCGCGTCGGCGCGTCCTTCACCAAGGACTACAAGCAGTACTACATCGCGGAGAACCGCCAGTACGTGTCGTACGACAAGACCCTCAAGGTCGGCCCGTACAACTTCGGCTTCTCGACGACCCGTCCGGACTGGGTGGAGCACTACCCGTACCAGAACGGCCTGTTGATCTGGAAGTGGGACACCTCCCAGGCGGACGACAACACCAGCGTCCACCCGGGCACCGGTCTGATCCTGCCGGTCGACTCGCACCCGACGGCGCTGAAGTGGTCCAACGGCACGCTGATGCGCAACCGCATCCAGTCCTACGACTCGCCGTTCAGCCTGTACCCGACGGACGGCATCACGCTGCACAACGCGGACGTGGCGACCAAGATCAAGTGGTCCTTCGGGGTGCCGGTCTTCAACGACCGCACGAGCACCTACTACGACGCGTCGAACCCGACCGGCGGTGTCAAGATCACTGACACCAACACCAAGATCAAGATCGTCCGGGAGGCCCTGGACGGTTCGACGATCTCCCTCCAGGTCGGCCCAGCGGCGAAGTAGTCGGCATTTCCGCAGGTCAGAAGCGTATCGGCGGTGACCCCCTGGCGGGTCGCCGCCGATCGTGTTTAGGTGCGTCCTGTGCTGTTCTTATTGACAGTCCCATTCGACGCCGACACTCACGGGGTGTGACCTGCATGGCCGCAGGAGGTTTCTGCAAGCTGCCGACCGGCAGCGTGGTGGTGGCTCTGAACCTGCCCAGACCCACCGCCCACGGCACGGGCTCCGTCCGTGTCCTCGTCCACGCCCGCAACCGGGCGCGCGCCCTGACCAGGCTGCGCAACCTCGGCATGCGCGCGGTCTACCTGCGGGGCAACGCCGCCCCGCCGACCCCGGACGAGATCACCGCCGTCCTGCACCATCCCGACGGGCTGATATGGCGAACGGCCCCGGACAACGGTGTCACCGTGACCGAGCTGTGGCACCCGATCAAGGCCCTGCTGCGCACCCCGGCGGCCTCGGCGTGACCCGCCTGGTCCACTCCCCGGGGCCCCTCCCGTGACCTACGCCACGACCGGCTTCCCGGTGAGTTCCACGCCCGCCTCGCGCAGCTCCTCGACCGCCCGCTCCGTGCTCTCCGCGGCGACCCCGGCGGTCAGGTCCAGCAGCACCTGCGTACGGAACCCCTCCCGCGCGGCGTCCAGCGCGGTGGCGCGCACGCAGTGGTCGGTGGCGATGCCGACCACGTCCACCTCGGCGACCCCGCGCGAGCGCAGCCAGTCGCCGAGCTTCGTCCCGTTCTCGTCGGTGCCCTCGAACCCGCTGTAGGCCGCCGAGTACGCCCCCTTGTCGAAGACGGCGTCGATCGCGCCGGAGGCGACGGCGGGGGCGAAGTTCGGATGGAAGCCGACGCCCTCCGTGCCGGCGACGCAGTGCGCCGGCCAGGAGTGCACGAAGTCGGGGTTGTCGGCGAAGTGTCCGCCGGGCGCGATGTGGTGGTCCCGGGTGGCCACCACGTGCTGGTATCCGGAGCCGCCCGCCTGTCCGATCAGCTCGGTGACGGCGGCGGCCACGTCGGCACCACCGGCCACGGCGAGGCTGCCCCCCTCGCAGAAGTCGTTCTGCACGTCTACGACGATCAAGGCGCGGCGCATGGTGGGTGTCCTTCGACTTGTGTGGGTTACGAGCCTAGAGACTCGGACGACACTGCGGGAGGGCGCACCAGGTTTAGCTACCCGAGCGCCCCTGCGCGTACTCCGTCGGAAGGACGGCCTCTCCGCGCGACAGCTGGGTGGCGGACAGCGGCAGATTGGCGAGTGCCGCCACATGCCGGTCGCGTGCGGCGTCCAGCGGCTCGCGGGCGACCACGTCACCGCCCTTGATCAGCTCCACGAGCAGCTGCCGCTCGGCCAGCTCGGCCGGGACGGCGCCCGTGCCGACGACCTCCGCCTCCGCCACCCCGTCCGCGTCGAGGCGCCGCGCGGCCCACTTGCGGCCCCCGACGGACGTCTTGCCGCCGCTGGACTTCTTCGCGACCGGCACCAGCGGCGCCTTCGGGTCGTCGGACTCGGCGCGGGCGACCAGCTTGTAGACCATGGAGGCCGTCGGATGCCCGGACCCGGTCACCAGCTGCGTACCGACGCCGTACGCGTCCACGGGCGCCGCCGCCAGTGAGGCGATGGCGTACTCGTCGAGGTCCGAGGTCACGATGATCTTCGTGGCGGTCGCGCCCAGCTCGTCCAGCTGCTGCCGCACCCGGTGCGCGACCAGCAGCAGGTCGCCGGAGTCGATGCGCACGGCGCCCAGCTCGGGCCCGGCGACCTCGACGGCCAGCCGTACGGCCTCGGTGACGTCGTAGGTGTCCACCAGCAGCGTGGTGCCCCGGCCCAGCGAGTCGACCTGGGCGCGGAAGGCGTCCCGCTCGTGGTCGTGGAGCAGGGTGAAGGCGTGCGCGGAGGTGCCGACGGTGGGGATGTTGTAGCGGAAGCCGGCCGCGAGGTCGGAGGTGGAGGCGAAGCCGCCGACGTAGGCGGCCCGGGAGGCGGCGACGGCGGCCAGCTCGTGGGTGCGGCGGGCGCCCATCTCGATCAGCGGGCGGTCACCCGCGGCGGAGGACATGCGGGAGGCGGCCGCCGCGATCGCGGAGTCGTGGTTGAGGATGGAGAGGATCACCGTCTCCAGCAGCACGCACTCGGCGAAGGAGCCCTCGACGCGCATGATCGGCGATCCGGGGAAGTACACCTCGCCCTCGGGATAGCCCCAGACGTCACCGCCGAAGCGGTATCCGGCGAGCCACTCCAGGGTCGGCTCGTCGACGATGTTCCGCTCGCGCAGGAAGCCGAGGACGCCCGCGTCGAAGCGGAAGTTCTCCACCGCGTCCAGGACACGCCCGGTGCCCGCGACGACGCCGTAGCGGCGCCCGTCCGGCAGCCGCCGGGTGAAGACCTCGAAGACACTGCGCCGCTCGGCGGTACCGCCCTTCAGCGCGGCTTGCAGCATCGTCAGCTCGTACTGGTCCGTGAAGAGCGCCGTCGAGGGAACGTCCACCGGCAGCCCAAGGTCCGCTACATCCACGAAAGCTCTCCTAGCCACGATTCTCAGGGCGCCCCCAGGTCGGCCGGGGGTCCGGGGGTTGTCCCCCGGTGTATGCGGCATCGCGCTAGATGCTACACCCCTTCGCGTCAGTGTGACGATTTGTGCGGCCCGTGGCAGCATGGGCCATGTGACGTCACCCGCTCCCGTAGAGATCGAACGCACCGAGTCGGCGGAGGAGGTCTTCGCCGTACCCGAGCCGGACGTCCCCTGGGTCACGATCGTGCACAACGACCCGGTCAACCTCATGAGCTACGTGACGTACGTCTTCCAGACGTATTTCGGGTACACCAAGGACAGGGCCACCAAGCTCATGCTCGATGTCCACCACAAGGGCCGGGCGGTCGTCTCCAGCGGTACCCGCGAGGAGATGGAACGCGACGTGCAGGCCATGCACGGCTACGGCCTGTGGGCCACCCTCCAGCAGGACCGGAAATGACCACCTCCCGCGCGCAGCACCGGAAGTAGCGAATCTCCTCCATGCCAGGACACTTCGAACCGCTCCCCGGCGGCGGTGCGGCCGTCGCGCTCGACGACGTCGAGATCTCCATCATCCGGTCGCTCGCCGTCCAGTTGCTGGAACTCATCGGCCCCGGTCCCGGCGAGGACGCACCCGACGACCCGCTCGCCGAGCTGTTCGCCGAAGGTCCGAGCGAGCCGCCCAAGGACCCGGTGCTCAAGCGGCTCTTCCCGGACGCCTACCGCGACCCCGAGGGCGCCCCGGGACCCCAGGAGGCGCAGGAGGCCCAGGCGTACTCCGCCGAGTTCCGCCGCTATACGGAGAACGACCTGCGGGCCGGCAAGCGCGACAACGCGCTCGCGGTGATCCGCACCCTGGACGCGCTCACCCCGGGCGCCGACGGCGGCGCGGTGCTCAAGCTGTCGCCCGAGCAGTCCCGGCAGTGGCTGGGCTCCCTCAACGACCTGCGCCTGGCGATCGGCTCCCGGCTGGAGATCGCCGACGAGGACGACACCGACGTCCTCTACCGGCTCCCGGACGAGGACCCCCGTAAGGCCATGGTGATGGCCTATCTGTGGCTGGGCGGGCTGCAGGAGACGCTCGTCAACACGCTCCTGCCCTGACCCTTCATGGCGATATGTGACGGTTCCGTGTTCGCTCAGAGGACGCTCAAATCCGGATAACGATCACGTCACCGTGACCGTCACGAATGCCCTCGTCGTGTGTTCTTTGTCCGCTTCTCCCTGTGGCGTGCGCCACTTCCGCCCCCGGTGATCAACGTTGCGGCCGTGATAAATCTTCACGACCGCCCGGCGAACACCACCCATGTGCGCCGGGTGCGCCACCGAGCCGGCGACCGTCGGCCAGGCACAAGCTCCATCGCAATCCGGGGGGATCGAGATCCGGTCCGCGGCCGACGAGAGGCCCGGGCCGGGACATGGAGAAAGGCGCACCACACATGACCTCCGCTCAGGTCGACACCTCGGAGCAGGCCTCCGAAGAGGGGTACGAGCGCGGACTCGGCAGCCGCCAGGTCCAGATGATCGCGATCGGCGGCGCCATCGGCGTCGGCCTCTTCCTGGGAGCCGGGGCGAACATCGCCAAGGCCGGCCCCAGCCTCATCCTGATGTACGCCCTCGCCGGCGCCATCGTCTTCTTCATCATGCGGGCGCTCGGCGAACTGCTCCTGTACCGCCCGGTCTCGGGCTCCTTCGCGGAGTACTCCCGCGAGTTCCTCGGCCCGTTCTTCGGCTACTTCACCGGCTGGACGTACTGGCTGATGTGGGTCGTCACCGGCATGGCCGAGCTGACGGCCGCCGCGATCTACGTCAATTATTGGTTCCCGGCCATCCCCCAGTGGGTGACCGCCCTGGTCTTCCTCGTGATCCTCTTCGGGGTCAACCTGATCTCCGTGAAGCTCTTCGGAGAGCTCGAGTTCTGGTTCTCGATGGTCAAGGTCACCGCGCTGATCGGCATGATCGTGATCGGCCTCGGTGTCCTCACCTTCGGCTTCAGCTCTGCCGGTGACACCGCCGCGGTCTCCAACCTCTGGCAGTTCGACGGCTTCTTCCCCAAGGGCATCGGCTCGTCCCTGATGACGCTGCAGGGCGTCATGTTCGCCTACCTCGCGGTCGAGCTGGTCGGCGTCACGGCCGGCGAGTCCGAGAACCCCGAGAAGACCCTCCCCAAGGCGATCAACACCCTCCCCTGGCGCATCGCCCTCTTCTACGTCGGCGCGCTCACCGTCATCCTCTGCGTCGTGAAGTGGACGGAGTTCGCCCCGGGCGTCTCCCCGTTCGTCGCCGCCTTCGCGAAGATCGGCATCCCGGCCGGCGCCGGCATCGTCAACTTCGTCGTCCTCACCGCGGCCCTGTCGTCCTGCAACTCCGGCATGTACTCCACCGGCCGCATGCTGCGCACCCTGGCCGACAACGGCGAGGCCCCCAAGGGCTTCCAGAAGCTGTCCGCCACCAGGACGCCGGCGCTCGGCATCACCGTCTCGGTCCTCTTCATGGGCATCGGCGTGGTCCTCAACTACGTCGTCCCGGAGAAGGCGTTCGGCTACGTCACCTCGGTGGCCACCGCGGCCGGCATCTGGACCTGGCTGATGATCCTGATCAGCCACGTCCTCTACCGCCGCGCGGTCGTCGCGGGCCGCCTGCCCGCGTCCTCCTTCCCGGCGCCGGGCGGCGCGGTGTGCAGCTGGATCGCCATCGTGTTCCTGCTCTTCGTCACAGGCCTGATCGCCTACGACGCCGACTCCCGCGTCTGCCTGTACGTGATGGCGGGCTGGGCCGCGGCCCTGGGCGTCGGCTGGGCGGTGTTGAGGGCCCGCAACCCCGAGGTCACCCGGCGCCGCGAGCCGGAGCTGGAGAAAGTCGGCTGACCGTCCGGCATGTGGGCCGCTCCGTACCGTCCCTCGGTACGGAGCGGCCCTCCTGCTTATCCTGGCGAGCATGCTGACCATCACCCAGGCCCTCGTCGACCAGATCGTCGCGCACGCGCGCAAGGACCACCCCGACGAGGCGTGCGGCGTCGTCGCGGGCCCGGCTGGCTCGGACCGCCCCGAGCGCTTCATCCCGATGCTGAACGCGGCCATGTCGCCCACGTTCTACGAGTTCGACTCCGGCGATCTGCTGAGGCTCTACCGCGAGATGGACGACCGCGACGAGGAGCCGGTGGTGATCTACCACTCCCACACCGCCACCGAGGCCTACCCCTCCCGTACCGACATCTCCTACGCCAACGAACCCGGCGCCCACTACGTCCTGGTCTCCACCGCGGACACCGATGGCCTCGGCGACTTCCAGTTCCGCTCGTACCGCATCGTGGAAGGCGAGGTCACGGAGGAGGAGGTCACGGTCGTGGAGGCGTACTGATCTCGCAGTTCGGACAGAATTCATCCACCATGCGGGATCACACTCCGGCCTGGCGACCGGGAATCGATACGATGAGCCCATGGTTCTGAACGACGTGGGCATCAAGGCGCCGAGCGTGCTGCTCGTGGCGCGGCTGCACGTCGACCTGTGCAGGCTGAACAGCGCCATCTGTTGACGCTTCCCTGCCGCCGTACGGCCGTGAGCCGCGGCACCCGGAGCACCACCCGCACTTCGCGCCGCCGCGCGCCCACCGATCCGACACCTTCCGACAGGAGCCCGCAACCATGGCCATCGAGGTCCGCATCCCCACCATCCTCCGCACCTACACCGACGGCCAGAAGGCGGTGGAGGGCACCGGGGACACCCTCGCCGAGCTCTTCGCCGACCTCGAGACCCGGCACACGGGCATCCAGGCCCGCATCGTGGACGGCGGTGAACTGCGCCGCTTCGTCAACGTCTACCTGAACGACGAGGACGTCCGCTTCCTCGACGGCATCAACACCAAGGTCGCCGACGGCGACAACGTCACGATCCTGCCGGCCGTGGCCGGCGGCATGGCCTGATCCGGATGCGGTACGACTCCCCGCTGGCCGCGGTCGGCAACACCCCCCTGGTGTGCCTGCCGCGGCTGTCGCCGTCCGCCGAGGTCCGCATCTGGGCCAAGCTGGAGGACCGCAACCCGACCGGCTCGGTCAAGGACCGTCCCGCCCTGCACATGATCGAGCAGGCGGAGAAGGACGGCCGCCTCACGCCGGGCTGCACGATCCTCGAGCCGACCAGCGGCAACACCGGCATCTCCCTCGCCATGGCCGCCAAGCTCAAGGGTTACCGCATGGTGTGCGTGATGCCCGAGAACACCTCCCAGGAGCGCCGGGACCTGCTCGGCATGTGGGGCGCCGAGATCATCTCCTCCCCGGCCGCGGGCGGCTCCAACACCGCCGTTCGCGTCGCCAAGGAACTCTCCGCCCAGCATCCCGACTGGGTGATGCTGTACCAGTACGGCAACCCGGACAACGCCGGCGCCCACTACGCCACCACCGGCCCCGAGATCCTCGCCGACCTCCCCTCTATCACCCACTTCGTCGCGGGCCTCGGCACCACGGGCACCCTGATGGGCGTCGGCCGCTACCTGCGCGAGAACAAGCCGGACGTGCAGATCGTCGCCGCCGAGCCGCGCTACGACGACCTGGTGTACGGCCTGCGCAACCTCGACGAGGGCTTCGTACCCGAGCTGTACGACGCCTCCGTGCTGACCACCCGCTTCTCGGTCGGCTCCGCCGACGCCGTCACCCGTACCCGGGAACTCCTCCAGCAGGAGGGCATCTTCGCGGGCGTCTCCACGGGCGCGGCGCTGCACGCGGCGATCGGCGTCGGACGAAAGGCCGTCAAGGCCGGCGAGCCCGCCGACATCGCGTTCGTCGTGGCGGACGGCGGCTGGAAATACCTCTCGACCGGCGTCTACACGGCGGCGACGACGGAGGAAGCGATCGAGACGCTGCACGGCCAGCTCTGGGCGTAGTGCCCGGTCGGCCGCCTCACGTCGCCAGGTGACGGACCTGCTCCCACAGGACCGGGTCCACCATCCCCACCCTGCGCCGGAACTCCCACACCGGCACCTCACGCAACTCGGCGGTCTCCAGGAAGCTGGCCCGCCCGCGAGAATCGTCGACGGCACCCGGCGGCAGCGGGATCACCCCGGCCCGCTCGTCGCGGTACTTGCTGGTGATCTTCGCGACGGTCACCCGCTCCCCGTGCACCACCAGCACCAGACAGGGCCGGTCCTTGCGGCCCGGCCCGTCCTCGAACGGCACGTTCGCCCACCAGATCTCCGCCGGCCGCGGCCGTGCGTCCTTCCGCCCGCCCGGCCGTCCCGGCGGCCGGGACCGCCGCCCCGAGGGCCGCCGCCCCCGCCCCCATCCGTCGACGAGCGTGGCGACCAGCGCGAGCAGTACGACCGCGGCGAGCGCCAGCCACCATGACGTGTCCATACGAAGACGTTACCGGGGCGCGCGTCGCGTCGCGCGCCCTCTCTCGCGCCTCACCCGCCCCGCTTCCAGCCGAACCGGTGACACCACAGGTGAGTTCGCCCACAACAGCCCCTGGTGGAGGAGCGACGAGGGGTTTTGCGCCTTACGCTCGACGGACCGCACGACCCCCGTCTCCTTCCGGAAAAGTCCCGCCAGCGGAGGTTTCTGTTTCATGAAGCTCACCGTCGTCGGCTGCTCGGGGTCGTTCCCGTCCGCGGAATCGGCCTGCTCGAGCTACCTCGTCGAGGCCGACGGCTTCCGGCTGCTTCTCGACATGGGCAACGGTGCCCTCGGCGAGCTGCAGCGCCACTGCGGTCTCTACGACCTCGACGCGATCTTCCTCAGCCATCTGCACGCCGACCACTGCATCGACATGTGCGCGTACTTCGTCGCGCGCTACTACCGCCACGACGGCGGCCGCTGCGACCCGATCCCGGTCTACGGCCCCGAGGGCACCGAACACCGCCTCACCACCGCCTACGCGGACACTCCCACCGCCTCCTCCATGAGCGAGGTCTTCGACTTCCACACCGTCAAGCCGTCCACGTTCGAGATCGGCCCGTTCACGGTGCACACGGAGCGCGTGGCCCATCCCGTGGAGGCGTACGGCATCCGCGTCGAGCACGGCGGGCGGGTCCTGACGTACTCCGGCGACACGGGCGTCACCCCCGTCCTGGACGAACTCGCCCGCGACGCCGACCTGTTCCTGTGCGAGGCCGCCTTCACGCACGGCAAGGAGAACATCCCCGACCTGCACCTCAACGGCCGCGAGGCGGGGGAGACGGCGGCCCGCGCGGGCGCCCGCCGCCTGCTCCTCACCCATGTCCCCCCGTGGACCGACCCGCAGGTCAACCTGACCGACGCCCGCGCGGTCTTCGACGGCCCGGTCGACCTGGCGGCACCCAGGCTGTCGTACGAGATCTGACCCCCACGGCACGACGAAGGCCCCGGCACCTCCTCGGTGCCGGGGCCTTCGCGTGGTGACGCCGGTTCTCACGCCGTGGTGAGCTCCTCGACCTCCTCCTCGGGCTCGCGGCCCGGGGTGGGGAGGTTCCACTTGGTGATGGCGAAGCGGAAGACGACGTAGTAGAGGGCGCCGAAGGCCAGGCCGACGGGGATCAGCAGCCAGGGCTTGGTGGAGATACCCCAGTTGATGAAGACGTCGATGAAGCCGGCCGAGAAGCTGAAGCCCATGTGCATTCCCAGGGCCCAGGTGACGGCCATCGAGACCGCGGTGAGGACCGCGTGGATGGCGTAGAGCACCGGCGCGATGAACATGAACGTGAACTCGATCGGTTCGGTGACACCTGTGACGAAAGAGGTCAGCGCCATCGACATCATCATGCCCAGAACGGCCTTGCGGCGCTCGGGACGGGCGGAGTGGGCGATCGCGAGAGCGGCGGCGGGGAGGCCGAACATCATGATCGGGAAGAAGCCGGTCATGAACATACCGGCGGAGGGGTCACCGGCGAAGAAGCGCGGCAGGTCGCCGTGGAAGACGGTGCCGGCGGAGTTGGTGAAGTCGCCGATCTGGAACCAGGCCACGGAGTTGACGAACTGGTGCATCCCGATCGGGATCAGGGCCCGGTTGATGAGCCCGAAGAGGGCCGAACCGAAGGCGCCCAGGCCGGTCATCCACTTGCCGAAGTCCGTGATGCCATTGCCGATGGGCTCCCAGCCCAGGACCACCAGCACGCCGAACAGGGTGCCGACGGCGGCCGTGATGATCGGGACGAGGCGGCGGCCATTGAAGAAGCCGAGCCAGTCGACGAGCTGCTTGCGGTGGTAGCGCTGCCACAGAACGGCCGTCAGCAGACCGAGGATGATGCCGCCGAGTACGCCCGGGTTCTGGAAGGTCGCGGCCTGAGCCGCCTCGTGGCCCTTCTGCCAGAATCCACCGCCGAGCCCGGTCGCGGTGTAGGTGGCCCCCTCGTGACCGTCCTTGATCGGGTACTGGTGGATCACCGCGTAATAGCTGAGGAAGCCGACCACGGCGGCCAGCGCTGTCGAGCCGTCGGACTTCTTCGCGAAACCGATGGCCACGCCTATGCAGAACAGCAGGGGCAGACCGAAGGAACTGTCCAGCAGGGCACCACCGGCTCCGGCGAACACCTTCGCCACGTCCGCGGGGATGTGGAACCTCGCTTGGGAGTCCGGCTGACCGAACCTGAGCAGAAGCCCCGCCGCCGGCAACACGGCGATCGGGAGCTGCAGGCTGCGACCAACCTTCTGCAGGCCCTGGAACAGGCCTGATCCCCGCTTCTTGGCGGGGGCCGCCGGGGGCGCGGTGGCGGTGCTCATAGACTTCCTCCATCGGGTGGTGGTCTACACCACTCAGTGGTGTAGACCTGTTGTAGCAGATGAAGGTGGCATAAGGAACCCGCGATTCCCGTGACGGTCGGGCTACTTTCCGCTAGGCCACAGACCGATCGCGATGACGGCCCACGGCTTCGTCGCCCGGTTCCAGTTGAGCCGCGGCACTCAGCAGTTGGCGACCGCCCCTCAAGTGGTGTAGACCAGTCCCGAGGATTGGGAGCTGTGACGTCATCTTTCGGTACGCACGGCGCAATCGCTCGCGAAGTGGGGCCAACTGTGCGTGAGGAGACCGACATGGCCAGCAAGGCTGAGAAGATCGTCGCCGGACTCGGCGGCATCGACAACATCGAAGAGGTCGAGGGCTGCATCACCCGCCTCCGCACCGAGGTCAACGACGCCTCGCTGGTCGACGAGGCCGCCCTGAAGGCCGCCGGCGCCCACGGAGTCGTCAAGATGGGCACCGCGATCCAGGTCGTCATCGGCACCGACGCCGACCCGATCGCCGCGGAGATCGAAGACATGATGTGAACCCCGCCCCGGCGGGCAGGACGGCCACGGGTTCCTCCCGACGCGGGAGGAGCCCCTTCCGCATGGGCGGATAGGCTCAGCGGCATGTCTCGAATCGACGGCCGCACCCCCGAACAACTCCGCCCGATCACCATCGAACGCGGCTGGAGCAAGCACGCCGAGGGCTCCGTCCTCGTCTCCTTCGGCGACACCAAGGTGCTGTGCACCGCCTCCTTCACCGAAGGCGTCCCGCGCTGGCGCAAGGGCAGCGGCGAGGGCTGGGTCACCGCCGAGTACTCCATGCTGCCCCGCGCCACCAACACCCGCGGCGACCGCGAGTCCGTCCGCGGCAAGATCGGCGGCCGTACCCACGAGATCTCCCGCCTCATCGGCCGCTCCCTGCGCGCCGTCATCGACTACAAGGCACTCGGCGAGAACACCGTCGTCCTCGACTGCGACGTCCTCCAGGCCGACGGCGGCACCCGCACCGCCGCCATCACCGGCGCCTACGTCGCCCTCGCCGACGCCGTCGCCTGGGCACAGGGCAGGAAACTGATCAAGCCCGGCCGCCAGCCCCTCACCGGAACCGTCTCCGCGGTCTCCGTCGGCATCGTCGGCGGCGTCCCGCTCCTCGACCTCCGCTACGAGGAGGACGTACGGGCCGACACCGACATGAACGTCGTCTGCACCGGCGACGGCCGCTTCGTCGAGGTCCAGGGCACCGCCGAGGCCGAGCCCTTCGCCCGCGAGGAGCTCAACACCCTCCTCGACCTGGCCGTCACCGGCTGCGCGGAACTCGCCGTCCTCCAGCACAAGGCGCTCGACACCGTCCTCGAAAAGTAAAGGGCGCACCAAGAAGGGCGGGCGGCCGGGGCAACCCGCGCCGCCCGTCCCGGCGTCCCTACAAGTGCGGGCGCACGGCACACCACCGTGCGCCCGACCACGGGGGCCTCACCGGGGCCTGGGACAGGGAGGACACACCGTCATGGCCGCGAGCCGAGGCCGCCGAAGTCGCCGTACCGTCACCACCCTCGTCGCCCTGGCCGCCCTCGGCCTGACGACGGGCCTGGCCACCGGCTGCGACGCCGTCGACAAGGCCATCGACTGCGTCCAGACCGCCGACACCATCGCCGACAGCGTCACCGCACTCCAGCAGGCCGTCGAGAACGCGGGCAGCGACCCCACCCAACTCGACCAGTCCCTCGCCTCCATCGACAAGAACCTCGACAAGATCGGCGACAGGACCGACAACGTCGACGTCAACAAGGCGGTCGACGACCTCGGCAAGGCCGTGGACAACGTCCGTACGGCCGTGAAGAACGGCGACCACACACCCGACGTCACCCCCGTGACCGACGCGGCAGGCGAACTCACCAAGGTCTGTACGTCGTGACGGGCGCCCGCCGGGGACCGGGATACTGAACGGCATGACGCGCTTGATCCTCGCCACCCGCAACGCCGGAAAGATCACCGAACTGCGGGCGATCCTCGCCGACGCAGGCCTGCCCCACGAACTGGTCGGCGCGGACGCCTACCCCGACGTCCCCGACGTCAAGGAAACCGGCGTGACCTTCGCCGAGAACGCCCTCCTCAAGGCCCACGCCCTCGCCCGCGCCACCGGCCTGCCCGCAGTCGCCGACGACTCCGGCCTCTGCGTCGACGTCCTGGGCGGCGCCCCCGGCATCTTCTCGGCCCGCTGGTCCGGCCGGCACGGCGACGACAAGGCCAACCTGGAGCTCCTCCTGGCCCAGCTCTCCGACATCGACGACACCCACCGCGCCGCCCACTTCGCCTGCGCGGCGGCACTGGCCCTGCCAGACGGGACGGAGCGGGTGGTCGAGGGCCGCCTGCGGGGTTCGCTGCGCCACGCCCCCGTCGGCGCGAACGGCTTCGGCTACGACCCGATCCTCCAGCCGGAGGGCGAAACCCGCACGTGCGCGGAGCTGTCCCCGGAAGAAAAGAACGCGATCAGCCATCGGGGGAAGGCGTTCCGGGCGCTGGTGCCGGTGGTGCGGGAGCTGTTGGGCTGAGTTACTGCGAAGGGCGCGGCTCCCAGGGGGGAGCCGCGCCCTGAAGGTGGGGCCGACGAGACTCGAACTCGCACTGTCCACTACCTAAAAGTGGTGCCTCCTGCCAAGTTGGGCTACGGCCCCACGCACAGCTTACTGGTACTCGGCGAACGGTCGCCGCTGGTTGCCGCCCCTGCACCAGGTGCTGGTGATCGCGTGGCAGTTGGGGCACAGCAACCGCAGGTTCTCCCGCCGGTCGTCGCTCCAGTCCCCGTTGATGTGATCGACCTCCAGTGTCATGGGCTTGCCGAGCCACTCGGGACCTGTTCCGCACTCGGCGCACTCCTCGGGTACGCCCACCTCCAGCAGTGCCCGGCGGAGCAGATGAGTCCTGGTCCGGCGCTGGCCGTCATGCTGGATAAGGATGTCCTCCGCGCGCCTGAGCGGTGTGGTGCCTGGCCTGCCGCGTTGATGGGCCTGTCCAAGGAAGTGGGCGGTGTCGAGACCGTCCTCGATCACCCAGCATCGGAGCTGAGCGCGCAACCTGCTGTTGTAAGGCTCCATCCCCAGAGCGCGCAGCGTATCGGCGATGGAGGTTGCTCCTGCGACCGCTCGGCGCAGCTCGTCGGCGGCTGGTCTGTCGGGCACTCCCCTCGCTCGTCTCTGGCGGGGCATGTGCGAGACGTCGATTCCGAAGTGGTCGAAGCGATGGAAAAGGTGACGGCGCAGTCGGCCGTATGGCCGGGTGCCGAAGAAGGCGATGACCTCGTCGATGTCCGAACACTGGGTGGCGGCTTCTGCCAGCCGTTCCCGGGTGTACTGCACGCCGCCGCTCATGAAGTCCTCCCTTTGCCGCGCCCCCGGTAACTTTCCGTTGTTGAGTGGCAGTTGGGGCACAGAAACTGCAGGTTCTCGATGCGGTTGTCGCGCCAGTTGCCGTCGATGTGATCGACCTCCAGCGGGAGCGGGTGCCCTCGCCAGACCGCTTCCGTCCCGCATTGGGCGCACCGTTCCTGCATCCCCAGTGCCGTCATCGCCGACTTGAGTCGATCGCTAGGGACGCGCCGAGCATGGCCGAGGGGCTGCTCGACGAGTAGCCCCTCGGGTGTCCGGGGGCGCCACGCTTTGCCGCGTCGGGTCGGCACCTGAAAGTGCGAGGTGTCGATCCCGTACGCCTTGATCCGGCGGCTGATGTGCGTGTGATGCCCGCCCACCACCTCAAGCCCGAGATGCCGTAGGACTTCACACATGTTCGTCGACGCAGAGACTGCCGCCTGCAGGGTCTCTCGGGTCCACTTGACCCCCTCGCGCTCGAAGTGCGAGGTGTCCACCCCTAGCTTCTTCATCCGCTCCAAGACATACCGCCGCGTCGAACTCTTCGGATCCACCCCCAACCTCGTCAACGCCTCCGACAACGTCCGCGCCCCTCGGGCCGCTCCCTCCAGTCGCTCCTTGGTGTATGCGCTGACCCCCATCGAGCCCCCTCCGTCCCGGCCGCGCGTTCGCAGCTCGTACGGAGTAACGAACAGCTCATCGGACAGTCACGCCCGAAACGTGAAGCGGCTCGCGCCGGGGTGTCCCGGTGCGAGCCGCTGACCTGGCGGGAAGGAGGGCCTCAGATGCCCAGGTCCTTGATGATCTTGGCTACGTGGCCTGTGGCTCGGACGTTGTAGAGGGCCCGTTCGACCTTGCCCTCTTCGTCGACGATGATCGTGGAGCGGATGACGCCCATGTAGGTCTTGCCGTAGTTCTTCTTCTCGCCGTATGCGCCGTAGGACTCGGTGACCTTCTTGTCCGGGTCGGCGGCCAGGGTGACCTTCAGGGACTCCTTCTCGCGGAACTTCGCCAGCTTCTCCGGGGCGTCCGGGGAGATGCCGATGACGTCGTAGCCGGCGCCGGCCAGGACGTCGAGGTTGTCCGTGAAGTCGCAGGCCTGCTTGGTGCAGCCGGGCGTGAGGGCCGCCGGGTAGAAGTAGACGATGACCTTGCGGCCCTTGTGGGCCGACAGGGAGACGTCGTTGCCGTCGGCGTCGGGGAGGGTGAAGTCGGGGGCCACGTCCCCGGGCTGGAGTCGCTCGCTCATCGGAACAGCGTAACCGGGGGTCCTGACAGTGCGGCGGCACGCGGAGCTGACAGACTGTCCAGAACAAGCGACAACAAGGCATCGGCTGACTTCGGAGGCCCCACGGTGGCGGACACGTCGGACACCAGAACCCCGGCGCAGATCGAGGCGGACATCAAAGCCCGCCGCGTAGTGCTGGCCGAGACCCTGGACGAGATCGGGGTGCGTGTGCACCCGAAGACCATCGTCGGTGACGCCAAGGCCAAGGTCGTGTCCAATATCGATCACACGCTGGGCCGGGCGTACGTCGGCGTCAACAAGGCCGTCACCGACGTCAGGGCCCGGTTCGTGGACGAGGAGGGCGCGCCCAGGCTGGAGCGGATCGTGCCGGTCGCCCTGGTCGCCGTGGGCCTGGTGGGGCTGCTCGCTCTCGGCACCCGACGGCGCAAGAGCTGACGGAGAGCTGTAGGTTCGGGACGTGAGCGCCAACAGAAACGAGCAGAGCACCCACGACAAGCTGCCCATCCGGATGCTGCACGACCGGGTGCTGGTCAAGCAGGAGACCGGTGAGGGCGAGCGGCGGTCCGGCGGGGGCATCCTGATCCCCGCCACCGCGGCGGTGGGGCGGCGGCTGGCGTGGGCCGAGGTCGTCGCCGTCGGCCAGAACGTGCGGACGGTGGAGCCGGGCGACCGTGTGCTGTACGACCCCGAGGACCGCGCCGAGGTCGAGGTACGGGGCGTGGCGTACGTGCTCATGCGCGAGCGCGACCTGCACGCCGTGGCCGCGGACCGCTTCGAGGGCTCGGAGGACACGACGGGCCTCTATCTCTGACATCTCTGACAACTCCGCAGCAAAGTTCCGAGAACGTCGAAGGGGCCGGTGACCACCGTCACCGGCCCCTTCGGCGTTCACCGCCGTTCACCGCCCGCGGTGTGTCACTGTCTGCGGCCGGTCGACTGGGGACCTGCCGCCGTGCCGGTGGTCGTGCCTCCGGTGTCCGCTCCGTTCGTGCCGCCGTTCGTGCCGCCGTTCGTGCCGCCGGTGTCGCCTCCCGTGGTGCCGGTCGTCGTACCGCCGTTCGTCGTGCCCGTCGTCGTGCCGCCGTTGGTGGTGCCGCCCGTGGTGCCGCCGTTGGTCGTGTCGCCGGTGGTGCCGCCGGTGGTCGTCGGGCCGCCCGTCGTGGGCGTCCCGCCGGTCGTCGGCGTACCGCCGTTGGTCTGTCCCTGGGTCGGGCCCTGGTCGGTCTGGCCGCCCGTGGTGGTCGTACCGCCGTTGTCCTGGCCGCCGGTGCCGGGGGCCGTCGACTGGGGCGGGGCCTGGGTCTCGTCGGCGCCCGGCATCAACTGCAGGTCGAAGTCGCTCGCCGACCGCCCCTTCAGCGCCGCCTTGGTGTACTGCGCCCAGATCTGCGCCGGCGGGCCACCGCCGTTGACGCGCTGCAGCCCCATCGCGCCGTACAGCGACTTGTGCTGGGCCGTCACCGGGTCCTGGCCCATCACGGAGACGACCGTCGCCAGGTCGGGGGTGTAGCCGGCGAACCAGGCGGCCTTGTCGTCCTCCGCGGTACCGGTCTTGCCCGCGGCGGGGCGGTCGGCGCCCTGCGCGGCGGTCGCGGTGCCGTTCTCGACCACGCTCTGCAGGATCGAGGTCGTCGTGTCGGCGGCCTCCCGGCTGACGGCCTGGGTGGTCCTGTCCTTCGGCAGTTCCACCTTCTCGCCGTTCCTGGTGATGGACGCGATGATCGTGTACGTGTGCCGCTCGCCGTGGTTCGCGAGCGTCGCGTAGGCCTCCGCCATGTCGAGGACGCTGGCGGTGTTCACACCGAGCGCGATGGACGGGGTCGCGGTCAGGTCGGGTGTGTCGGCGGGGATGCCCAGGTCGATGGCCGTCTGCTTCACCTTCGACGGGCCGACGTCCACGGCCATCTGCGCATACACCGCGTTGACGGACTTGTCGGTGGCGGTGCGCACGGTGATGTTGCCGTAGGAGACGTCGTCCTCGTTCGCGGGCGCGTAACTTCCGCCGACCCAGCCCTGTACGGGGCGCTTGTTGGTGCCGTCGTAGTAGGTGTTGGGGGTGATGACCTGGCCGTCCTGGGTCTCGGAGTGGTTCTGGACGGCCGAGGCGAACACGATCGGCTTGAAGCTGGAGCCCACCTGGAAGTCGCCGCGGGTCGCGCCGTTCGTGTACTGCTTGACGTAGTCGATGCCGCCGTACAGCGCGACGACCTTGCCGGTCTTCGGGTCGACGGAGGCTCCGCCGGCGCGGACGTAGTTGTCGACCTTGCGGTTCTTCTTGTCGAGGTGGTCGATCACCTGGTTGTTGACGGCCTTGACGAAGGCGTTCTGCTTGCTCTTCTCGAGCGTGGTGGTGATGCGGTAGCCGCCGGCCGCGAGTTCGTCCGAGCTGACGATCTTGTTCTTGGCGAGGTAGCTCTCCACGGCCTTGACGATGTAGCCGCGCTGGCCGGACATGCCGGTGGAGAGGGTCTGCTCCTTCGGCATCGGGAACTGCAGGGTCGCCCGCTTCGCCTCGGTCAGCCAGCCCTTCTTGACCATGCCGTCCAGGACGTAGTTCCAGCGGGCCACGGCCGCCGCCTTGTTCTCCGGGTGCGCCACGACGTCGTACTCGCTGGGCGCGTTGACGAGCGCGGCGAGGTAGGCGGCGCGGGCCGGGTCGAGGTCGGTGGAGTCCACGCCGTAGTAGGCCTGGGCGGCGGCCTGGATGCCGTAGGCGTTGCGGCCGAAGTAGCTGGTGTTGAGGTAGCCCTCGAGGATCTGGTCCTTGGACTTCTCGCGGTCCAGCTTGATGGAGATGAAGAACTCCTTCACCTTGCGGGTGACGGTCTGCTCCTGCGCCAGGTAGTAGTTCTTCACGTACTGCTGGGTGATCGTCGAACCGGACTGCCTGCCCTTGCCGGTCGCGGTGTTCCAGCCGGCGCGCAGCATCGCCTTGGGGTCGACGGCGGACTCGGTGTAGAAGTCGCGGTCCTCGGCGGCCAGGACGGCGTGCTGGGCGTCCTTGGAGACCTGGGCGAGGGTCACGTTCTCCCGGTTGATGTCGCCGTCGCGGGCGATCTGGGAGCCGTCGGCGTAGAGGTAGACGTTGGCCTGCTTCATCGCGAGGGCGTTGGCGTTCGGGATCTTCACGAGCGAGTACCCGAGGAAGAACAGCCCGACCACCAGCAGCACGCCGATGACGAAGGTGCCGAGCACCATCCGCCACGTCGGAATGATCCGCCGCCAACCGGTCCGCTTGGGCCGCTTCCCCTTCTTCCCGCCACCGCCACCGGCAGCGGCAGCGGCGGGTGTGACAGCGGCCGCATCACCACCGACCCCACCGGCCCCGCGACCCGCAGCCGTGGCGGCGGCAGCCGCACCGCCCGCGACAGCGGCAGCAGCGGCGGCGGCAGCAGCGGCGGACGCGGCGGCCTGCGGAGACGCCGACCCCATCGACGCGGGCTTCACGGGCGCCAGACGCTGGGTGGGGGAGTCGGTCATCGGGCGGCGGGGGGAGGCGCCGGACGCCGGGGACTGGGTGGGGGTGCCAGGTGCCTGAGGTGAGGTGGGGTCGCCGGGAGTCCGGGGCCTGGTGGGCCTCCCGGACGCTGCGGACGGGGTGGGCGTGCCCGTTGCCTGAGGCGGAGTGGGGGCGCCGGGCGTACCGGACCCCGCGCCTGCGGCAGCCCCGGGCCGTCCCGCCGCTCCGGGACGATCAGCGTCTTCGGGACGATCAGCGTCTTCGGCGGGCACGGGTGCCAGGCGCTGGGTAGGGGAGTCGACCGGCTTCGGCCGGGCTGACGCGTCCGGCGTCTGGGGCCGGGTGGCCGTACTGGCCCGCGGAGACTCGTCTGCTCCGGTCTGCTCGCTTGCCTCGGACCGCTCGACCGCGTCGGCCCGCTCAGCAGCGTCTCCGTCGCGATCCGCCGCCTCGGCAGCTCCGGAACGCTCACCACCCCCGGTGGCAGGGGAACTCTCAGCCGTCCCGGCTGTCGATCCCTCAGCCACCCCAGCCACCGAACTCCCAGCCGGGGAAGCCTCGGTGGTCCCGTCAGCCGCAGAATCCTCGGTGGTCCCGTCAGCCGCAGAATCCTCGCTGGTTCCGTCAGCCGCAGAACCCTCGGTCACCCCACCAGCCGCAGCATCATCAACCGCACCGGATGTCACCGCACTCCCTGGCGGATCCGTCGGCTCTGGGCTGCCCTGTGGTGGGTCACTCGGTGCCGAGGCCTGGTTCGGCTGCTGCGGCTCGTCGCTCATGTGTTGCACGGACTCCTGTTTCGCGTCGTACGTTCCCGTACGCCCTCGAACGCCTTCTGCGCCCCCTGTTGAAGACTCTCGCACCAAGCGTTCCGTTCCCGGACCACGGCACGCTTCCGGTCCGGAAAATGCGTGGCGTGCGTCACTGCCAGGGCAGTAGGCTCCTGCGCTTCGGTGCCGGCGGGCTGAGGAGGGCTGTGGCGTGGGCTCGGGACGGTTGTACGTTGCCGTCGCGGCGGGCGGATTCAGACGGTACGCGACGTATCGGGCGGCCACTGCGGCGGGGGTGTTCACCAACACCGTCTTCGGCCTGATCCTGGTGTACACGTACCTCGCCCTGTGGAACGAGAAGCCACACCTAGGGGGGTACGACCAGGCACAGGCCGTCACCTATGTGTGGCTGGGACAGGCGATCTTCGCCGCGCTCGCGATCGGCGGCAGCGGCGTCGAGTCCGAGTTGATGGAGCGGATCCGCACGGGCGACATCGCGATCGACCTCTACCGGCCCGCCGATCTGCAACTGTGGTGGCTGGCCGCCGACTTGGGCCGCACGATGTTCCAGCTGCTGGGCCGGGGAGTGATCCCGTTCGCGTTCGGCGCGCTGCTCTTCCAGGTGGCGCTGCCCGCCGACCCGGCGACCTGGGCCGCCTTCGTGGTGTCGCTCCTGCTGGCGACGGTGGTCAGTTTCGGCATCCGGTATCTCATCGCGCTGCTCACGTTCTGGTTCATGGACGGCACCGGCATGACCCACATGACCATGCTCGCCGGGTTCTTCTGCTCGGGCATGATGCTGCCGCTCAACGTGTTCCCGGGGGCGCTCGGCGACGTCGTCCGGGATCTGCCGTGGTCGTCGCTGCTGCAGAAGCCGGCTGACCTCCTGCTGGGGGAGGCCGACCCGTGGGGCACCTTCGCCTTCCAGGGGGCGTGGGCGGTGGCGCTGCTGGCGGCGGGGCGGCTGGTGCAGTCGGTGGCGACACGGAGGGTGGTCGTTCAGGGTGGCTGAAGCAGGGGTGCCGGGAAACGGCCGGCTGATGGAGGGGCTGCGGGCCTACCGGCTGATCGGCGCGATGTGGATCCGCTCCACGATGGCCTACCGCGCGTCCTTCGCGATGACGACGTTCGCCAACTTCGCGGTGACCGCTCTCGACTTCGTCGCGATCCTGCTGATGTTCTCGCGGATCGACGCGCTCGGCGGCTGGCCACTGCCCGAAGTGGCCTTCCTGTACGGCCTGTCGAGCGTCGCGTTCGGTCTCGCGGACCTGGCGATCGGCTCGATGGAGCGGCTCGGACAGCGGGTTCGCGACGGCACCCTGGACACGCTGCTGGTGCGTCCGGCGCCGGTGCTGGCCCAGGTCGCCGCAGACCGTTTCGCGCTGCGCAGGCTCGGGCGGATCACGCAGGGCTCGCTGGTCCTCGGGTACGCGCTGGCCGCCGTCGACATCCACTGGACGCCGCTGCGGCTGCTGCTGATGCCGGTGGCCGTGGTGAGCGGCGCGGCGATCTTCTGCGCGGTGTTCGTGGCGGGCGCGGCCTTCCAGTTCGTGGCGCAGGACGCCTCCGAGGTGCAGAACGCGTTCACCTACGGTGGCGCGACCCTGCTGCAGTATCCGCCGACGGTGTTCGGACGTGAGCTGGTGCGCGGGGTGACCTTCCTGCTGCCGCTGGCCTTCGTCACCTGGATCCCGGCTGCCTATGTGCTGGGGAGGCCGATTCCGCTGGGTCTGCCGAGCTGGGTGGCCTTCGCGCCGCCGCTGGTGGCGGGGGCGTGCTGCGGGCTCGCGGGGCTGGCGTGGCGGGCGGGGCTCAGGTCGTACAGGAGTACGGGAAGTTGACGACTGGTAAGGGCTGTTGAGGACGAGGACTGTGGACGATCACGTCACCGAACATCACACCGATCACTTCATCGAACTCGACCGCGTCGAGAAGGTCTTCGACGTGCGCAAGAAGACCGGTTTCATGAAGCGGGAGCGGCGCGAGGTCCGTGCCGTCGACTCGATCTCCTTCACCGTGGCGCGCGGTGAGATGGTCGGCTACATCGGGCCGAACGGTGCCGGGAAGTCGACGACGATCAAAATGCTCACCGGCATCCTCACCCCGAGCGGCGGCCGGCTGCGGGTCGCCGGCATCGACCCCTCCCGGGAGCGCACCCGCCTCGCTCACCGCATCGGCGTGGTCTTCGGGCAGCGTACGACGCTGTGGTGGGACCTGCCCCTCATCGACTCGTACCGGCTGATGCACCGCATGTACCGCATCCCCGACGCCCGGTACCGCGAGAATCTCGACCGCTGCGTCGAACTCCTCGAACTCAGCGACCTGTTGGACGTGCCGGTACGGCAGCTGTCGCTGGGCCAGCGCATGCGCGGGGACATCGCGGCGGCGCTGCTGCACGACCCCGAGGTGCTCTACCTCGACGAGCCGACCATCGGACTCGATGTCATCTCCAAGGCCAAGGTGCGTGGTTTCCTGCGGGAGTTGAACGCCGAGCGCGGCACGACCGTCCTGCTGACCACCCACGACCTGCAGGACATCGAGCAGTTGTGCTCGCGGGTGATGGTCATCGACCACGGACGGCTCATGTACGACGGCCCGCTCACCGGGCTGCACGAGGTCGGCGAGAGCGAACGGACCCTGGTGGTGGACCTGGAACGGGAGCTGCCGCCGATCGAGATGGCGCCCGCGCGGGTGGTACGGGTGGAGGGACCCCGGCAGTGGCTGGCGTTCCCGGCGGCCGAGTCGGCGGCGGCGCTGGTGGCGCGGGTTGCGGCGGAGTATCCGCTGGTCGACCTGTCGGTGCGGGAGCCGGACATCGAGGCGGTGATCGCCAGGATGTACGTGGGCGAGGCGTCCGGCACGGGTGAGGCGTCCGGCGCGGCCGGGCAGGCGGTCTCCTAGCCTCCGGCCGGGGGAGTGCGGGTGGGCTGGTGGTGTTGTGGCCTTCGGCCGGGGGAGTGCGGGTGGTGGGCTGGTGGTGTTGTGGGCTTCGGCCGGGGGGAACGCGGGTGGGCAGGCGGTCTCCTGGCATCCCGCCGGGGGAACGCGGTCAGGTAAGCGGTCTCGTAGCCTCCCGCCGGGGGAACTCGTAGGCTGCTGCCATGACCGAAGACGCCGCAGTCCCGGAACTTCGCGCATCCGACGCCGACCGTGAACGAGTCGCCGAGGTCCTGCGGGACGCCCTCGCCGAGGGCCGTCTCGACATGGAGGAGTTCGAGGAGCGGCTGGAGGCCACGTACAAGGCGCGGACGTACGGCGAACTGACGCCGATCACCCGCGACCTGCCGGTCGCCGGAGTCACCCCGCCCCCCTCCGTGTCGCTGACCAAGGAGCCGGAGCCGAGCGGGAGTTGGGCGGGCCGGATCGTCGGCGGCGAGGGGTCCTCGTCATGGGCCGTCGCCGTGATGTCCGGGTTCGAGCGCAAGGGGCGCTGGACCGTGCCCCGGCAGTTCAACTGCTTCACCCTCATGGGTGGCGGCGAACTCGACCTGCGCGAGGCGAACTTCGCGGATCGCGAGGTCGAGATCAACTGCATCGCGATCATGGGCGGGATGAACGTCATCGTCCCGCCCGGCGTCGAGGTCGTCGTACGTGGCATCGGGATCATGGGCGGGTTCGACCACCGCGAGGAGGGCGTACCGGCCGAGCCCGGCGCCCCGCGCGTGATCATCACCGGGTTCGCCTTCTGGGGCGGCGTCGGCGTCGAGCGCAAACTGACCCGCGAGGAACGCCGCCGCCTCAAGGAGGAGCGCCGCCAGCAGAAGCTGGAGCGCAAGTCGGGGCGGCCCCTGGGCGAGGGGTACGACGACCATCGGCGGATGCTGGAGGAGCACCACGAATGGCGCCGCGATCTGCGCGACGAGCGCCGGGAACGGCAGGAGGAGCGCCGCGAACGGCACCGGGAGCGCCGGGACCGCCGCCGTCACGACGACTGGTGAGCGGGTCCGCGATGATCCGTGAGCGGTTCACAGCTGTGCCGACGGGGAGCCCTTCAGTGACGTGAGGTCGACCGCGTCCGCCATCCGCTCGTAGCCCCGGTCGCTGGGGTGCAGATGGTCGCCGGAGTCGTAGTCCGAGCGGAGCCTGCGCGGGTTGTACGGGTCCCGCAGGACCTTGTCGAAGTCGACCACCGTGTCGTACACCCGCCCCGAGCGGATCTCGGCGTTGATCTCCTCCCGCACCTCCTCGCGGGCCGCGCTGTAGCCGCGGTGGCCCTGGAAGGGCATCAGCGTCGCGCCGATGACCCTGATGCCGTGGGCGTGCGCCTCGCCGACCAGGGTGCGCAGACCGGCGACGACCTTGTCCGGGTCGGCGAGCCGGCGGTTGCGCAGGATGTCGTTGACGCCCAGGTCGATCACGACGACCTTGACGTTCGTCCGGGAGAGCACGTCCCGGGAGAACCGGTCGAGGCCGCTCTGATTGTCGGCGGGACGGCCGCGCCCGCTCGCGAGGACCTGGTTGCCGCTGATGCCCTCGTTGACCACGCTGTAGCGCGGCACTTCATGGCCGGACCGCAGCGCCGTACGCAGCCGCTGCGAAAAGACGTCCGGCCAGCGGTGGTTGGCGCCCGGCGTGGAGGTGACCCCGTCGGTCAGCGAGTCCCCGAATGCGACCAGCGTGCCGTCCGCGTCGTTGCTGAGCACGTCCAGCGCGGTGAGGTAGCGCCAGTACGGCGTCTGCTCGGTGTAGGGCGCGCCGGACGTGTCCTCGGTGAGGTCGCCGTCCGCGACGTACGAGATCTGGCGGGCGCGCGGATGGTAGGTGACCGGGCCCGACGCGGTGGGCGAGTACGTGGTGACCAGGACGTCGCCGCCCTGCGGGACGAGGATCCGCACCATGTCGCTGAGCACCTGGTGACCGGCCGGGATGACGACCGTCGTGTTGCCGCCGAACGTCAGCCGCCGCATGCTCTCCGCGCTCGCCGCCGCTCTGTCGGAGGCGACGGCCACGGCGATCGACGCGTGCGTGATGGTCAGCGCCGACTGGCCGTAGAGGTTGGACAGCGTGATACGGGCACTCGTACCGCCGACGCTCGCGTGGACGACGTTGCGGACCGAACGGCCCGCCAGCCCCTCGGTCTCCGTGCCGGGCTCGGCGCCCGCCGGCGAGGCGGACCAGGCGCCGACCCAGACGCCGGTGGAGGCGGGGGCGGCGGGGTTGTGCGGGGCGCCGTTCTTGCCGAGAGCGGCGGTGCCGATGCTTCCGTCGTCGGCGCCGGCACCGACGTATATGGCGGCCGAAAGGCCCACGATCAGAGCGACGATCGCGGAAAGCAGGGCATAACCATGACGCTTGGTCATGCGGTGCGTGTCTCCTCAGACAAATGGGAGCCCGAGGCTCCGAAGTGATCATCCCAATGATGACAGACGCCGGGAACTCCCCGTCCGTTCCGGGAGTCGGTCAGGAAGGGACAATGTGTGCAGGGGATCACGAACGGGTGGATGGATGGAACGTACGAAACCGGATGAATCGGTGCCGGAGTGGCCGGAGTCGGGTTCGGGATCGGGATCGGGTGGTGCGGTGGAGCAGATAGAGCAGGCGGAGCGTGCGGAAGGTGCTCGGTCGGGCTCGTCCGGCGGTCGGGCCGTCCCGGCCACGGCCGCCCGCGCCATGAACACCTTCACCGCCGCCGACGAGGAGCGGCAGCGCGGGGTGCGCCGGATGAAGCTCACGGCGACCGGGCTGCTGCTGTTCGTGGCCGTGGTGTACGTCCTCGCCAAGTGGGCGGACAACTCCGGCGCCGGCGCGTGGGCCGCGTATGTCGCCGCGGCCTCCGAGGCCGGCATGGTGGGCGCCCTCGCCGACTGGTTCGCGGTTACGGCGCTGTTCCGCCATCCGCTGGGCCTGCCCATCCCGCACACCGCGATCATCCCGACGAAGAAGGACCAGCTGGGGGTGTCCCTGGGTGAGTTCGTCGGGGAGAACTTCCTCTCCGAGGACGTCGTACGGCAGCGGTTGCGCGCCGTCGGCATAGGCAGCCGGCTGGGCGCGTGGCTCGCCGACCCCGAGCACGCGGACCGGGTGACCGCGGAGCTGTCGGCCGCGCTGCGGGGCGCGCTGACCGTGCTGCGGGACTCGGACGTCCAGGCGGTGGTCGGCGAGGCGATCACGCGGCGGGCCGACGCGCAGGAGATCGCGCCCGGGATCGGGAAGATGCTGGAGAAGGTCGTCGCGGACGGGGGCCACCGGCGGGTCGTCGACCTCGTCGTCACGCGGGCCCACGACTGGCTCGTCTGGCACGACACCGAGATCATGGACGCCGTGCAGGGCGGGGCGCCCGGGTGGACCCCGCGGTTCGTCGACAAGAAGGTCGGCGAGCGGGTCTACAAGGAGCTGCTGCGGTTCGTCACCGAGATGCGGGACATGCCGTCGCATCCGGCGCGCGGGGCACTGGACCGGTTCCTGTCCGACTTCGCCTCCGACCTGCAGTCCGACACGGACACGCGGGCGCGGGTCGAGCGGCTGAAGGGGGAGGTGCTGGGGCGGGGCGAGGTGCAGGACCTCATCGCCTCCGCGTGGACGGCCGTACGGTCGATGATCGTCGCCGCGGCCGAGGACGAGCGCAGTGAGCTGCGGCTGCGGGTGCGGGCGTCTCTGCTGTCGCTGGGGGCGCGGATGGCCGTCGATCCGAAGGTGCAGGGGAAGGTCGACGGGTGGGTGGAAGGGGCGGCGGTGTATGTCGTCAGCACCTACCGCAAGGAGATCACCTCGCTGATCACGGACACGGTGGCCGGGTGGGACGCCGAGCACACCACGCGGAAGATCGAGGCGCACATCGGGCGGGACCTGCAGTTCATCCGGATCAACGGCACGGTGGTGGGGTCGTTGGCGGGGTTGTTGATCTTTACGTTGTCGCGGGTGGTGGGGGCGTAGGGGAGTTGATGATCTTTGCGGTGTCCCGGGTGGGGGGGCGTAGCGGGACGCTGTGAGGCGGGCGTAAAGGCGCTGGCGGCGGGCACCCGCTCCGAGTTCCTCTCGATGCAGAGGGAGCACTGAGGAGGGAGCCCATGACCACCGCGCAGGCCGAGACCGGCCGCACCGTGACCACCAACATCCCCGCCCGCCTCGACCGGCTGCCCTGGTCGCGCTGGCACTGGACGATCGTCATCGGTCTCGGGACCGTGTGGATCCTCGACGGCCTGGAGGTCACGGTCGTCGGCAACATCGCGAGCCGTCTGTCGGAGTCCGGGAGCGGGCTGCCGATCACCTCCGGTGAGATCACCGGCGTCGCCGCCGCGCTGTATGTGGCGGGTGCGTGTGTCGGTGCCCTGTTCTGGGGGCGGCTGACGGACAAATGGGGCCGTAAAAAGCTCTTCATGATCACCCTGGCGGTGTACCTCGCGGCGACCGCGCTGACCGCGGTGTCGTTCTCCAGCTGGTGGTTCTTCACGTTCCGCTTCCTGACCGGATTCGGTATCGGCGGTGAGTACGCGGCGATCAACTCCGCGATCGACGAGCTGATCCCGGCGAAGTTCCGCGGGCGCGTGGACCTGATCATCAACGGCAGCTTCTGGCTGGGCGCGGTCGGTGGGTCGCTGCTGTCGATCGTCGCGCTGAACACGGACTTCCTGCCGAAGGACGTGGGGTGGCGGCTGACGTTCGCGCTGGGTGCCGTGCTGGCTCTGGTGATCCTGCTCGTACGACGCCATGTTCCGGAGAGTCCGCGGTGGCTGCTGATCCATGGCAGGGACCGGGAGGCCGAGGAGATCGTCACCTCGATCGAGGAACGGGTCGAGGCGGAGAAGGGGCGGGCGCTGGAGCGTCCCGAGGGTGAGATCACGATCCGTCAGCGGCGGAGTGTGTCGTTCGTGGAGATCGCGCGGACGCTGTTCGCCGACTACCGGCGGCGGTCCATTCTGGGATTCTCGCTGTTCATCGGGCAGGCGTTCCTCTACAACGCGATCACGTTCGGGTTCGGGGCGATCCTGACGACGTTCTTCGACGTGCCGACCGGGGACACGGGGTACTACTTCGCGGTCATCGCGGTGGGCAACTTCTGCGGGCCGCTGCTGCTGGGGAAGCTGTTCGACACGGTCGGGCGGCGGGTGATGATCTCCGGTACGTATCTGCTGTCGGGGCTGCTGCTGTTCGGTACGGCGTGGTTGTTCGACCGGGGGGCGTTGAACGCGACGACGATGACGGCGTGCTGGTGTGTGGTGCTGTTCTTCGCGTCGGCCGGGGCGTCGAGTGCGTACCTGACCGTGTCCGAGGTGTTCCCGATGGAGACGCGGGCGATGTCGATCGCGTTCTTCTACGCGCTGGGTACGGCGGCCGGTGGTATCAGCGGGCCGCTGCTGTTCGCGGACCTCACGGGGACGGGGAAGGTCGGCGACACGGTGCTGGCGTTCCAGATCGGCGCGGCGTTGATGTGCGCGGCGGGGTTGGTGGCGGCGTTCCTGGCGGTGCGGGCGGAGCGGCGGTCGCTGGAGGACATCGCGAAGCCGCTGACGGCGGCGGCGTCGGCGGTCTCCTCGCGGACGCGGTCCCGTCGGGAGCGGGAGCAGCCGGGGACGGCGACGGCGTAGGTGGTTGGAGTGGTTGCCATGCCTGCGGCGCCACCGCGGCTTCGGTGGGGGCGGGCGTAGCGCCTCGGGTTCGGTTGTGGGTCGGGGCCGGGGTGGGGGGTGTCCGTCCTCGGACCGGCGGTGCCGTACGTCGGGGCTGTGCCCTGAGTCGACGCCGGCCACTGCGGGCGGACACCCCCCACCCCGTCCCCTTCCCGCCGTACGCGCCCGCGGGTCCGCGATTCCTCCGCTGTCCGCGGGCAGGCGTGCCGCTGGGGCGGCACGGGTGGGCGCGGGCGGCACCCCGTTGCGCCACCCCCGCCCGTGCACTGGGCCTGCGGCTCTATTTCGCGCCGTCGCCTCGAACCCTGTCCCGGCGTCGCAGGAAGAGCAGGCCACCCGCGATCGCCGTGACCCCCGCCGCTGCCGTCCACCCGATCACGTCCCCCGAGCCCGTGGCCGCAAGGTCAATGGGCGAGGCGGAGGTGTACGTGGCTGTAGTTGACGGTGATGGCGTCGGCGCCGGTGATGCCGTAGGGATCGTTGATCTGTCCCGGGTGTACGCCAGCGTGCCGAAGCCCAACTGGTCGTACCCCCCACTGTTGGGGCCGTAGTCGCCGCCCCCGCCCTCGGGCGCCGTCTTCGCGGCGATCTGCGTGAGGTACGTCGCCGACAAGCCCCGCCGCTTCGTGTAGTGGTTGGCGATCATCGCCCAGATGGGCCGCCGCATGTTCGGATCGACGCCCGCCGCCGCCGTGGCGGTCTCCGTGCCGGACCAGCCGCCGATCGCCCCCTTGCGCCGGGTGTTCGCGGTGTACGACACCTTTCCGCCCAGGCTCCACTTCGCCACGTACTGCGCGCCCTTGAGGAACCGGCTGTCGTCGTAGCCGTACAGGTCGACGCCCTGGTTCCACGCCATCTCGCAGAACGTGCCCATGAGCCCGACCCCGAGGAGTGCGTGTCCCTGGTCGCGGCCCGCCTCCAGCCATTCCCCGAGCCCGTCGTCGTGCACCACGGGGATGGCGTGGCGGACTGAGCCGAGTCCCTCGCCGTGCTTGAAGTAGTCGACCGCGCGGGCGACTTGCGCCTGGTCGTCGCAGAAGATGCCGGTGGCCAGGACGCAGGCCATCGCGGTGAGGTCCCAGTTGGTCCAGTAGTTCGTGACGACCGCGTTGTTGTGATGGACCAGGAAGTCCTCGCTGAGCGGTGCGAAGACCTCGGTGAGCATGTGCTGGAAGCGGCCGAGGTCGAAGTCGGCGTGGTCGCGGACCAGTTCGGCCGCGTTGGCGAACTGGTAGCCGTAGAGGCCCGCGGCGAGGAAGCGGTCGGCCGAACCCTGGAGGGAGGTCAGCTTCGAGGACCAGGCGTTGAGGATCGCCACCGCCGTGTCGGCGTGCGCGCTGTCGCCGCTCACGTGGTAGCGCAGGGCGTTCTGGTAGGCGGCATGGATGTCGTTGTAGAGGATGGTGTAGTTCTGCGGGGAGCCCGCGCCCCGGTACACCGTCGCCTGTGGATTGGCTCTCCAGCCACTCTGCGCATGCCGGTTGGCGGTCAGCCTCGCGTACCCGGCGGTGTAGGGCGCCGCACCGGCCTTCACCTTCGCCGCCATACGGGCCAGGTCCGCGCCGGTGTGGAGGAGACCGGGGTGCGCGTAGCCGGTGGCCGCGGAGGTGGGGGAGGCGGCGGCCGTGGCGATACCGGCCGCCCCGGCCGCGGCGCCGGTGGCCTTCAGCAGGGTGCGGCGGCTGATCTCTCGTGTCGCATGCATGCCCCGGAGACGGCCGCACACGAAACCGATAACGAAAACTCCGCCCGCGCCTCTATGCCCGCCGGTCCGCCACCGCCCACGACGCCAGTGCCACGGCACCCGCCACGCCGAACACCGCCGGCCACGCGCCCACCTTCTTCGCCAGCGGATGCGACCCGGCGAACCCGGCGACATACGCGGCCGTCAGCGCCCCGGCCGCCTTCCCGCCCGCCCGCTGCCGCCACTGCTGCGCCGCCGCGGCACCGGCGACGGCCAGTACGGCCCCGCCCAGCTGCCGCTTCTTCGTCCAGCGGGCCACCCCGTACCCGCCGACCAGCCCGCCCGCCGCGACCACCGCGCTGGGAACCCCGGCCATGTCTGCCTCCTGCCGCTTTGACTTCCCCCGAGGTTCTCGAGGCTAGCTCCCACCTGGGCTTCGCCTCGTACCTGAGTCGGGGCTTGTCAAGTTTCCTCCTTCGAGCTATATAAGAAGCCGAAGGGCATCGCACCTCAGCCCCGTGAGAGAGGAGTGACCCGTGATGCTCATGCGTACCGACCCGTTCCGCGAATTCGACCGTCTCGCGCAGCAGGTCCTCGGCTCCAACGCCCGCCCCGTCGCGATGGCGATGGACGCCTACCGGTCCGGTGACGACTTCGTCGTCCACTTCGACCTCCCCGGCATCGACCCCGAGACGATCGAGCTGGACGTCGAGCGCAACGTCCTGAACGTCCGCGCCGAGCGCCACAGCCCCGCCCCCGAGGGCGCCGAGCTGCTCGTCGCCGAACGGCCCACGGGCTCCTTCACCCGTCAGCTCTTCCTCGGCGACACCCTCGACACGGAACGCATCGACGCCTCGTACGACGCCGGCGTGCTCACCCTGCGCATCCCCGTGGCCGAACAGGCCAAGCCGCGCCGCATCCAGATCTCGGGCGGCCGGGACCGCAAGGAAATCGGCAAGTAATCGGTTCAGCCGCCGCGTCCCGCAGGTCCGTGCCTCACCGGCCGTCTGCGGGACGCGGCACGACCCCGCGCGCACTGGAGGAGAAGCCCGCCCATGACCGTGACGACGGCGCCCAGCACGATCGAGGCTCCGCGGACCGACACCGGATGGAGTGAACTGATCGAGAAGGTACGGGATTTGGGCCAGTACCCGACCCGAGCGGAGGCGGAACGAGTCACCCGGATCGTCCTGTCGGCCCTCGGCGGCCACGTCGTCGGCGACGAGCGCGTCGACCTCGCCCGCGCTCTGCCCGAAGCGGCGGCCCGGCTGATCGCCGCCCAGATCCCGGCCACCCGCCCCCTGACCGCCCAGGAGTTCGTCGACTCGGTGGCGGCTCGCATCGAGGGCGCCACCCCGGCCACGGCCCGCTGGGACGTCAGCTCGGTTCTGTCGGTCCTGCCGAAGTTCGTCGGAGACGACCTGGTCGACCGCGTCCTGCGTCAACTTCCGCCGGGTTACGCCCTGTTGTTCGGCCGGGCCGAACTGGCCCGGAGCATGAGAGAGATGAGCCTGACCTGACCGACTCCATCGGCGTCGGCCGTCATCGACTGGTCGTCGTCCGTCGCAGATGGGCGTCGATCAGGTCGAAGGTGGCCTCCGGCTGCTCGAGTTGGGGGAGGTGGCCGGCCTTGGGGACGATCTCCAGACGGGCGTCGGCGAAGGCGGCCGCGTAGGCGGCACCGTCCCGCGGCGACGTTCCAGACCGAGCAGGCCTTCGGGGGCCTGGTGGGGCGCCTGGCCTCCCAGGGCCTGGTCGACCGCCGCCCCGGCCACGGCCGCCGTATCGAGCATCACCTGACGGCGGAGGGGGAGCGGGTGCTCGCGGCCGGGCACGAGGTGGCGGACCGGGTGCTGGCGGAGTGCTTCGAGGGGTTGGGGGAGGGGGAGCGGGTCGAGCTGCTGGGGCTGCTCCGACGCCTGAACGGCGACGGGAACGAGCCGGCCGAAGGCTGACCGGGAGGCTCTACTTCTCCGGCAGGTGCTCGACGTGCCGCTCGGCGGCCCAGCGCGGGACGAAGGCGAACGATGCAGGCATCCGCTGCTGGTGTACGACCCGTAGGACCCATACGACCCGTACGACCATGATGCCGTCACCGTTTCCCCAAGGAGCCGTATCGGTCCGCCCGCCGCCGTTTCCGCTCCCGGCGGCCGTGGCATGGCAATCCCCATGGAGTTCTCCGAGGTCGTACGTCGCCGTCGCATGATCCGCCACTACTCCGACAAGCCCCTGCCCCCGGACGTCATCGAGCGCGTCCTCGCCTCCGCCCTCCGCGCCCCCTCTGCCGGCTTCTCCCAGGGCTGGGCCTTCCTCGCCCTGACCGACCCGGCCGACCGCGCCCGCTTCTGGCCGTACGTCCCGACCCGCGTCGAGAAGACCCCGACCATGCAGAACGCCCCGCTGGTCGTGGTCCCCCTCGCCCACAAGGCCGCCTACCTCGATCGCTACGCCGAGTCCGACAAGGGCTGGGAGGACCGAGCCGAGGTCCGCTGGCCGGCCCCGTACTGGTACATCGACACCGGCATGGCGGCCCTGCTCATGCTCCTGACCGCGGTGGACGAGGGCCTGGGCGCCTGCTTCTTCGGCATCATGCCCGAGCATCTGCCGCCGTTCCGGGAGGAGTTCGGGGTACCGGAGGAGTACGACCCCATCGGGGGGATCACGGTGGGGTACCGAGCGGAGGATGTACCGGCGCAGAGCGGGCGGGTTGTGGAGCGGCGGAGGGGGGTGGGGGAGGTGGTGCATCGGGGGCGGTGGGGGAGGCATGAGTGAGGCTATGGTTCGCCGAGGTCGGAGCGGCGTGTCCCGTCGGAGTCGGTTGTGGTCAATGACCTGATCCAGCACTCCAGGCGTTGGTTCCCGCCAAGAAACAGGCGATCGTGTAGCTGCTCAGCGCGGGCAGCAGGAGCACCGCGAACATGACCCACACACCGAAGAACAAGTGCACGAAGCGGGGAACGGACGAGCGCGGATCCAAGTCCAGACGGCTTCGGGCGTGCCTGGTCACCTTGACCGATGCGCCGGACGGTTGGGCATCCGCCCTCACGATGGCGCCGCGTATGGAGTCCTCCGCCCGCGTGTCACGGCCGATCGTCAAGCGCAGCCCGTGCCGGTCCCGCAGGTGCAAATCATCGATCGTGCCGACGCGCCCGATCGCAGTGAACCGGCGAACACTGGCCAGTGTGTCCAGATCGATCGTGCGGACGCCGGTGAGCGTGCGGGCGGATACGAGCTGTCTCCCCTCGACGGTGGAGACGTGGGGCGTGACCGTATCTCCGAACCAGATCAGGTAGGCCAGCACTCCAGCGACGAATCCGGCCCCCGTGGCGATCCCGGTGTCCGTACCTTTCAACACATGGCCTCGGATCAGCCCCGCGTCCACGAGGACGACCGTCGCCCACGCCGCGCCCACGATCCCCAGCCCGAGCCGCATGCGGCGAAGGGCGAACCGAGGCTCCATCGGGGAGGGCGGCAACCTTCTCCGCGAACGACGCATATGCCGGTCGAGCCGACGACGTTGTACTGCGAGAGACGCCTTGTTCTTGCCCCATGAAGATCCTTGCCCCCACATGGCCGCAGGTTAAGCCCGCAGTTGACGGGAGGCCAGCATTTGGCACACTCACGGCAGGGATCACGTGCTCGCAGCGTGCGGACCGGAGCGAGGTTCGAGAGCGGCACTGACCCGCCTGATGCCGACCGGTCCCAGACGGCCCTAACGGTCTGACCACACTGGACGTCCTGTCAGTTGCCAGCTACTGGGCAATCCGCGCAGCGGAAACCTCGAGGATCGCTGCTCCAGACGGAGTGGCCCTCAAACTCGGAGAAACTGCCGTTCTGGTTTCGATACACGATGCCGATTCCGTGTTCAGCGAGCAGTTCGCGGAGATCCTCGTCGGGGAGAGCAGGCGCCAACACCATCAGATGGAGGGGCTGATCGTGTGGAAGGTCTCTCAAGTAACGCCGTGCACGGATGAGTTGGGCAAGTGCTTGGGTAATCGAATCGCTAGCAGCACTGGCCGTCGGCTCGTACACCGTGTTGTGTAAAGGGTTGTACAGGTCGACCATCAGGCGAGCGGACCTGTTCCGCATGGACACTTCCAGTTGGCCGATCGTCTCTCCAGCTGCGGCTTCGCGCTCCTGGAAGGTGTCGGCTAGGTCGTCCCGGGCTGCTTCCAGTCGGTCGAGGTCAGTCAGTGGTTGAAGTTGACGTCTCTGACGTCGCACTGCCCGAGCGAAGCGACCGGCGGTCTCATGGAATCGAGACCGGGATTCTGGGGCCGGTCGAAGAGTCTCGGAGGCCTCCCGGATATATGGGACGATAGGACGCAGTCGGAAAACGATGACATTGCGGTCGTTGCCTAATTCGTCTTTGGCTCTTCGCGTCTCGAACGGCTTCCGTTCGTCAACCTTGAACGTACCTATGTATTTATGCTGTCGTGTACCGGTTCCAGCAACCTTACCCACTGCAATGAATAAGTGCAGGGTACGGCCCATTTGAGCGTGATTTAGGATGGCTGAATTTCCGCCTTCGAGGGCCTGATCGCCTCTCTTTCCGGTTCCCGTATAAGTGAATATAGGTCCTATCTCATCATCCTCGGCAAGCCATCCGTCGCGATATCCATAGCGCTTACCGATCTCGCTGTCGGAGAAGATGAGTACGTTTTTCTTCTTCACCGCTGGACAGATTCCGGCGTAGCTGCTGCCGCCGAGCACTGGGTGGATCTCATCGCGTGTGAGGATGTCACCGGGCTGGAAACCGGAGTGGTGCGTCGTCATGAGTCGAGGCTAATGGGTTCAGTGCTCGCAGAGTGCGGTGGGTGATGGAGGTTGCCACTGAGGGCGTTGTGGCGACTCTCGGCTCAGGCGAGGATGGTGCGATGAGTGATGCGACCGGGACGGTCATCGCGGGTGTTATTGCGTTCGCATCCGCAGTCATTGGGGCTGTGATCGCCGGTAGGTACGCCCAAAGCGGAGCAGAGGCCGGCGGACGTAAGGCAGTTGAGGCGGCGCTGGCGCAGGTGCACGGTCAGGCTGCCGCCGAACACTGGCAGTGGGTACGCAGCCAGCGGCATCAAGCCTTTGCCGCCCTCTTCGCGGCTTATGTCGCGCTTGATGATGCGTTGGCGGCTACTGCGGCCGAGGCGCGACATGGAGGTGGGGTGGATGGGGCAGCAAGGCGTGACTTGGGTGAGCGGATGCTTGAAATGCAGGCAAAAACCAGCCAGTTGGCACTCTGGGGGCCAAGTGAGGCATATGAGCTGGCTTACGCGCTAACCGGAAAGTCGATGGAAGCAGTGGGATCTTTGTTGCAGGTAGATGGTGTGAGGTCGGGAGACTCGACTGCGGCTTGGGGTCGCTTTAGTGGCGCTAGAGAAGAGATGGGCCGCGCTCATGCCACCTTCCTTCAAAGGGCCGGAGAGATCGTTCGCGATCCACGGCAGCCAATCAGCTAGTCCGTTCATCGTGGGTTGATGGCAGAGACCGAACAAAGCTCTGCCACGCTGATGTGCTCAACACAAGCTGAGGCCCCGGGGTGACCTTGGAGTCGCGTATCGCGACTACCTCGGCGAGTGAGGCAACCTCCAAGCACTCGCCACCCATGCCGTTGCTGTAGCTGCTCCTACGCCATGGAATGCTCGATGGCAGCATCATCGAAGGTGTTCCTCCAAGAGTTTCGAGATGAACAAAACTGAGCGCTGAGGGCTGAGCGCCAAGGCCCTGAGGTGGTCAAAGGCCTTCGTGTAGAGGGCCACATCCTTGGGCTCTTCAAGGTAGACCGAATCGGTAAGTCCCTCGCGGTAGACCAGGTCCGGGTCCTCCTGCTCTGGGAAGCCGAGGATCGTGTACGAGCCGGTGGTGGGGTAGGCACCCGCGTCGAACGGCAGAACCTGGACGGTGACGTTTCTCATCTTGCCGATTTCCAGCATACGTTCGAGCTGTCGGGCCATGACCTGACGGTTGCCCACCACATGTTGTAGCGCACTCTGGTGGACAACAGCCCACAGATCGGGAGCAGCCTCCTCGGCGAGCAACTCTTGGCGACGCATCCGCACGTCGACCATGCGCTGAACGTCCTCGGGGGTGTGATCGACCCATGCGCGGCACTGTTCGGCTGCGTACTCGGCGGTTTGCAGCAGCCCCGGGATGAACTCTCCTTGGTAGCTACGCAAGTTGGAGGCAGCCTGCTCGAGGCCGACGTACACGGAGAACCAGGCGGGGATCGCATCGCTGTGTGCGTGCCACCACCCTTTCGTCTTAGAGTCCTTGGCCAGGGACTTCAGCAGATCACGCAGCTCTACTGGCGTCCCGTAGAAGCGGCATAGAGCGTCGATATCTGAGGGTTGGACGCGCCCCTGCCCCGTCTCCATGCGGCTGACCTTCGAACTGCTCCAGTCCAGCTCTTTCCCTACATGGCTGCAGGTCAGGCCGCGTTCTTCGCGCAGCCGCTTGAGCTCGATCGCAAGTCGACGACGGCGAGCCGTAGGGGATCCGGCCATGGCAACTCCTTCGGGGATTAGCGGAAGGTCCATCCCACCGGAAGGGGTGCCAAAGGCCAATCACTCCAAAGAGGGAATCCCTTCCTGCACGTTGCATAGAGGGATAAGCGCTGCGAATCTGTCACTGGGAGTCACCTTTGACTGCGATGTGCAACGGGCACGCGGAAGGCGAAAGATGATCTACGCAAGTGGTTCTGTTCGACGAGAGCCCTGGCTGCATGAGTTCACCGCTCGCGCGGATGAGGTCGCCCAACTGCGCCGTACGTTGAGAACCCGGCTCATTCTGTGGGGGTTGGTCGATCATGTTGACGTGGCGCAGTTGTGCGTATCGGAGTTGGTGACCAACGTCGTTCAACATGTCGGTGAGGGCACGCCGGTGACTTTGTGGGTGGCGCTGCGCGGGCCGTATCTCCGGGTAGAAGTGGAGGATCCCGATACGCGCTCGCTGCCTACCTTGCTTGCTGCCAGCAGCGCCCTAGCCTCGCGCTTTCGCGAGTGGGGCCGTCCGAGTCTTGATCAAAAAAGTGGAGAGTGCTGCTGACCTGCAACGATGGGACTTGTCGAGGGTCCTGTCAGCTGCAAGGAAAGAAGCACTCTCCAGGTGAAGAAGCGTAGCGGGTCGTACCCGCATGTCCGTATCGAGGGCGGCGGCCGTGGGGTGGTCTCGCAGGCCGGTTCGGTGCTGCTGGTCGAGACAGTCCGCAAGTCCGGCTTGGACACCGCGATATCGGCGGCGCTGGCGCCGTGGCGCAAGCCGCGGGCGGTGCACGACCCGGGCAAGGTCCTGCTGGATGTGGCCCTGGCCGTCGCCCTCGGCGGAGACTGCCTGGCCGACGTCGGCATGCTGCGTGCCGAGCCGGGTGTGTTCGGCCCGGTGGCTTCCGATCCGACGGTCTCACGTCTCGTCGATGCCCTCGCCGCGTCCGGCCTGAAGGCCCTGGACGCGATCCGGGATGCACGTTCCCACGTGCGCGGGCGGGTCTGGGACCTGGCCGGTGAGAGCAGTCCGGCCGCCGACGGCAGCGTCATCGTGGACATTGACGGTGTGCTGGTACTCGCCCACTCCGAGAAGCAGGACGCCACCGCGACCTGGAAGAAGACCTTCGGCCATCACCCGCTCGTCGCATTCGTCGACCACGGCCAGGCCGGGTCCGGGGAACCGGTGGCCGCCCTCCTGCGGCCCGGCAACGCGGGCTCCAACACCGCGGCCGACCACATCGAAACCGCCCAACTCGCCCTGGCTCAACTGCCCAAACGCCTGCGGCGGGGACGGCAGACCTTGATCCGGACCGACTCCGGCGGCGGCACCCACACCTTCCTCGACTGGCTCTCCAGGCGGGGCCGGTGGCTGTCGTATTCCGTCGGAATGACCATCACCGACGCCATCCACCAGGCCGTGCTGAAGATCCCGAAGAAGGCGTGGACGCCGGCCTACGACGCGGGCGGCACCGAGCGGCCCGGCGCCTGGGTCGCGGAGATCACCGACATGCCCGACCTGAGCACCTGGCCGAAGGGGATGCGGCTGATCGTCAGAAAGGAACGCCCGCACCCCGGCGCCCAGTTGCGCTTCACCGACCTCGACGGACTGCGGCTGACCTGCTTCGCGACCAACACCAAGGGCGGCCAGCTCGCCGATCTGGAACTGCGTCACCGCCGGCGGGCCCGCTGCGAGGACCGTATCCGAAACGCCCGTGACACCGGCCTGCGCAACCTGCCCCTGCACGACACCGCCCAGAACCGGATCTGGCTGGAGATCGTCTCCCTCGCGCTCGACCTCCTTGCCTGGATGCCGATGCTCGCACTGACCGGCGACACCCGACGCTGGGAACCCAAGAAGCTCCGCCTGCGCCTGTTCTCCGCCGCCGCCCAGCTCGTGCACACCGGACGCCGTCACTGGCTCCGCTTCACCGCCCAATGGCCCTGGACGCCCGTGATCACCCACGCGATCAACCGGCTCCACACCCTCCCGAACCCCGGCTGACCAGCCACTTCGACTGTCCCGACAACCCGCACCACCACACCGGCGAAGTGGAATCCGGCGCACACCCGACGCGAGAGCCGGGCCCTCAGCCTGCCCCAACCCCAAAAAGACCCCATCACACAGACACAGAGTCCCCGTCAGCAAGCTGACGGGGACTCATGAACGATCGAGGCTAGAGTCGGGGCGAGGGATGGCTCTCGTCGATGCCATAACGGACCACCGGTGGGGTGTGCTCCTGACAGAGCAGTCAAAGGTGGTGTGGTGTGAGCTCACCGTCGATCCCGCCCTGGTTGGCAAATCGGCTAACGGCCCGCGGGTTACTATGGCCGAGGTACTTCTGGATCTGTATGGATCTTGGTCGCTCGCGCACGGCAGAGCCTTGGCAGAGGGCGGCAGTCTGCTAGGCGCGGCAGCCGCAGAGGATGCAGCCATCGGGGTCATGGCTGACCTGCTGCACTGGCTGTGGGCGCACGGCTATGACCCCGACGACGTGCTTGACCGGGCCCAGACCCACTTTGAGGCTGAGATCGGCGAGGCGGTATGAGCGCGTCGAACCGCTAGCCCGTGGCAATGGTTGAGTACGACCACACATCCGCCGGCAGATCGTGGTGCAGCCGCCAGGTGATCGCCATGGGTTTGCTGCCCTCATGCTGGACGTAGGTCGCCGGGCCGAGCAGCATCCACGGTTGGGCTTTGCCGATGTCAGTGTCCTTGTAGCGCCGCATGAACAGCAGTACATGGCTGCCGCGTTGGACGTGTTGCTGATAGCGGAGGCCAGTAGGCGAGGTGTCTGCCGTTGTGCTCTGAGACTCCCAGTGGAAGAGAGATGGGCTCAGCGCGTAGTCCTTGTACCGGATGCTGGGGGAAAAGTCCTTCTCGTTCTTCTCGAGAGTGATGAGCAGGGCGTCTGTTTGATTCGGCTCGTCCCACAAGACGCCCTGGGCGAAGGAACCGGGCATCTGCCCGTTGAGGCGAGCGACGCCAAGAGCGGCCAGGATCTCCGAGCGGTTGTATGCGCTGTGGATCTTTAGGGGGATGTGCGCGTGCGGACCCTCTAGCGAAATGGGGAAATGGTCTGCCTGGCCCATCACATGCTCAAGTACTTGTCGCAGCTCGCTGCGAAGGGCTCGCTGGTCGCGGAGTGAGTCCAGCCCGTGTGTGTAGGAGGTGAAGCCTCCTGCCTTGTCCCAGAGGTTGAAGAAGAGCATGCGCGCGTACGTTTTGTCTCTCGGATTGAGAGCCTCGTACGTTGGGGCGTCATCGCTCAGGAGACGGGTATAGGCCTCGGCGCGCTCGAGGTCGTCGACGTGGAGGAAGGCGTGCACGCGCTTCAACAGATCTGCTTCGCCGGACTGTTCCGGTAGGTCGGCGAGGCCAGCGCGCCGTAGGACGGATGTCCATGAGTTGGACGACTTGTACAGCTCCTTGATTTCGCGGCGGCTCTCCCTGAGGTAGTCGGCGAGGAGCGGCGTATCGAAGGTCCTGACTTCCTTGGCGAGGGTCTGGACGGTCGCCTTGATCTGGGTGCGGATGTTGTCCAGAACGAGATCCTTGGACTTGCCTTCAAGGATGATCTGGCAGCCAGACGGCAGTAGGGGGAAGTCACGCTCAGCGTGTTCGAGGAGTCGGTTGCGTGACAGGTTGGTCATCGCGCGGAACTGCTCCTCGAACCGGAATTCCGCACGATGCTGGCCGATGAAGTCGAGCACTGTGAGCACCGGCTTGTCTGGGGTGCGGCGCAGACCTCGGCCAAGCTGCTGAAGGAACACGGTGGCACTATTCGTCGGACGGAGAAGCAGAAGCGTATCGACGTCCGGGATGTCCAGCCCCTCGTTGAATAGGTCTACGGAGAAGATGACCTGGATCTCCCCGGCCTTGAGCTCAGACAGTATCCGGTCACGGATCTCGGGCTTGGACTCACTGTCCAGAGCAGCAGCCCTGATTCCCGCGTCCTGGAAGCACTTCGCCATGAAGTGAGCATGCTTCTTGGTGACGCAGAATCCGAGCGCCCGCATGCCCGCTGGGTCGGACACCTTGTCCCGTACCTGCTTGATGACGATGCGAGCCCGGGCATGATCGGCCGTGAAGAACTCACCGAGTTGGCTCTGGTCGTACGTGCCCGAACGCCAATTGAGACGGGTGAGGTCGGTACCGTCGGGCACCCCGAAGTAGTGGAACGGACAAAGCAGGTCGTTGTCGAGTGCCTCCCACAGCCGCATCTCGGCGGCGATCCTGCCTTCGAAGAACTCATCCTGCACATTGAGCCCGTCGGCACGCTCAGGGGTAGCGGTCAAACCCAGGAGCTGCTTCGGCTTGAAGTGCTGGAGGACGCGCCGATATGTCGTAGCCGTGGCATGGTGGAACTCGTCAACGACGATGATGTCGAAGTGTTCCGGGTCGAACTGGTCGAGTCGCTGGTCGGTGAGCGACTGGACGCTGGCGAACACGTGTTGCCAGTCCCGCGGTAGCTCTCCGCTGAAGAGCGGTTCCCCGAAGGACGCGTCGTCGAGCACCTCACGGTACTTGCGTAGCGATTGCTTGAGGATCTCCTTCCGATGTGCCACGAAGAGCAGCCGAGGATACTGCTTGCCACCCCACTGCTTATGTAGATAGCGGTAGTCAAGGGCCGCCATCACGGTCTTACCCGTCCCGGTCGCAGCGACGAGCAGGTTGTGATGATGGCCGCGGACCTCTCGCTCGACACGCAGCCGCTCCAGCATGTCCGCCTGGTGCGGGTAAGGCCGAACCTCAAGCCCCGAGAGGCTGATCTTGGACTCCTGGCCGGACGTTGAGCCACCTGCCACACCGAGGGCTTCGTCCAACTTGAGGGTGTCGCGATCCGGGTCGTAGCTCTCAAAAGCGATGTCGTTCCAGTACGAGTCGAAGCTGGCCTCGAACTTGTTCAACACAGTGGGTGTTGCGACGGACGACAGCCGTACGTTCCACTCCAAGCCGTCGAGAAGAGCGCTCTTGGAGAGATTGGAACTGCCTACGTACGCGGTATCGAATCCACTATTGCGGCGAAACAACCAGGCCTTGGCGTGCAGGCGAGTCGAGCGGGTCTCATAGTTGACCTTCACCTCGGCGCCGAAATCGCGGACGAGACGGTCGAGAGCGTGTCGGTCTGTGGCGCCCATGTATGTCGTGGTGATGACGCGAATGCGCACACCGCGGTGGGCGGCTTCGCGAAGCGATTTCTCGAGGACGCGGATGCCGTACCACTTTACGAAGGCGCACAGCAGGTCGATACGGTCGGCCGTCGCCAGCTCCGCCCGCAGCTCAGCGCCGAGGCTGGGGTCGTCCGGAGCATTGGTGATCAACGCTGTCTCGGAGAGCGGCGTCAGCGGGCGGATTGCGTAGACGCCCGGAGCTTCCTGTTCGGCGAGGGCGAGTAGCTGTCGGGGGCCGTCGATGATGGTGCCGTTGCTTGCGTCTACGTGTGAGTCGGGAGCGTTGCCGGCGAGTGACTCCATGATTTTGTTGGCGACGGCCACCTGCTCGTCCTGTGGTAGCTGCGCCAACCGACGACCCACGGTTTCCCCGATGTGCCGAGCCAGCACGTGTGGGGTGGACTCCGGGCTGACCCCCGCGTCGACGGCTTTCCAACCCGCCGCCTCGAGTCCCTGTATTTGTTCGCGTAGCTCCTGAGTCATAAGTCGCTCGTGGACGCCAGCCTTGAGGTCCCCCGGTTCCGCCACTGCCGCTCCTTCTTTCCCTGCTGTCGCTGTGGATCTGTTCTAACAGCCGTCACTGACATACGAAGGCCAAGTGCCGAAAAGTGATCATTTCCCAGCAGGAGTAGGCGCGGGGGGTGGGGCTTGCAGGAGGCGTTCGTTGAGCCGTTGCCGTACGGCCGCCCGCTTCTTGGTCAGTGTCGTGATTCCGCGGCCTGCATCAAGGGCGCTCCCTCCGGTCGCGTCGCCTTTGGCGATCAGCCTGCGGCCGACCCTTGACCCAGGCCGCGGAATCACGGGGGAGAAGCGAGCGGGCGGCCCGGGGAAAGCGGGGGCCAGGTGGGAGAAGCTCGGGGCGTTGATTTGCCGGCCGGAGTTGGGGCGCGGTCGCTTGGTGGGGGCACGCCGGGCTGGCTTAGCGGATTGCGGTGCCTATGTGGGGTGGGCAGCGGTGTTGCCGAGTGGATCGCGCCGACCGGGCATAGATGCACAGACGCCCCGCCCATCCACGAGAAGGGCGGGGCGTTGGAATGAGGGTCATGCTCCGTGGCACGTCTCGTACGGCCGCCCCGAGCCGCACCAACACGCCGCCCCCCGCTGCGGCGGCCATTCCACCGCCCGCCCCCGGGCCGCCAGGGTCGTGGCGTACTGGGGGAGGAGGTCAGGGTCTGCCGGGGACGTCGCCTCTGAGGCTGCGAAGGCCTCGTACGAGGGGACCGTTCCCGTGACGATGCCGAGGTTCGGGGTGCCGGAGGTGGAGAGTTCCCTCAGGGACGCCTCTATCGTCGTCAGGTGCTCCTCGTGGGAGGGGTACTCCGTGGTCAGGGTCGGGTACGTGTCCAGGAGTTCCGCCAGTTCGTCCTTGGGCCAGTGCAGGACCGCCACCGGGAACGGGCGGGACAGGGCCTCGCGGTAGGTGCCCAGCTCCGCGCGCAGGCGGGAGATCTCCGCCTCCAGTTCCGCCGGGTTGTCCGAGCCGAGGGACCAGACGCGTTTGGGGTCGTGGAGTTCGTCCAGGGACACCGAGGACGAGTGGAGGGTGTCGGCCAGGCGGTCCCAGTCGTCGTGGGCGACGCCGAGCATGCGGCGGACCCGGTGGCGGCCGAACAGCAGAGGGTGCGTGGAGTACGGGGGCTCCGGTACGTCGGTCAGGAGCAGGCGCGCTCCCTCCGTGAACGTCTCCTGGGCCGCCTCCAGCTCGTCGTGGGCCTCCAGGGCCTCCGCGACGATCACCCAGGGGGCCGGGTCGCGGGGGGCCGCCGCGCGGACGCCGGTGATGATGGCGCGGGCCTCGGCCTCGTGGCCGTACTCCCAGAGGTTGGAGGCCTTGAGGGCCCGTACCAGGTAGGGGTTCTCCAGGCCGGTCTGGGAGGAGAGCAGGCTGTCGTAGAGCGCGGTCGCGGCGGGGCGGTCGCCGGCGAGTTCCAGGTGGGCCGCGGCCTGCAGGAGCAGGGCTTCGGCGTCCTCGGGATACAGGCCGGCGGTCCGCTCCAGGCGTGCCGCTTCGGCGGTGTGGTCGACGTTCTCGGCAGGCGTGTCGGGGCGCATGGACGACACCGTACTGCCGATGGCCTACGCAGGCGGAGGGAGGCGGGGGAGGATGCGGTGAGATGTGCGCAGGTCGTCGGTCCGCGAGGGGCGGTGCGAGGGCGGATCACTTCGTTCCGGTTCAGGGGGAGGGGCGGGTCTCCGCAGGCGTGGGGATGGGCGGCTCCCTGGCGGGCGGTGTGGTGCGTGCCGCGTACGTCATCACCGCCACCCCCGTCAGCACGATCGCCGCGCCCACGTACAGCGGGGCCCGGGGGCCGAGGCCCGCGCTGATGGCCAGGCCGCCCAGCCAGGCGCCGAGGGCGTTGCCGATGTTGGAGGCGGAGACGTTGGCGCTCGCGGCCAGGGGGACGCCGTGGGCCTGGTCGGTGACGCGGGTGATCATGCCCGGGACCGGGGCGAAGCCGAAGACGCCGAGGAGGAAGACCAGGGTGACGGCGGCCGGCTTGCTGCTCGCCAGGAGGCCGAAGGCCGTGAGGGTCGCGGTCAGGGCGGTCAGGCTGATGACGAGGGTGCGGTCGCGGTCGTGGTCGGCGCCGCGGCCGCCCGCCATGTTGCCGGCGACCAGTCCGGTGCCGTAGACCACGAGCAGCCAGGGGATGTCGGTGTCGGCGAAGCCGGTGACCTCGGTGAAGGTGTATGTGAGGTAGCTGAAGGCGCCGAACATGCCGCCGTAGCCGAGGGCCGTGGCGGTCAGGGTCAGCCAGACCTGGGTCGAGCGGAAGGTGCGGAGGTTCGTGCGGAGGCCGGTTCGGTACGGCGATACCGTGCCCGCCGAGGAAGGGACCAGGGCGGCTATGGCGGCCAGGGCCACCACCCCGATCCCCGTGATCGCCCAGAACGTCGCGCGCCAGCCCCAGCGTTCGCCGATCAGGGCGCCGAAGGGGACGCCGAGGACGTTCGCGACGGTCAGGCCGGCGAACATCACCGCGACGGCGCGGGAGGCCCGCTGGGGCGGGACGATGCGGCGGGCCACCAGGGAGCCGATGCCGAAGAACGTGCCGTGGCAGAGGGCGGCCACCACGCGGCCCAGAAGCATCACCGGGTAGTTCGGGGCTACGGCACTGAGCAGGTTGCCGGCGACGAACAGGGCCACCAGGCCGATCAGGACCGCCTTGCGGTGCAGGCCGGCCGTGAGGGCGGTGAGCGCGATCGCGCCGACGGCCACCGCGAGGGCGTATCCGGAGATCAGCTGGCCCGCGGTGGCCTCGGACACCTGGAGGTCGCGGCCGACCTGGGGGAGCAGGCCGGCGATCACGAACTCGGTCAGGCCGATGCCGAAACCGCCGAGCGCGAGCGCGGCGAGACCAGGCCCGGGACGCGGTCCGGGACGTGGTCCGGGGCGCGGTCCGGGGGCGGGCCCCGGACCGCGGTTCCCGTGGGGGGAAGTACGGCTTCCCAGTCAGATCACCACCCCGTCTATCTGCAGGGTCTGCACCGCCTTCGCGGCGAAGGGGACGGCGACCGTCTTTCCGCTCAAGTAGGTGTCCGAGTACGACTTGTAGAGGTCGCCGCCCGTCGTCACCGTGTTCCAGCGCGGCACCAGACCGCCCGAACCGCCGCTCACGGTCGTGAAGTTGGAGAGGTTGAAGGTCAGGGTCTGGGCGGAGGTCGAGGTGTTGAGGGCGACGATCACCAGGCGCCTGGCGGAGGAGTCGTAGGCCGCCACCGCGTTGCTCACGCCCGTGTCGAGGATCTTCATGCCGGGGCGGATGTGCCGGCTGAACTGGGCCATCGTGTAGTACTTCGTCTGCACCGCACCCGCCTGCAGGGTGCTCGCGTCGTACGCGATCATCGCCCAGTTGGTGGACGGGTCCATGACCTGCCAGTAGACCCAGGCGGTGGGGTGCAGCCAGCGGAAGTCGTAGAGGAGGTTGAAGGCGAGGGTGTAGCCGGTGCCGTCGTTGTCGCCGGTCTCGGAGTTCCACAGGGCCTTGCCCGCCGTGGTGACCACGTCCGTGTAGAGCAGGTCGCGGCGGCCGCCGGAGCCCTGGTAGCCGTGGACGTTGACGCGGTCCACGTACCCCTTCGTGGTGGAGCTGAAGGAGTTCCAGGTGGTGCGGGCGAGGTCGTAACTCGTCTCGTCGGACGCGGAGATCTTGGTGCCCGTCAGACCCCGCTTGTCCAACTCGCTGCGCAGGTACGGCAGTACGGCGGACTGGACGGTCGAGTCGATGTGGCAGCCCTCCTGCGTGCCGGTCGCCGTCCACCAGCTGGAGCTGGGCTCGTTGAAGGCCTCGACGGTCGCGAAGTTCACGCCCCAGTTGTTCTTGGCGTAGAGGGCGACCGCGGCGAGGTGGGAGGCGTGCTGGCGGTAGTTCCAGGACTGGAGGTTGTTGCCGCCGTCCGAGGCGCCGGAGGGGTTGTGGTTCAGACACATCCACCACATGGGGGAGTTGGCGAACAGCTCGGTGGTCGCGCCGCGGGCCACCGCCTTCGTCAGCATCGCGCGCTGGGTGGCGTCCGCGGTCCACTTCCAGGCCGAGGAGGTGGGGTCCTCGTTGTTCCAGTCCTGCCAGTAGCCCTCGATCTGCTTGAAGGCGGGGATGTTGGGGGAGGCGACCATGGTCGTGCCGCCGACGCTGTTCCAGCTGCTCGCGCCCAGGTTGTAGCGGGCGATGTTCAGGCCGAGGCCGGGAAGTGAAGTGCCGTTGTACGTCGTCGACTTGGTGGTGAAGAAGATGTCGGCGAAGTCGTCCCGGCCGCCGAAGACGTTCGCCCACCAGGCCAGCGAGGTGCCCCAGCCCTCCCAGGTGCCGTACGACGTTCCGGGGCTGACGCTGATCGTGGCGTCCGCGCGTGCGGTGCCGGTCGCGAGGGCGCTGCCGAGGAGGGTGCCGCCGGCCGCGGCCAGCAGGGTTCTGCGTCTGATCATGGCTGCTACTCCGCTTCGCTCACGGGCCTGGGCGCACCGGTCCCTGAACCGGTCGCGAGGCCCGGCGTGGTGGCCTGTCCCGTTGGTGCCAGCACGAAGCATCGGGTGTGACGGGTGGGGTTGTCGATAGCTACGACAGCCCTTTCTAAAACCTATGTACGAAGTACCGAACAACCGCCGAACGGTGCGTGTGGCTGGTGAGTTGAGGGTCGGCCCCTTATGGTGCGGGCGGCCCGGTGCGAGGCCCGGTCCAGGAGGCGGCGCGAGGAGGTCTGCGGATGCGCGTTCCCGTCGTGCAGCACAGCACCCGGCGCCGCTCGGCCCGGCGCCGGCGCGCGCTGTGGAGCGGGGCCGAACTCCTCGTCACCGTCGGGGTGGTGCTGCTCCTCCTCGTCGTCCACCAGCTGTGGTGGACCAACCGGGAGGCCAAGCGGGGCGCCGAGCGGAAGGTGGAGGCGCTGGAGCGGGAGTGGGGGCAGGGCGGGGGAGGCGCGGAGGGTGGTGGCGGCGGGTCGGGTACGGCCGTGACGCCGGCGGTCCCGCGGTCGTACGGCGGCTCGGGCGGCGGGGGCGGTGGTACGGGGCGACGGACCACCGCCGTACGGGAGTCGAGCCCCTCCTGGTCCCAGGCGTACGCCGTGCTGATCATCCCGCGCCTCGGCCTGCGCGTCCCCGTCGCCGAAGGTGTCGGCAAGCAGGCGGTCCTCAACAAGGGGTACGTCGGCCACTACCGCGGCACCGCTCAGCCGGGCCAGGCGGGCAACTTCGCCCTCGCCGGCCACCGCAACACCCACGGCGAGCCGTTCCGCTACCTCAACCACCTGCGGATCAGGGACCTGGTGGAGGTGGAGACGCGCGAGGCGACGTACACGTACTCGGTCGACAAGACCCTGCCGCAGACCTCGGCGCGGGACTCCGGGGTCATACGGCCGATTCCGCGCTCTGTCGTCAAGCCGGGTCACGGCTACGGCCAACCCGGCTACTACATCACGCTGACGACGTGCACACCGGAGTTCACGTCCCGGTACCGGATGGTGGTGTGGGGGAAGCTGGTGTCGATGCGGCCGAGGGGCTGAGTCATGGACGGGCGTGGGGAGTTCAGCCGCCTCAGGCGCGCTCCCGCAGCGCCAGCACCGCCACCGCCGCCAGCAGCGCCATCCCCGCCGACACCACCAGAGCGACGTTCGCGCCGTGGCCCAGGCCGCCCCCGGAGGACGTGACGATGGCGATCGTCAGGGCGACGCCGGCGCAGGAGCCGATGTAGCGGAAGGTCTGCTGGGCGCCGGAGCCCATGGCCGCGCGGGCCGCCGGGACGGATTCGACGGAGAGCAGGGGCAGGGCGGCGTTGAGCAGGCCGCTGCCCACGCCCCCGAGGACGAGGCCCGGCAGAAGGCGGTGCCAGGTGCCGGAGTCGATGGCGCCGAGCATCGTCAGGACACCTGCGGCGTGCAGGGTGAAGCCCGCGGCGAGCTGGTGGCGGGGCGGCACGCGGCCGGCCAGGCGCTTGGCCTGGAGGGCGACCAGGAAGGACAGGCCGGACCAGAGCAGGAACAGCCAGGCCGTGTCCATGGGGGTCAGGCCGAGCACCTGCTGGAAGAGGACCGGGAAGAAGCTGAAGAGGCCGATCACCGCCAGGCCCGTGAACAGTCCGCCGGCCGAGGAGGCCAGGAAGCCGGGGCGGCGCAGCAGGGTCAGGTCGATCATCGGGGTCGCCGTGCGGAGTTCCACCAGGGCGAACAGGCCCAGCAGGACGACGGTCGCCAGGAACAGCAGGCCGACCTCGGGGCGCAGCCAGCCGTCGCGGCCCAGCGTGAGTGCCGCCACCAGGGAGACCAGCGCCAGGCCGAAGGTCAGTGCGCCCACGATGTCGGGGCGTCCGCCTCTCGGGGAGCGGGACTCCGACAGCGTACGGACGCTCAGCGCCGTGACCAGCAAAGTCGCGGCGCCCAGGACGCCGTACGCGAACCGCCAACTCGGCAGGGAGCCCGCGAGCAGGGGGCCCGCCGCGATGCCGCCGCTGACGAAGGCGCCCCAGACTCCGGTCGCGTGCAGGCGGCCGCGGGGGGTCGGGAAGGCGTGCACCAGCAGACCGAGGCTGCTCGCCAGGATCGCCGCGCTCGCCGCGCCCTGCGCGACGCGGGCCAGGGTGAAGAGCCAGGTGGAGGAGGCCAGGGCGCCCAGGGCCGTGGTGATGCCGAGGGTGAGGGTGCCGAGGAGGAAGATCCGGCGGCGACCGTAGTCGTCGGCCAGGCTGCCCGCCACCAGGAGGAGGGCGGCGAGGCCGAGCGGGGTGCCGTTGATGAGCCAGGCCTGCGCGGAGAGCGGGGTGTGGAGGGCGGCGGCGGTGTCGGGGAGCGTGACGATCGGCGCGGTGTACGTCATCAGCGTCACGGCGGTCGCCGCGCTGGTCAGGGCGAGGGTGGCGCGGGGATGAGGGGGCGCCTCGGGATGGGGTGCGGCTGGCTGGGAGGCGGTTTGGTGGGAGGCGGTCCGGTGGGGTGCGGGGCTGGCGTGCGGGGCCTCGGAGGGGGTGAGGGTTCGTTCATTGAACCTAGTCATGTGGGCCACCGTAACACCGTAGGTTCGGTCATTGAACCAACCTCGAGAAAAATGGTTACAGTGGACGGCATGGCACTGGGCAAGGACTACGCGACACAGGAGTGCTCCATCGCCCGCGCGCTGGAGGTCATCGGCGAGCGGTGGACGCTGCTGGTGATCCGCGACGCGCTCTACGGCGTCCGGCGCTACAACGACTTCCTCGTCCACCTCGGCATCCCGCGCGCGGTCCTCGCCGCCCGTCTCCAGACGCTGACCGCGGAGGGGATCCTCGAGAAGCGCCGTTACCAGGAGTCGCCGCCGCGTGACGAGTACGTCATCACCGAGCGCGGCATCGCCCTGTGGCCGGCCCTCCGCTCGCTCGGCATCTGGGGCCGCGAGCACTTCCACGAGCCCCGGATGCGCTACTTCCGGCACGCCGACTGCGGCACCGAACTCGGGCCGTACGGCGAATGTCCCGCGTGCGGAACTCTCGTACCGGTCGCCGACGTTCTCATGGTGCCGGGACCCGGTCTCAGTCCGGACCCGGCCGATCCGGTCAGCAAGGCGCTGCTCAAGCCGAAGCGTCTGCTGGAGCCGGTGGCGACCACGAGCGCCTAGGGGGGAGGGGCATGATCCGCGAGCGTGCGGCCCGGGAACGCATGTATAGCGACCGTGTGCTCCGCGACCGCCTCTCCGCGCGTCCCCTCGCCGTGCTCCTCCTGCTGCTCCTCCAGCTCGCGCTCCTCGACGCCGGCACCCTCACCGCCACCGTCGCCCTCGCCGCCACCGCGGCCGTCGGTGCCGCGCTCGCCGCCTGCGCGCTGGTCGCCGCGCGGATCGCCCCCGCCGTGCCGCCGACACGCGTGCGTACGGCGATACGGGACCGGGCCCGTCGTACGGCCTTCCTGCCCCAGCGCGACCCCGACGCCAGAGGACGCACCCGGCCCCGAGCCCCCGGAACCGCCCTCCCGGCGACCGTCGCGTAGGGACACGTCCGTGACCCCGCGCGGGTCGTCATGCCGCAAGCACCGCTCTCACCCCGGCATGACCCTCGGAGGGTTCACCCATGTCCGTCTTCACCGTCTTCGCCGACGTCGTCGACCAGCTCGCCGACCTGCTCCAACCGCTGTTCGGCGCCGCGGCGGCGGCCGCCGCGATCGTCCTGTTCACTGCGCTCGTACGACTCCTCGTGCATCCTCTGTCCCGGGCCTCGGCCCGCGGGCAGAAGGCCCGGACCGCCCTGCAGCCGAAGATCGCCGAGCTGCGCAGACAGCACGCCAAGGACCCCGAGAAGCTGCAGAAGGCGGTGCTGGAACTGCACGCGGAGGAAAAGGTGTCGCCGCTGTCGGGATGCCTCCCCGGGCTGCTGCAGCTGCCCGCGTTCTTCCTGCTGTACCACCTCTTCTCCAGCCCGAGGATCGGCGGGGAGAGCAACGGCCTGCTCGACCACCGGCTGCTCGTCGCGCCGCTCGGCGGGCGGTGGGCCGACGCGCTCGGGAGCGGGGGCGTGTTCGGGGCGGCGGGACTCGTGTACCTGGGGCTGTTCGTCGTGGTCGCGGCGGTGGCCGCCTTCAACTACCGGCGCACCAAGCGGACGATGGCCGTCGGCAGCCCCGTGCCGGCGGGGGAGGGGGAGCAGGTTCCGGGGCTGGGAGCGGTGACCAAGGCGATGCCGTTCATGTCCTTCGCCACGCTCTTCACCGTGGCCGTGGTGCCGCTGGCGGCCGCGCTGTACGTCGTCACCAGTACGGCGTGGAGCGCGGTGGAGCGGGCCGTGCTGTACCGGTGACGGGGCTACGGTCCAGTACGTGAACCGGGTATTGCATACCGCACGCCGAGCTTGGAGGATCGACCAGTCCTCCGATGGCTGCACCCATCGGGCGGGCGCCCGCGATCGAGGGAGACTGTGACCATGAAGCTGCTGCGAGTCGGTACGGCGGGAGCGGAGACGCCCGCACTGCTCGATGCCGAGGGGGTGCTGCGGGACCTGTCGGGTCTCGTGGCCGACATCGACGGGACGGTGCTCGCCGACGACGCGGCACTCGCGCGGATCCGCTCCGCGGGCGACGCCGGTGAACTGCCTGCTCTGGATGCGGCGGGGCTGCGGGTCGGTTCGCCGCTCGGGCGGATCGGCAAGATCGTGTGCATCGGGCTCAACTACCACGACCACGCGCGCGAGACCGGGGCCGAGCCGCCCGCCGAGCCGGTCATCTTCTTCAAGGCCGCGGACACGGTGGTCGGCCCGAACGACACGGTGCTGGTTCCCCGCGGCTCGGTGAAGACCGACTGGGAGGTCGAACTGGCGGTCGTCATCGGACGTACGGCCCGCTATCTGGAGTCGGCGGACGAAGGGCTCGCGCACGTCGCCGGGTACGCCGTCGCGCACGACGTGTCCGAGCGGGAGTTCCAGATCGAGCGGGGCGGGACCTGGGACAAGGGGAAGAACTGCGAGACGTTCAACCCGCTGGGGCCGTGGCTGGTGACGGCGGACGAGGTGCCGGATCCGCAGGCGCTGTCGTTGAAGCTGTGGGTCAACGGGGAGTTGAAGCAGGACGGGACGACGGCGGAGCAGATCTTTCCCGTGGGGGAAGTCGTGCGGTACGTCAGTCAGTTCATGACGCTGTATCCCGGGGACGTCATCAATACCGGTACGCCGGCGGGGGTGGCGTTGGGGCAGCCCGAGCCCAAGCCGTTCTTGCGGGCCGGGGATGTGGTCGAGCTGGAGATTTCGGGGCTGGGGCGGCAGCGGCAGGAGCTTAAGGATGCCTGAGGGGTGGGGAGCTGCGCGACGCGGGCGAGTGCGGGTTCGTTGTGGCTGATCGCGCAGTTCCCTGCGCCCCTGACAGCTAGGCCAGTAGAGACGCGAGGCGGCGCCAGGACTCTCGTGGGAGGTGGTCGCGGGCGCCGCCGTCGACCACCTGTAGGGCCACGTGGTCGGCGCCCGCTGCGAAGAAGGCGTTGATGCGGGTGTTGATGGTGGTTTCGTCGCCCCAGGCGAAGACCGCGTCGACCAGGCGGTCGCTGCCGCCGTTGGCCAGGTCCTCCTCCGTGAAGCCGTGGCGGAGGAAATTGTTGGTGTAGTTGGGGAGGGCCAGGTACATGGCCAGGTAGTCGCGGGACACCGCGCGGGCCCGGGCCGGGTCCGTTTCCAGGACCACCTTCAACTCCGGGGCCAGCAGCGGGGATTCGCCCAGGATCTCGCGGGCGTACGCCGTGTGTTCGGGGGTGACCAGATACGGGATCGAGCCCGCCGCGCGGTCGCGGGCCAGCTCCAGGCTGCGCGGGCCCAGGGCGGCCAGCAGACGGCGGTCGGCGGGGACGCCCGCCTCGTCGAGGGCGTCGAGGTAGGCGACCAGCGCGGAGTACGGGCGGCGGTACTGGTCCGCGAGCTTGGCGTGGCTCACGCCCAGGCCCAGGACGAAGCGGCCGGGGTGGGACGACTCCAGGCCGGCGTAGCCCGCCGCGCTCTCCACCGCCTCGTACTGCCAGATGGACTGGATGCTGGTGCCGACGGTGAGCGTCGAGGTCGCCTCGAGAAGGGGTGTGGCGTGCCGGGGCGCGCTGCTGCCGCCGAGCCAGACGGCGCCGTAGCCGAGCTGCTCCAACTCGGCTGCGGCTTCCGCGAGTTCGCCGCGGCGGGACGGGTCCTCCGAGCGCAGGGCGACGCTCCAGACGCCGTAGCGGCCGACGGATTCCTTCAGGGTGTCACTCACGGGTTCCCTTCCCTCCGGTCGGTGGCACGTACAACCGCTTACAACCACGTACAACGGTTGCCAACCGGAGGAGGGCCCAGGATCTTCCCCTTGCGGGCGTCAGCGCTTGAGGAACTCCTCCAGCGCCTCCACCACCAGCCGGTGATCCTGCAGCTGCGGCAGTCCGCTCACCGTCACCGCGCCGATCACGCCGACGCCCTCGACGGTGATCGGGAAGGAGCCGCCGTGGGCCGCGTACTCGTCCGGGTCGAGGCGGGAGGAGTCCTCGAAGGTCGTGCCCTTGGCGCGGAAACGGGCGCCGACCAGGTAGGACGCGGAACCGTAGCGTTCGACGACCCGGCGCTTGCGGGCGATCCAGGCGTCGTTGTCGGGGGTGGAGCCGGGCAGGGCGGCGTGGAAGAGCTGCTGGCCGGCGCGGTGGATGTCGATGGCGACCGGGGCCTGGCGTTCCCGGGCCAGTTCGACGAGCAGGGAACCCAGGGCCCACGCGTCCTCGTGGGTGAACTGCCGGAAGACCAGGCGCCGTTCCTGCGCCTCCAGTTCCTCCAGCGGCGGGGTGAGCTCCGGGTGGAACTTCGGGGTCAGCTCGGTGTTGTGCGTCACAGCTTCACCACCACTCCCTCGCGGGCCGAACGGCGGGCCGCCTCGAGCACGTCGAGCGCGGCGGCCGCCTCCGCGGCGGTCACCGGATTGGCGCCGTCGCCGTCGAGGGCCCTGGTCACGGCCGCATAGTACGCGGGGTAGTCCCCGGGCAGGGTTGGTACGGGAGTGCCGCCGCCGGTCGCCGGGGACTCCCCGGAGCCGACCCGGCCCCACGCCGACTCGGGCTCCCGCCCCCAGTCCGGACCCGGGCGCTCGCCCTCGCGCAGGGCCGCCTCCTGGGGGTCGAGGCCGTACTTGACGTACCCCGCCTTGGAGCCCAGCACCCGGAAACGCGGGCCGAGTTGGGCGGTGGTGGCGGAGACGTAGAGGTGGGAGCGGACGCCGCCGGCGTGGGTGAGGGCGATGAAGGTGTCGTCGTCGGCCTCGGCGCCGGGGCGGCGGACGTCCGACTCGGCGTACACAGCGGTGACGGGGCCGAAGAGGGTCAGGGCCTGGTCGACGATATGGCTGCCGAGGTCGTACAGCAGACCTCCGATCTCCGCGGGGTCGCCGGACTCGCGCCAGCCGCCCTTGAGCTGTGGGCGCCACCGCTCGAAGCGGGACTCGAACCGCCACACGTCCCCCAACTCGCCCTCGTCGAGGAGCTGTCGGAGGGTGAGGAAGTCGTTGTCCCAGCGGCGGTTCTGGAAGACGGAGAGAAGGAGCCCGCGGTCCTCGGCGAGGGCGGCGAGCTCGCGGGCCTCGGCCCCGGTGCCGGCGATCGGCTTGTCGACGACGACCGGGAGGCCGGCCTTGAGCGCGGTGGCCGCCAGCGTCACGTGCGTCTTGTTCGGCGAGGCGATGACGATCAGGTCCAGCTCGGCGGACCGCGCGAACAGCTCGTCGGGGGTGGCCGCGAGGCGCACGTCCGGGAACTCGGCGCGGGCCTGCTCCTGCCGCTCCGGGTTGGAGGTGACCACCGTGTCGAGGACGAGGCCCTCGGTGGCGGCGATCAGCGGGGCGTGGAAGACAGAGCCCGCGAGCCCGTAGCCGACGAGGCCGACGCGGCGGGGAGAGGCAGTCGTACCAGTCATGCCCTCCACTTTCGCAACGCTGTTGCCAAAGCGCAAGTGGCGAAGACAATGGAGGCGTGAACCTGAATGGAGGGGTGAACCTTCTCGCCCTGCGCAGCCACAATGCCGCCCTCGTCCTCGACCTGCTGCGCACCGCCGACGCGGACGGCATCAGCCGGCTCGAGCTCGCCGAGCGGACGGGACTCACCCCGCAGGCCGTCAGCAAGATCACCGCGCGGCTGCGGGCCGACGGTCTGGTGGCGGAGGCGGGGCACCGCGCCTCGACGGGCGGCAAGCCGCGGACGGTGCTGCGGCTGGTGCCGGAGGCCGGGCACGCGGTCGGAGTGCATCTGGACCGGGACGAGCTGCGGGCGGTGCTGGTCGACCTGACGGGGACCGTGGTGGGGGAGCGGCGGGCCGCGCTGGACTTCGGGGCGGGGGCGGAGGCGGTGGTGCGGACGGTGGCCCGGGAGGTGGAGGCGTTGACCGGCGTCGGCGACGCCGAGGCGTTGACGGGCGCCGGGGGAGTCAAGCCGTCGGCGGACGGCGGGGCGGCACTCGGCCACCTCGCCGAGGCGTCGGCGGTCGTACGCCCAATCGCACCTCCGCCCCGCTCCCTCCTCGGCGTGGGCGTCGCTCTCCCCGGGCCCCTCGATCACGCCCGTGGGGTGTTGCACCGGGTCACCGGGTTCCCTGAGTGGGACGGCTTCCCCTTGCGGGACGCGCTCGCGGGGCGGCTGGGGACGCCGGTCGTCGTCGACAAGGACACCAATGCCGCCGCGCTGGGGTTCGCCGTCGCCGGGGAGCGCGGATCGTTCGCGTATCTGCATCTGAGTACGGGGCTCGGGGCCGGGCTGGTGATCGGCGGCACCGTCCACCGCGGTGCCCGGACCGGCGCCGGAGAGTTCGGGCACCAGGTGGTCCGGCTCGACGGACCCCTGTGCGGCTGCGGCAACCGGGGCTGTGTCGAGGTGCTGTGTCTCGACGCCGTGGCTCGCGGTGACCTCGCCGAGGCGGCCCGGGTGCTCGGCGTCGGGGCCGGCAACCTGGTCGCGCTGCTCGACGTGGACGTCGTCCTGCTGGGCGGCCGTACCGTCGCCGCCGCGCCCGAGGCCTTCGTACGGGGCGTCGCCGCCGTCGTCGAGGAGCGGGCCCGGCGCGGCGGCGAGGAGCCGGTGCCGGTGCGGCTCGCCTCCGGCGAGGTCGCCGAGGGTGCGGCGCAGCTGCTGCTGGCGCCGCTGTTCGGGCGGGCGGACGGCTGAGCCGGAGCCGCCGGCGCCCGTCTCGGCCGATCGAGGGGATCGAGGGCGCCGTACGGAGCGGCACACCGAAACCGCCGCCCGCACCCGGCATGGTCATGTGTTCATGCGACTGCACACGCCCCTGTCCCCCTGCCTAGCAGCAGCCGCCCTCCTCCTCCCCGCGGCGACCCCCGCGTCCGCCGCCCCCGTCCCGAGCTGCTCCGAGGGCGGCCGTTTCCCCCTCACCTCCCGGATCCGCGGCGGCCCCGACACCTACGAGGCCGGCGGCGGTTACGGCACCTGGTACCTGGACCTCACCAACACCACCACCCGGACCTGCGCGGCCGTCCACCCCGTCGTCGTGCTCGTCGACGACAAGCGGGCCCTGAAGCCGGACCAGCCCCGCCTGGACTTCTACGACACCCACGATGACGGCCACCCGCACCCCGTTCGTTTCGTGCGGACCGACGAGGACGAACTCGTCGGCGCCTTCGACGACGGCCTCCCCGGCTTCACCGTCGGCCCTCGCCGGACCGTCAGCGTCAAGGTCCGTCTCGCTCTCGCCCCCGACACCGCCCCGAACGACGTCACCGTCAACGCGGCCGTCGTCCAGCGGCACCAGGACGACGGCGACTGGGTCGGCCAGTCCGGCGACTACCGCTTCCGTGTCGCGCAGGGCGCCCCGGACGCTTCCACCCCCGGCCCGTCCAGCCCCTCCGCCTCGCCGGGCCCCCTCCCGGATCTGCCCTTCGCCGACGAACTCGCCCGCACCGGCCTCGGCACCCCCGGTGCCGTCCTCGCCGCCGTCACCGCCGTCCTCCTCGTCACCGGTGGCGGGCTGCTGCTGGCCCGCAGGCCCGGAAGGCGCCGCTGAGACGGCCGTTCCCCAAGATCTGGCCAGTGTCTAGGCTGGGGAGCCCAGGCAGCACCGCGCACGGGCGTACGGCAGGAGAACGCGCACATGGCAGAACGCAGGCCCATCGAGTCGTGGCTCACCGACATGGACGGTGTGCTCATCCACGAGGGCGTACCGATCCCCGGTGCCGACGCCTTCCTGAAGAAGCTGCGCGAGTCCGGACGGCCCTTCCTGGTGCTGACCAACAACTCCATCTACACCCCGCGCGACCTGCACGCCCGCCTGCGGCGCATGGGGCTGGACGTGCCGGTCGAGTCCATCTGGACCTCGGCCCTGGCCACCGCCCAGTTCCTGGACGACCAGCGGCCGGGCGGCTCGGCGTATGTCATCGGCGAGGCGGGCCTGACCACCGCCCTGCACGACATCGGGTACGTCCTGACCGACCACGAGCCCGACTATGTGGTCCTCGGCGAGACCCGCACGTACTCCTTCGAGGCCATGACCAAGGCCGTACGGCTCATCCAGGACGGCGCCCGCTTCATCGCCACCAACCCCGACGAGACCGGCCCCTCCACCGAGGGGCCGCTGCCCGCCACCGGCGCCGTCGCCGCGCTCATCACCAAGGCGACCGGCAGGAAGCCGTACTTCGCGGGCAAGCCCAACCCGCTGATGATGCGCACCGGGCTCAACGCGATCGGCGCCCACTCCGAGACCAGCGCGATGATCGGCGACCGCATGGACACCGACGTGCTGGCCGGCATGGAGGCCGGGATGCAGACGTTCCTGGTGCTCACCGGGCTGACCCGGCCGGAGCAGATCGAGGACTTCCCCTACCGGCCGTCCAAGGTCGTGGACTCGATCGCGGATCTCGTCGAGCGGGTCTGAAACCCGTCACCACCCGTTCGGAGCAGCACGGGCCCCGCTGCGGATGCGGGGCCCCGCCGCACGGGGGAGTCTCCAGGTGTCTGGAGGTTCACGATGGGTTCAGCAAGAATCACTCTCTGTGCGGCGGCGGTGGCTGCGGCGGTCGTCTCCTTCGCCCCGGCGGCTCACGCGCGGGACGGGGGCGTGTCGGTCACCCCGGCCTCCCCGGCGCCCGGCAGCGATGTCGCCCTGCGGGTCGGCGACTGCGCCGAGAAGACCGCCACTGCCGTCTCCGCCGCCTTCGTCGCGGACGTCCGGCTCGCCGTCACGGACGGCGCGCTCGTCGGCGAGACCCGCATCCGCTCGTCCCTCACCGTGGGCACCTACGACGTGACGATCACCTGCGGCAGCTCCGAGCGCAAGAGCACGATCACCGTCGTCCAGGGCACGGGCCGGCCGGCGACTCCCACCTCGCCCTCCTCGCCGGTCGCCCCCGTGCCCGCCGGCGGTGGCGGCACCGCACACCTCGCCGCCACCGACGCGCACGCGGCCGGCCCCGGTACCGCACACGCGGTGACCGGCCTGGTGCTGGCCGGGGCCGCCGCTGCCGCCGTCGCCGTGCTCAGCGGGCGCCGGAGACGCGGAACGGGCTGACCATGTCCGAACACGAGCGGTCCTCCGGCTCGGGCCGGCTGCTGACGGGCGTGGCCTGGGCGGTACTGCTGCTCGGGCTGTGGCTCTGGGGGCGGGGCGTCACCGACCTGCGGCAGGGCATATCCGCGCCGGCCACCGGCGACATGGCGGCGGTCGGACGCCCGCCGGACGCGGAACTCCCGCCCGCGGTACGCCCCTTGGGCGACGCGCTGCCGCAGCGGCTGGACATTCCCGACCTGCGGGTGCAGGCGCCGGTGGTGGCGCGGGGCCTGGACGCGAAGGGGGCGGTCGATCCGCCGCCCTTCGACCAGGCGGGCGTGGTCGGGTGGTACGCGGCCGGGGCCAGGCCCGGGGCGGCCGGCACGGCGCTGATGGTCGGGCACGTCGACACCGAGACCCGGCCCGCCGTCTTCTACCGGCTCAGCGTGCTGAAGCCCGGCGAGACGGTCCGGGTGGTCCGGGACGACGGCAAGGTCGCCGAGTTCACCGTCGACGACGTGCGGGTCATCGCCCGCGACGGCTTCGACGCCCAGAAGGCCTACGGGCAGCGCCAGTCGGGGCGGGCCGAGCTGCGGCTGATCACCTGCGGCGGCAGCTTCGACCGGGCGCGCGGCAGCTACACGGCGAACGTGGTGGTGTCGGCGTACCTGACGGGCAGCGGACTGTAGAACGCGCGGGGGTGACTCGAACTCCTGGACAACCCTTGGCGTCCCTGGGGTGTCTGAAGGGTGGCGGGACGAGAGGCGTCCCGTGGGGAGGGACACGGATGACCAACCGTCAGCGCAAGGTGGGGGCGGTGCTGGCCGCCTTCGCGGCCGCCGTCGCCGCATGGCTGCCCACCACGTCCGCGCAGGCCGCGGACGGGCCGGTGGTGCACATCTCCGTATGGAACGACGACATCGGCATTCCCATCCCGGCCCAGGATCCGCCGCAGATCAGCTGGGGTCTGTACAACGACGGCCCCGGAGCCGCGAAGGACGTCACCATCAAAGCGGACTTCAGCAAGGTCAAGGACTGGGTCACGGCCGACGGGGAGTCGGTCGACACCTACACCTGGTCCACGATCGCCAACGTCAAGGAGGGCAGCAACGCGGGCTACATCCTGGACCTGAGAGCGAAGCCCGGCACCCCGCTCGGCACCAAAGGCACGGTGACCCTGAGTGGCACGTCGTCGAACGGAACCGTGGTCTCCACCGACGTCGAAGTGACCGCGGGCAACGTGGAGTTGTCGGTCAACCGGCTGACCGACCGCAAGGGCGACAAGCCCGGCTCCACGATCGAGAACCCGGTCACCATCAGCAACACCGGCTCGCTGCCCGCCCATGGCGCCCAGTTGCAGATGCGTACCACCGTCGGACTCTCGTACGCGGACCGCTACTCCAACTGCGTCTACTCCACGGTCAGGGACCCCGACTACCAGGCGACCCAGCAGGCGCTGTGCACCTTCGACACGGTGCTCGAGCCGGGCAAGCGCTACCGCCTTCAGCAGCCGGTCAAGCTGGACGTCGGCAGCCAGGCGCTGTTCGAGTACTTCCAGGACGACGTCCTGGCCTCGCCCGGTGACCCCGCCGGGATGTTGTCCGGCGACAACAAGCTCTCCCTGGTCGAGGACGGCCCGGCGACCCCCGGCGGATCGAAGACCGGCCGCCAGGTGATCACCGTCGACAGCACCGCCGACATGGTGGCCGGCGGTGACAAGGCCAAGGGTGCGCCGGGTGATGTGGTCCCCGTCGACATCTCCCTCAGCAACGAGGGCCCGGGCTGGGTTCACTACAACCTCAGCGACGACCAGCCGGCGCTGCTGTTCACCGTTCCCACCGGCACCAAGGCGGTGGAGATCCCCAAGGAGTGCAGCGTGTGGAGCGAGGAAGCGCAGGCGGGCTCCGGCGAACAGACGCCGGGGGCACCGCAGTACGTCTGCGATCCCCACGACAACACCTTCGCCGTCGGGGACACCCGTACCTTCCACTTCGGCCTGAAGATCCGCAAGGGTGCGAAGACCACCACCGGTGAGGTCAAGGCGATGACGGCGTACGGCAACGTCATGACCTTCGACCACAACCACGCCAACGACACCGCGGCCGTCACCGTCAAGGTCAAGGGCGCCGGCAGCGACACCGGCGCCTCGCCCTCCGCGTCCGCCACCACGTCGGGTAGCGACGACGGCAACGCCCCCACGACCCAGACGGTGGCCGACACGGCCGCGACCGGCTCCCTCGCCAGCACCGGCAGCAGCAGCGTGCTGCCCGTCGCCGCCGCGGTGGGCGCGGGCGCGCTGCTCGTCGGTGGCGGTCTGGTGTTCGTCGTCAGGCGCCGCAAAGCCTGACCGCGGGTACGGCCGGAGCACCCGGCCCGGTCGGCGGCCCGCTCCCCTGAAGCCGCCGACCGGGCCGGTCCTCAACCGCGCGCGCTCGGGCTGCGGGAGTGACCCGGCGCCGGCGCGGGAGGTTCGGGGCCGCAGTGATGCGCTGCCGACCGGGGCTCGGGCCATCTGAGACGACTCTAGAACGGACGAGCACCGGAGCCTAGAGGGTGAATGACGCCAGGTCCCGCTGTGGTGGCTCTCCGTCATACGTGCTGGTGGCCCGCGCCTTCACGGGCGCTGTAGGTCTTTCCGAGGTGTAACAGGTCGCCGACAAGGCCGGGACGGCCTCGTGGGCGGCTCGGGTCGTATGTCAGGATTGATACCACGACCGTTGCACCCAAGGGGGGGTTGGATGTACGGCAGCAGGGGGGCGTGTGCGACCGCGCTGGGGGCTGTGCTGCTGGTCGCCGGATGCTCCTCCTCAGGAGGCGGCGGCGACCACAAGGCCGGCGCGACGATCACCCAACAGCCCAAGGAGAGCGACCCGTTCTGGGTCAACCCGGACAGCAACGCGGCCCGGCAGGTGAAGGCGTACGCGAAGTCCGGCAAGGACACCGACGCCGAGCAGATCCGCAAGATCGCCGAGCAGCCGACCGGCGAGTGGATCGGCCCGGAGAACCCCGAGCAGGAGGCCCGGGGCTTCACCGAGGCCGCCGACAAGGCGGGCCGCACCGCCCTGCTCGTCCTCTACAACATCCCGCACCGCGACTGCGGCCAGTACTCCCAGGGCGGCGCCTCCGACGGCAACGCCTACCGCGCCTGGATCGACGCGGTGGCCGCCGGCATCGAGGACCGCGCGGTGATGGTCGTCCTCGAACCGGACGCCGTGCTGCACCTGGTGGACGGCTGCACCCAGGGCCAGTTCCAGGAGGAGCGCTACAACCTGCTCGGCTACGCGATCGACAAGCTGAAGTCGCTGAAGTCGACCAAGGTCTACCTGGACGCGGGCAACGCCGGCTGGGGCCACCCGGACCAGATCTTCCAGCCCCTCATCCGCGCGGGCATCGCCCGGGCCGACGGCTTCGCCGTCAACGTCTCCAACTTCTACCCCACCCAGGACTCCATCGCCTACGGCAAGCAGCTCTCCGCCAAGGTCGGCGGCAAGCACTTCGTCATCGACACCAGCCGCAACGGCAACGGCCCCTACACGGGCGGCGATCCGGCCGAACGCTGGTGCAACCCCCCGGACCGGGCGCTGGGCGAGACCCCGACGACCAGGACGGCGGACGACCTGGTGGACGCCTACGTCTGGGTCAAGCGCCCGGGGGAGTCGGACGGCACCTGCAAGGGGGGCCCGAAGGCGGGCCAGTGGTGGGCGAGTTACGCACTCGCCCTTGCCAAGGCAAGCAAGTAGCCGACGGCTACGGCACCTTGACCCACTGCGCCTTCGAAGGCGTCCCCTGATCGTCGTCGACGAACAGCATGTACCAGCCGGACGTCACCAGGTTCCGGTTCTTCGGCATGGTCACCGTGATCTTGTTCCCGGACGTCGTGAAGTCCAGCGCGACCGACCGCTGGTCGACGTCCGTCACATGTGTCGACGCGCTCGGCCGGATCAGCCGTACCTTCTTGATCGCAGAGGCCTGCGGAGACGTGAACGTCCCCGTCCCGCCGCGGGCGATGGTCTGGGGACCGCCGGACAGCGACGGGCGTGAATCCCGGTAGAGGTACGGCGGCGTGTAGATCTCGATCCGCTGCTCGAACGTGCCCGGTTTGGTGTTGGCCTTGTCGCCGTAGAGCGAGTCGGATCCGAAGAACATCACCCGCCCGTCCGGCAGCAGGATCGACCCGGAGTGGTAGTTCCGCCCCACCAGCGGATCCGCCACCCGGTCGAAGGAGTTGGTGTCCGGGTGGTAGATCCGCGCCTGGAGGATGTTGGAGGCGCCGCGCCCCCGGTAGTCCTCCGAACCGCCGGACACCAGCACCGTGTCGTCCGGCAGGATCGAGGACTGCGGATAGCGCGTGCCCTTCTCCAGCGTCGGCCCGTCCACGAAGTGCGGGTTCTTCGCCTTCAGGTCGATCAGCCGCGTCTTGTTGCTGGACAGCTTGGACTCGCCGACCCCGCCGCCGCCGATCACCATGAACTTCTCGTCCTGCGCGGGCGGCAGCAGCACCGTCCCGGACGTCTCCATCCGGTTGGCGTCGCTGAGCCCGGGCAGCTTGGTGAACTGGTTGGTGTCCACGTTCCAGATGCCCGGGTCACGGCCGACGTTGTCCGGGCCGTAGCCCGCGTTGGACCCCGAGTAGAAGATCTTCCCGTTCTGCATCAGGAACAGCGCCGGGTAGGTCGGGAACTGGCGGATCTTCTTCGTGTACGTCCACTTCTTGCTCGCCGGGTCGAAGATCTCGTTCTTGCCCGGGACCAGCTGACCGATGTCGTCGAGCCCGGAGACGCTGAGGATCTTGCCGTCGCTCAGGGTGGTGAGTGTCGGGTACCAGCGGGCCTCGTTCATCGGGTCGACCTTGATGTACTTCTCGGCGACCGGATCGAACTCGAAGGCGTCCCGGATGCCCTGGAAGTCCTTCTTGTCCAGGGCGAGTTTCTGCGCGATGCCGTAGGTGTTGCGGGCGTCGGCGCCGGTCAGCCCCTGGATCGTGTAGTTGTCCTGGGTACCGGTCTCGTACTTGGTGCCGCTGAGCCTCGCCTCGACGTAGATCCGGCCGAGACCGGGGTCGTTGCGCAGGAACCGGCCGGTCTTCGGGTCGAAGACCTTCTTCGCGCGGGGCACCAGCACCGGGTCCTTGGAGACGAAGGTCTTGCCGTTCTCCTTGCCGGTGAACACGGTCCCCGCGGGCAGTGTCATGGGCTTGTCCGGGTTCTCGTTGTGCACCACCATCAGCCCGCCGGCCTTGGTGACGTCACCCTTCAGCTTCTCGTAGCGCTTGGTGCCGCCCGCGATCAGCAGATTGCCGTTGGCCAACTGGGTGTGCCCGGTGCAGAACAGGTCCTTCGGCGTCGGGATCTTCTTGATCGTGCCCTTCACCGGATCCCAGATCCGGGTGTCGAACTTCTTCGCGTTGAAGTTGTCCTGGTTGTTGCCCGACCCGGCGACCAGCAGCACCTTGCCCGTCCGCAGCAGCGCCGCGTGGATGGTGTCCTGGCGGTACTCCTTCGGGAACTCGATGATCTGCCAGTGCCCGTTGTCCGCTTTGTACTCGGGTCTGTTGATCTGGTACTGGTGGTACTTCTCGGTGCTGAAGCGGTAGAGCCAGGGCCCGTTCATCCCGGCCAGCGCCAGCACCACCGCCGTCCCGATCGCGAGCCGACGGGCGCGGCGGTGGCCTGCACGGTCGTTCATTCCTTACTTCCCCCGAGTCCCCCGAGTGCGATCTGCATCGTCTGGTCGTCGCCCAGGTCCGAACCTCCCTGCGAGGAGGCCCAGTTGGGCTTCTGTCCGGTGCCGTGCCGCGGCGTCTGCCGCTCCGGCAGCGGTCGCGGCTGGTACGGCACCGCGAGCGGGGCGTCCTGCGGCTCGGCCTGCTCCTGCGCCGACGGAGCAGGCTCCCGCTTGGCCCGGCGCAGCTGGTACCGCCAGGCGAAGATCGGCGACGCGGTGATCAGCAGGGCGAAGGAGGCCCAGACGAGCATCGCGGGGTGCGAGTGCCCCAGGGTGAGACCGGCGGCGATCGAACCGCCGAAGACCAGGATGAAGAACAGGTGGATGCGGAAGGTCCCGAGCAGTGTGTCCGGGCTGGCCGAATCGCCCTTGGGCGTCACCACGAACTTGGACTTGCGGCGCAGTACGGCGTCCATCAGGGAGCGCGCGTAAATGGGCGCCGACAGCGCGGACATCGCCATGCCCGCCACTCCGCCGGAGCCCTCCGGCTCGTGCGGGGAGACGTTGTGCCGGCGGTTCCAGACGTACAGACCGATCTGCAGCGCGGAGGCGTTGCCGTACAGCATCAGCCACACGGTCGGGTCGATGTTCACACCCGAGGCGCCCAGACCCAGGAACAGCGCGCAACTCAGCGCCGCCAGGATCCAGTTGAGGGCGGACATCGGGTAGAAGATGATCATCATGGTGTAGTTGAAGAGCTTGCCCGGAGGCAGTGAGAACCAGCCCTTCCAGTACTGCTTCAGGATCGTCTCGTACGTCCCCCGCGACCAGCGCAGCTGCTGGGTGAAGAAGTCCGTCCAGGCCGCCGGGCCCTCACCGACCGCGAGCACGTCCGGGGTGTAGACCGACTTCCACTTCCGGCCCGTCGCCGGGTTCTTGTGGCGGTGGATCTCGAAACCGGTCGCCATGTCCTCGGTGATCGAGTCGTACAGACCGCCGATCTGCTTGAGCGCGCTGATGCGCACGGCGTTCGACGTACCCACGAACATCGGGGCGCCGTAGAAGTTCCCGGCCCGCTGGATGAGGGCGTGGAAGAGGAACTGCTGGGACTCCGCCGCCTTGGTGATGGGGTTGTCGTAGTTGCCGTACACCTGCGGGCCGATGACGAAACCGACGTTCGGGTCGCGGAAGAAGCCGAGCATCCGCTCCAGGTAGTTGGGCAGCGGCACATGGTCGGTGTCGACCGAGGCGAAGTAGTCGTACGCGTCACCGTGCGCCTGGAGCCAGGAGTTGTAGTTGCCGTGCTTGGTCCTCGCGCGGAACGGCCCCTTCTTGCGGTTCCACTCCTCGACGCCCTTGCGGGAGAAGTGGTGCACGCCCAGGCGCGCGCAGACCGCCTTCACCTCGTCGTCGTCGCCCTCGTCGAGCAGCCAGACGTGCAGCAGGCCCCGGTGGCGCAGTCGCACGGCCGCCTCGAGGGTCCTGGTCACCATCTCCAGCGGTTCCTTGCCGGGCACGTAGGTCGTGATGAAGGCGACCCTCGTGCCGGTCTCGGGCACCACCGGGACCGGGTCGCGGGCGACCAGGGTGGCGTGGGCGTTGGACAGCACGTTCATGCAGCGGAAGAACTCGATCAGACCGATCGAGACCAGCATGACGACGTCCAGCGCCGGCAGGAAGTCGTAGGTGGGGTAGTCGCGTTGGGTCCAGTGCTCCGGCTGCAGCAGCCAGGCGAGCAGGACCAGCGACAGCAGGGGCGCGGCGCCCAGCATCAGGGCGGCGCGGACCCGGTGCGGCTCCTGCGAGAGCAGCGAGCGGTACTGCACCTTGTAGGGCTTGTCGGGGTCGGGCTGCGTGAGGGGGCCGGCCAGCCTGCTGTAGTGCTCGTAGTCGTATCTGGGCAGTGTTCTCTTGATCCGCCGGAACTGGCCCGTGTGGCTGTTCCTTTGCGAAGGCACTCGTAGTTGTGTGGTTTCTGACGGGTCGGAGTTATGCCGGGCGCCCGTCGGCGTCGACGTCATGAGTCATTACCCCCCACACGCATGTCGCCGCGTGTTGTGTCGGTTCTCCTCACACCTGCTGGCGGTCCCCCTCGACCTTCGCAGGCGCAACGGTGGCTGGCCGCAGTCGCCGCACTCTCCCCACTCAGGACATGGAACGGCGGCCGTCCGGTTGCATGAATGCCCCCCTCGGCATCCGCTGGCGAACGGGGCCCCTATCCCCGCAGAACAGGCAACCGCTTACTACTCCCCCAACTGTCGCGTAACCGCGGCATCTTGGACACAGGGTTCTACGGCGTTCCTCATGATCGCAAGACGCGAAACGCGGTGTTTACCGGTCATACGCGTTCATTGGGACGCGTGTGGGGGTCCTGTGGATCTGCTGTGGACAGGCGGGCGCGGATGTTGCCGAAGTGCTCCCTTATGGCCGCCTCGGCCCGTATCGCGTCCCCGGACCGCACCGCGCCGAGGATGTCCCGGTGCTGCCGGCAGGTGACCTTCGGGTTCTGCGGGGTGCCCCCGAGGTCGGTGTGCACCCGGTGGAAGGCGTCCCAGAACGCCTCCAGGACCTCGCCGAGCAGGACGTTGTCCAGGCCCCGGTAGAGAGTGGCGTGAAAGGCGCGGTCGGTGTCCGCGAGACCGGCGCCGCCCTGCGCGGCCTGCTCCTCCATGCGTACGACGAGCGCGTCGAGTTCGGCGAGCTCCCGCTCCGGGATGCGCCCCGCGAGCCGGGAGACGAGCCCCGTCTCGACCGCCTCGCGCAGCTCCAGCAGCTGCAGCAGGGAGTCCTCGCCCCGGTAGTGCCCGGCGACCGTGCGGAAGGCGAGGCCCTCGATCATCGGGGCCAGCGACATCGGGCCGACGTACGTGCCGAAGCCGTGCCGGATCTCCACGATCCCCATCGCCTGCAGCGCCTTGAGCGCCTCGCGCACCGAGTTCCGGCTCGCCCCGAGATACTCCATCAACTCGGGCTCCGTCGGCAGCGGGGCCCCGGAGGAAAGTCGGCCGTCGATGATGAGCTTCTTGATCCGCTCCTGGAGGTCACGCGCTGCCATGGCCAGAGAGTATCCGGCCAAACAGCCGACAGCCCCCTCGTTCGAACGAGGGGACTGCGGTGCGCGCGGCTGTGCAGAGCAGGCTTCGGGAACCCCGGGGCGCCGGGGTTCGGGCGAGGGGGCTGCGGTGCGCGCGGCCGTGCTGTGCAGTGCTTCTTGACCCCGGGTCGCCGGGGTGCCGGGGCTGGGCATGATCCCGGGCACGTACGCGTGCCGTACGAACGCGTCGCTCTCGCGCAGTTCCACCGCCGTCTCCGAGCCGTCGTCGTGCAGCAGACACA
>NZ_JBEXPK010000014.1:0-207655 GCF_040612015.1 Streptomyces sp. NPDC006476 | reverse complement strand
GATAACGGCGGCGGGCCACCGTGGCGACATGCTGGGCCAGCACACCGCAGCGCTCCAGGTCCGCGCTCATCCGCAGCGAGGTCACCACCATCCGCAGGTCCGTGGCGACCGGCTGCTGGCGGGCCAGTACCGTGATCGCCCGTTCCTCCAGGTCCCGCTGCAGTTCCTCGACTCGCTCCTCGGTGGAGATCACCTGCTCCGCCGTCTGCAGATCGGTGTCCAGCAGGGCACCGGTGGCGCGGCCCATGGCCGAACCGACCAGGTTCGCCATCTCGACCAGTGCCTCGGTGATCGTCTCTAGTTCCTTGTGATACGCCTCGCGCATTGGATCTTCACCATCCCGTTCCTGGGCCCGTGCCACCCCTGCCAGACTCGCACATCGCACCTGCCCGGAGACGAAAGGACCGGTCAAGACCTGCGGCACCGGAACGGCTCCTCACCGCTGATCAATACGGGTGATCGACCTGACGTCCCGCGTGAATTCTCCGTGAACGTTGCCCGGTGGCGTCGTCGCATTCCCGCAGCATCCTCCGGCTCCCCCAACTTGGCCTATTAGACGGCGTGTTGAAGTTGCGGAGGAAGGGGAGGGCGGCTCTTGGAAGCGTGACTTCCGGTGGTAGCATCCCCGCATCTGCGACCTTGATCCACTCACTTCAGGCGCTGACTTGAGGTCAGCCTGCTCTCCGCGCCACCGCGCTTGGGCAGGCGCTGTGTGTGTCGCGGGTGCGTACTCGCGGGGGAGTGCATCCGTCTACGTCTGCATTTCATGCGTCGGGAAAGGTTTCCATGAGTCGAGACGTGCTTGCGTGGTGCCTGGTTGCGGTGACGGCGATAGCCGTCGCGGTGATCGTGGTGCTCGTCGTCCGCAACAGGGCCCTGGGGGAGAGAAAGCGACAGACCGAGGCATCGCTGACGAGCCAGCTCAACGCCGCCCAGACCCAAGTGCTTTCTGTTCAGGCCGCCTTGCAGAAGTACCAGCAGGAGTTCGATGGCACGATCCGGGAGGCCGAGGAGGCCTCCGAGGAGAGCACCAAGGCGGTGCTGAAGGGCTCGGCCCGCTTCCTGCAGGGTCTGGCCGCCGAGCAGATGGCGGTCCTGGAGGAGCTCCAGCGCAAGTACGGCGGCCACGCGGTGCTCGGCGATCTTCTGGAAGTGACCCACGCCAACGCGCAGATGCAGCGCAAGTCGCAGGGCATCGCCGTGCTGTGCGGTGCGCCGGTCGGCCGCCGCAACCGGGCCGCGAGCGTCTACGACGTGGTGCGCAGCGCGCAGTCGCAGATCCGCAGCTTCCGCCGCGTCGAGATCATGCAGCAGACCGGTTTCGCGCTCAAGGCGTCCGCGGTCTCGCCGGTCTCCCTAGCGGTGGCCGAGCTGCTGGACAACGCGGCGAGCTTCTCGCAGCAGGACGCGCCGATCGAGGTGACCTTCCAGCGCGTCCAGCGCAACCTGTGCATCATCATCGACGACGCCGGCGTCGGCATGAACGACGAGGACCGGCAGCGGGCCAGCGCCCTGCTCTCCGGCGACTTCGTCCCGCGTCTGTCGCAGCTGGGCACCCAGCCGAAGTTCGGTTTCCCCCTGATCGGCCTCCTCGCCCGCCAGCACGGCTTCCGGGTGGACGTCACCGGTGTCTCCCGCTACGGCGGAGTCCGCGCCGTGGTGCTGCTGCCCGAGGAGCTGTGGACGGAGGAGCAGCCCTCCCCGGTCGACCAGGCCACCCCGGTGAGCATCGTCCGAGGGGCCGACGGCGGGACGGGTGACAGGCCCCGCACGGTGCACGGGCTGCCCAAGCGGACCAGTCGGCAGACTCCCGTCGCGGGCGTCGCGGGTCAGGACGGGCGTGCGCCGTCCCGGGCGGGCCAGGACGCGGGCCGCGCCTCCGGCCGCAGTCTGGGCGCCCTCGGTGCCCTGCAGCGAGGCACGCTCTCGGGCCGCAACCTCGACTCCGCGTCCAGCGAAGGGTCCCAAGACGCATGACCACCGACCTGTCGTGGATGCTCACGGACATCGTGACCAATGTGCCCAAGGCACGTCACGTCGTCCTGCTCTCCGCGGACGGCATCCCCCGCGGGGCCACCGACGGCCTGCTGGAGAGGGATGTCGAGACCATCTCCGCCGCCATGGCCGGGATGCAGTCGCTCAGCCGGGCCACGGCGCACTTCATCGAGCCGAGGGAGGACCCGCAGTGGCACCAGACGATCATTGAGTTCTCCCACGGGTGGATCTTCCTGATCGGCGCGGGGCAGGGGGCCTACCTGGCCGCCGCCGCGGAACCCGACGTCGACATCCAGCAGATCTCCTTCCGTATGCACCGGCTCGTCGCCCGGCTGGGAAACAACCTCACCGCGCCGCCGCGCGTGGAGGCGGAGGAGCCGCCCCAGGGCGAGGCCGGCACGGCCCGGGACGCGGGCGCCGACCGTTCGGGACTGGTCCTCGACGACCTCGACGAGGTGATCGCCGACGTGCGCGGGGCCCGGCACGCCGTGCTCCTCGGGGTCAACGGACTGCCCCGCGGGGCGACTTCGGGCATCAACCGGGATCTCGTGGACACCATCTCCGCGGCCATGACGGGCATTCACGCCTACAGCCGTGTGACGTCCCGGTTCGCGGGCGTTCAAGACGACGCCGGGTGGCGGCAGACGGTCATCGAGTTCCAGCACGGCTGGATCTTCCTGATCGCGGCCAGCGGCGGCTCCTTGCTGGCCGCAGCCGCCGAACACGACACCGACATCGAGGAGTTCACCACTCGCCTGCACCAGGCGGTGGCCCGGCTGGGCGAGTACCGGATGCCGCGGGAGGGGGTGCGCAGCGATGTCTGACGAGTACGGGCAGGAGCCGCATCTGGAACTGACGTCCTCATTAGTGCCACTGTTCGTGATCACGAACGGGCGTGCTCTGCCTCCGGACCAGGAGTACGAGCGCACCGCTCTCGTGACCGCGCGCAAGGAGGGCGCCGCCGCGGCCCGCACGCTGTCGCCGGAAGGCCAGGTGATCATGGACCTGGTCGCCGACGGCTTCCTGTCCGTGGCCGAGGTGGCCGGCCATACGCACCTGCCCCTGGGCGTCGTGCGCATTCTCCTGGCACAGCTGGAGGAGAGCGGTCTCGTCCTCGTGAGAAAGCCCGTGCCGCGCGCCGATCCTCTCGACCGAGAACTGCTCGGTGCCGTCCTCGATGGCCTGAAATCCCGATTCGGAGCGTAGCCCGTGTACCTGGATCCAGACGTCCTGCGCTCGGTGAAGATCCTCGTCGTGGGGCCCTTCGGAGTCGGCAAGACCACCTACATCGGCAACATCTCCGAGATCGAACCCCTGCAGACCGAGGAAGAGATCACCGAGGCCAGCGTGGGCTTCGACGACCTCTCCCGCACACCCGACAAGACGACCACCACCGTCGCCATGGACTTCGGCCGGCTCACCCTCAGCGAGGAGCTGGTCCTCTACATCTTCGGAACGCCCGGCCAGGAGCGCTTCAAGGAGATGTGGGAGGAACTCTCCCGGGGAGCGCTGGGCGCGCTGGTCATCGTCGACCCCCAGCGGTTGGACGAGTCCTTCCCCGTGCTGGACCTGGTCGAACGGTTCGGCCTGACCTACGCCATCGGCGTCAACCACTTCGAGGGCGCCACCACGTATCCGATCGACGAGGTCCGCGAGGCGCTGAACCTGCCCGCGGACACCCCGGTCGTGGCCTGCGACGTGCGCGACCAGCACTCGGCGGCCCAGGCCCTCATCACCCTCGTGCAGCACCTGAAGTCCCTTCTCGCCTAGGAGCCCCGCCATGCACCAGCAGCACGACGCGCAGGAGATACCGCCCGGGTGCCCCGCCCACGGCAAGGTCCCGCTGTACGGCCCGCAGTTCGGCTCCGACCCCGAGGCCACCTACGCCTACCTGCGCTCCCTCGGGCCCAGCGCCGCCGTGGACATCGCGCCCGAGGTCGAGGTCGAGCTGGTCACCAGCTACGACGCCGCCCTGTACATCCTGCAGAACCCCGGCTCCTTCGTCCGTGACTCGCGCCGCTGGAACGCGCTGAACGAGGGGCGCGTGCCCGAGGACAGCCCGGCGCTGCCCATGATGGGATACCGGCCCAACGCGCTGTTCAGCGACGGAGCGGCGCACGCCCGTCTGCGCCAGGCGGTCGTCGACAGTCTCGCCACCGTCAACGAACTCAAGCTCGTACGGCAGACCCAGCAGTCCGCCGACTACCTGATCAGCCAGTTCGGCGCCGAGCCGCGCGGCCAGGCCGAGTTGATGGCCGCCTACGCCCAGCCGCTGCCGTTGCTGGTCTTCAGCGATCTGTTCGGCTGCCCGCCGGAACTCGGCGACCGGGTGATCGTCGGCATCAGCGGCATCTTCGAGGGGACCCCCGGCGCGGACGAGGTGCTGGGCGGGGCCCTCGCGGAGCTGATCGCCCTCAAGCGCCGCCGGCCCGGTTACGACCTGACGACGAAGCTGATGGAGCACCCCGCCCAGCTGACCGACGAGGAGGTGCTGCACCAGCTGGTCACCCTGCTGTCCGGCGGCACCGCGCCGCTGGCCGCCGCCATCGGCACCAGCGCCGCGCTGTTCCTCAGCGAGGACGGCCAGGCCGCGCTGCCCGTCGAGGACGCCGTCGCCCGGACACTGTGGAACTACGCGCCGATCGCCAACTACGCGGGCCACTACGCCACCCACGACGTCGAGTTGGGCGGCCGGGTCCTCAAGGCGGGCGACCCCATCCTGATCTCCTTCGCGGCGGCCAACACCGACCCGAAGCTGGCTCAGCATCGCGAACAGCTCAGCACCAAGGCGCACTTGGCGTTCGGGGCGGGTCCGCACGCGTGCCCCGCGAAGGACCCCGCCTTCATGATCGCGGTCACCGCCGTCGAGTCCCTCCTCAACCGGCTGCCGGACATCGAGATGCGGGTCCCCTTCAAGGACCTGACCTGGGCACCCACCCCCTGGAGCCGCTCCCTGGTGACCCTGCCGGTCCGGTTCACGCCGCGGACCCTGCGCGCGGCGGCCCCCGCCGATCCGGCGCGTGCCCACACGGCTCAGCCGACCGCGGCCGCTCCCCAGCGGACCGCCACGCCGACGCCTCAGGCACCCAAGGCCCCCGCGCAGCCCCGGGGTCTGTTCAGCCGATTCCTGGCATGGACCAGAGGGGAATGACCAGGGGAATTGACGAACACAAGTGACGAAGGTAACCCTCACTTAACTCGGTTTAGTGGATGGTTCAATTTACCCATGGGTACGTATGGCGGCTGATTCCCCAGGAAAAGGAGCCGTCATCATGGTGGTTGACGCACACCCGTCGCACGACCGCCGTTCGGCCGTCGCCCTCTTCTCCCGTCTCCGCACGGCGAAGGGGCAGGCCGATCCCTTCCCCCTCTACGCGCAACTCCGCTCCATGGGCCCGGTCACCCCGGCGCCGTGGGGCGGCCTGCTCGTGACCGGCTTCGACATGTGTGACCAGGTACTGCGCGACCGCGAGTGGCTCGAGCCGGACAAACGCTGGCGAGAGAGCCAGGGACCGCGCACCCGCTGGAGCGCCCCCTCCTCGCGGGAGATGAGCAACACCATGCCCGCGCTCAATCCCCCTGAACACACCCGAATACGCAGGGCGGCCGGCACGTTCGGCCGCACTGCCATGCAGCGGATCGGCCGGATGATCAGCCAGGCCACCGATCAGCTCCTGACCTCCCTGACCGAGCAACTCCACCACGGGGAGGCCGACTTCGTCGCCCTCGTCAGTGAGGAACTCCCGGTGGCCGCCATCGGCGACTGGCTGGAGGTGCCGTCCGCCGACCGGCCCCGACTGCGTGAACTGACCCACGACCAGGTCTTCACCCAGGAACTGCTGCCGACAGCCAGCCAGTTGGCGCTCTCCGACGCGGCCACGGCCGAACTGCGGGCCTACTTCACCGACTTGGTCCGCCAGCGGCGCGAACGCCCCGGCGAGGATCCCGTGTCGATGTGGATCCAGACCTGGGACACCCTGGAACCCGACCGCGACAAGGCCGACCAAGCCGTCTATTTCATCGCCCTCTTCGTCCTGCTCGCCGCACTCGAGACCACCTCGACGCTGCTGTCGACGATGGTCCTGCGGCTCGTCGAACATCCCGAGCGCTGGGACCAGCTCGCCGCCGACCCCTCCCTCGTCCCCGCGTTCGTCGAAGAGACCCTGCGCCACGACCCGCCCACGCACGTGATCAGCCGGGTCGCCGCCACCGACAACGTGATCGGCGGATTCCCCGTCCGCAGGGACGACATGATCCACCTCATGGTGGGCGCGGCACACCGGGACCCGACCCGGCACCCGGATCCGGACCGGTTCGACCTGCGGCGCGAGCGGCCCGACCATCTCGCCTTCAGCGGCGGCATCCACTACTGCCTGGGCGCACCCCTCGCCCGCCTCGAGGCGCAGACCCTCCTCCACCATCTGCTCAGACGCCTGCCCCGCCTCACCCTGGTACGACGCCCGTCCTGGGCGCCCCGGGTCGCGTTCCGGCGTCTGCTGAACCTGGACGTCACCTTCGCATGAACGAAACCGGCGACACCCTCCTCGCCCGCGCGCACAAGACCGTGGCCGTCGACCAGGACGGCCCGGTGCTCCACGTACGCCTCAACCCCACCCGGCAGGACGACACGCTCGGCGTCGCCGTCCTCGACGACCTGATCGCCGTTCTCGACGACCTCCACGGGCGGCCCGACATCCGCGTTCTGGTGCTGTCCTCCGAGGGGGACGACTTCTGTCTGGGAGCCGACCGCACCGAATACGAGACGGCGCTGGCCACGGACCCGACCGGCGCCGCACTGCGGCGGATCACGGACCGGGCCCACCGGCTGTGCAACGCCCTGGAGACCACTCACGCGATCACCATCGCCCGCCTCCACGGCAAGGTGATCGGTGCCGGTCTCGCGCTCGCCGCCTTCTGCGACCTGCGGGCTGCCGCCGACACCTGCCGCTTCCGGATGCCGGAGGTGGGCCTCGGCCTCCCGCCGGCCTGGGGCGGAGCCATGGGCCGCCTGATCTCCGAGGCGGGCGTCGCCAGGATCCGCGAACTCCTGCTGACCTGCGACGTGTTCGACGCGGACACCGCCCACCGGCTCGGCCTGGTCCATGAGATCGCGCCCCTCGACCAACTGGACAAGAAAGTCGGCGCATGGACGCGGCCCCTGCTGAGGCGCTCGCCGGAAGCCCTCGTCCTGACCAAACGCATGCTCGCCGGCTACGCACGCGCCGACCGCACGGCCGACGTGTCCCTGCTCGACTCCCACCTCTTGACCCCGTATCTCGTCCCGATCCGCAACCAGGGTCCGGCCGCCGACTGAGAACTCCTCGAAGGGCGCGGCCGAAAGGACGCACATCGCCGCGGGCGACGACCCGAGTTCGTCGCCCGCGGCGATCGCGTATCCGTACGCAGCGAGCCTGTCCTACGACGCGGTGAACGCCTTCACGCGGACACCCGTGTCGCAGATGCGTACGGTCGTCTTCTTCCCGCCGCCGCCCGTGAACGCCGGGCTGAGGGGGCGGGACTCGCCGGGCGGGACGACGTCGACGCCCGCGACGACGTCACAGTCCTCGACGCTGGTGAAGGTGAGCGCGGTGGAAGCGGAATCACCGGGGGAGAGGCTGACCTTCGCCGCGTCGGCGGCCGACCCGGCCCAGTCGACCGGGAGTTCCATGCGGCCGGCCGTCCCGACGAACATGAGCGACGGGAAGCCGCGCACCGTGCACGAGCCGTCCCCCTTGTTGGTGATCACGACCGAGGCCCGGCCCTGACCGGTGCTGACGGCCGTGCCCTTGAGGTCCTTCGTGCGGCAGTGGTCGGCCGCGGGGCTCGGCAGGGAGTCCGCTCCGAAGAGCACCCCGGCCGACGGGGACGCCGTACCACCGCTGTCGGCCCGGCCCTTGGCCGCCGTGCCCGACGAACTCGACGAGCCCGGCGACCTCGAAGCGGAACCGCTTTCCGGACGGTCCGCCGACCCGGGCGACGACGAGGAGGAGGCCGACGAACACCCCGCCGCCCCGACGAGCAGCAGGACGGTGACGGCGATCGGTAGTCGGCGCATGGCTCCTGCCTGTTGTCGGACGGACGCTGTTGAACGGACGGTTTCGAGCAGATTGACGGCCCGGGACCCGCAAGGGTGAGCGTATTGCATAGAATCCTCGGCGATCACGTTCACCGGCGCTGCGGAGCGCGCACCGCCATGGGGGGAGAGGTACGCGCGTGCAGTCGAGCAGCGACGCCACGGGCACCGACGGGATGCGTAGAAGGCGCTTTCTCGGTGCGGGGGCCCTCACGCTGGGAGCCGCGGGCGCGGTGGCGGGCGGACAGCTTCTGACCGGGAACGCCTCGGCCTCGGTGGGCGGTTCGACGGCACCGGCCGGTGCGGGTGCGTCGGTCTCCGGCACGGTCTTCAAACTGGGCGTCGCCTCCGGTGACCCGCTGCCCACCGCGATCGTGCTGTGGACCCGGGTGACACCCGTCAACCAGGGCAACTCCGGGATCCTGCCGTCCAGTGTCCCGGTGACCTGGGAGCTGGCCTCGGACAGCGGCTTCACCAAGATCGTCAAGAGCGGTACGGCGACGGCGAGCAGCGGCCTCGCGCACAGCGTCCACGTCGACGTGACGGGCCTCACCCCGGCGACCGACTACTGGTACCGGTTCAAGGCGCTCGGTCACACCTCCCGCACCGGCCGGACCCGCACGGCACCCGCCGCCGGGAGCACTCCGGAGAAGCTGCGGATCGCGCTCGCCTCCTGCCAGAACTGGCAGCACGGCTACTTCACCGTCTACCAGGACATGCGCGCCCAGAAGCCCGACCTGGTGTTGTTCGTCGGCGACTACATCTACGAGAGCTCCGCCTTCTCCTACCGGGTACGCCGTCACGAGGGGTCGGCCGCTCCCGTCACCCTCGCCGAGTACCGCTCCCGCCACGAGCAGTACAACACCGACCCGGACCTGCAGGCGATGCGCGCCGACGCCCCCTTCGTCGTCGTCTATGACGACCACGAGGTCGAGAACGACTGGGCCGGCGACGTGGCGGACGACCCGGCCGCCTGGCCCACCGACAAGTTCCTGGCCCGTAGGGCGGCCGCCTTCCAGGCCTTCTACGAGCACATGCCGATCCGCGCCGCGCAGAAGCCCAGCGGCCCGGACGTCCTGATCTACCGCAAGCTCGACTTCGGCTCCCTGGCCCGGCTGCACGTCCTGGACACCCGTCAGTACCGCGACGACCAGGCCACCACCCAGCAGGGCGCCATGGAGAGCGGCCGCGTCATCATGGGCGACAGCCAGCGCGACTGGCTCGTCGACAGCATGCGCACCTCCGGCAAGCAGTGGAACCTCGTCGCTTCCCAGGTGATGATGGCCGAGACCGACCTCCTCGCAGGCGAGGGCAAGGAGTGGTACTACGACGCCTGGGACGGCTACCAGGTCGAACGCAACGCCCTGCTCGCCGACTTCAAGGACGTCCGCAACCCCGTGGTGCTCTCCGGCGACCGCCACCGCACCATCGTCAGCGACCTCAAACTGGACTACTCCGACCCGGGTTCGACGGTCGTCGGAGCGGAGTTCGTCGGCACCTCCATCTCCAGCAACGGCGACGAGGACCTCGAGGCCTTCGCCGCCGAGTGGGCGCCCAAGCTGGCGGACAACCCGCACTGGAAGATGATCGACGCCCGCCGCGGCTATCTGCTCCTCGACATCACCCCGACCGGCATCGACGCCCAACTGCGAGCCATCTCAACGGTGTTGACCAAGAACGGTACGACCAGTACGGCAGCGACCTTCCGGGTCGACAACGGTGTGCCGGGCGTCCACCGGGTCGACGCGCAGACGGAGGCACCGGCGAGCGAGAGCGCGGACGCATCCCCGAGCCCGACGGATCAGGCGACCCCGACGGACACGACCGAATCGCCGACCGAGAGCCCCGCCGGCAGCTCCACCGGCACCTCCACCGAGGTGTCACCCACCGACGTGACGACCACCGCCTGACTCCCGGGAGAGAACGTGCTCACCCTTCGATCCCGGCGCGACGGGAACCACAGACACCGCCGCCCCGTCGCCGTCAAGGCGTCCCTGCTCGCCGGCACCGCGGCCGTGCTCGTGGCCGGCGTGCTGACGGTGCTGCCCTCCGACGCGGACGCGAGCGGGCCGGCCCGCGGCGACTTCGACGGCGACGGCACCTCGGACCTCGTCTACCGCAATGTGGCGGGCCAGTTGTACATCAACACCGGTTCGGCCGAGACCATGGCCCTCGACGCGGACGTCTCCAAGGTCAAGGACGTCCTGACCCCGGGCGACCTCGACGGCGACGGCGTCCAGGACGTGCTCACCCTGAGCTCCAGTGGTGTCCTGTCCTTCCACTACGGCATCTTCGCCCGCGTCCCCGGCGGTCTGGGCTCACGCAAAACGGTCGCCACCGGCTGGCAGGTCTACAACAAGATCGCTGCTCCGGGTGACATGAACGGCGACGGCAAGGTCGACCTGCTGGCCCGCACCCCGGCCGGAACCCTGTACTTCTATCCGGGCCTGGGCACCGGGGCCTTCGGCAGCCGGGTCAAGATCGGCACCGGCTGGCAGCAGTACGACGAGCTGATAGGCGCCGGCGACCTGAACCGCGACGGCGTGGGCGACCTGCTGGCCCGTACTCCGGCCGGCGTCCTCTACCGGTACCTGGGCAAGAAGGGCGGCACCTTCAGCGCCAAGGTCAAGGACTCCAGGACCGAGTGGGGGTCGTACAACCAGATCGTCGGAGGCGGCGACTGGGACGGCAACGGCAAGACCGACCTGCTGGCCCGGGACTACTCCGGCAACCTCTGGTTCTACGCGGGCAACGGCAACGGCACCTTCGCGACCCGCGCCGCCCGCAGCAAGGGCTGGGGCGCGGTGACGCAGTTCGCGGGGGCGGGTGAGACCCCGCACTTCGGCAAGTACGGGATCATGGCCCGTACGTCGTCGGGCTCCGTCTACAGCTACCAGGTCACCGGCACCGGCAACCTGAGCGGCAAGCTGCTGATCGGATCGTCCTGGCCGACGTCCTCCACCCGCCTCGCCTACGCCTCCTCCCTGCGCGACAGCGGCCTGGGCGACCTGGTCGTCCACTCCGTCAGCAGCGGCAAGCTGACCAACCCGGCGTTCTACGCCCTCACCGACCCGCTGATCGCCGCCGGCTCCACGACGTACAGCCGGATCGTCGGCCCCGGCGACGTGACCGGGGACGGCAAGGGCGACCTGCTGGCTGTGACCAGCTCCGGCACGCTCTATCTCTACGCGGGCAACGGTTCCGGCACCTCCGTCGCCGGGCGCGTGAAGCTGGGCACCGGCTGGCAGCAGTACAACGCCCTGATCGGCGGCGGCGACATCACCGGCGACGGCCGCCCCGACCTCCTTGCCCGCGACTCCTCCGGTGCCCTGTGGCGCTACGCGGGCACGGGCAGCGCGTCCGCTCCCTTCTCCGCCCGCGTCAAGATCGGCACCGGCTGGCAGCAGTACAAGAAGCTCTTCTCGCCGGGGGACGCCAACGGTGACGGCAAGGCCGACCTCATGGCCACCAACTCCTCCGGCGCCCTGTACTTCTACGCCGGCACCGGCACCGGCACCTTCAAGGGCCGCGTGACGAAGGCGACGAGCGGTTGGAGCAGCTGGTCGGACCTGCTGTGACCCAGCGGCGACGACGAGTGTCGCGAGCGGGCGTCTCCTCGTCGGCGGGCTCCTCGACGGCGACGGCGAGGACGGGGTAGCCGGCCCGGAAGTCGCGGTCCACGACGATCTTGCGCCACAGGGCGAGGAAGGCCGCAGGCCGGCCACCGGGCCCGCCTCCAGTTCCTTGCGCAGGCCGCGCGAGACCCACGCGCCCGTGGAGCGGACGGCTTCCGTCGCCAACTGCTGCTTGCCGTCGTGGTCTCAGGCGGTGGGGTGCCGCTCTGCCGGGCTGACGGCTTCCGTGGCCGCCAAGGAGGCGAGCAGGCGTAGGCCCTCTTCCGACGGGGAGCCGGGTTCGGCGGTGTAGATCGTCATGGTGAACCCGGGTTCGGCGGCCAGGTCCAGGGACTCGTAGGCGAGGGTGAGGTCACCGACCGCCGGGTGGCGGAACCGCTTGGTGCCGGTCCCGTGGCGGCGGACGTTGTGGGCGCCCCACCGGGCACGGAAGTCGCCGCTGCGCGTGGACAGTTCGCCGACGAGGTCGTGCAGGTCCTTGTCGTGGGGATCGCGTCCGGCCGCACGGCGCAGGATCGCCACCGCCATGTCCCCGAACAGCTCCCAGTCCGGGTAGAACCGGCGGGAGGCCGGGTCGAGGAAGTTGAAGCGGGCCAGGTTCCGCTGGTTGTCCGGGTTGACGAACAGGTCGGTGTAGAAGGCACGGGCGAGGGAGTTGGCGGCCACGATGTCCATACGGCCGTTGCCCACGATCGCCGGCCCCGCGGTGATCGCGTCGAGCGTCCACTGCAGGCTGCGGTGCGGGGTCCACTGCGGGGCGGCGGTACGGCGACGAGGGCGGGTGAGCGCGTCGGAGCCGTCGGCGGCCTGGGCCAGGTGCAGGAGATGGGCGCGCTCGGCGTCATCCAGCCGCAGTGCGCGGGCCACAGCCTCAAGGACGACGGGGGAGGCCCCGGCGAGGTTTCCCCGCTCCAGCTTCGCGTAGTACTCCACGCTCATGTCGGCCAGCGCGGCGACCTCGCTCCTGCGCAGCCCGGGCACACGACGTCGGGAACCGGCAGGCAGGCCGGCCCGGTCCGGGGTGATCTTCGCTCGCCGCGAGGTGAGGAACTCGCGGACCTCCTCACGGTTGTCCATGTCCTCGACCGTACGGCCTGCCCGCCACGTGAGGGATGTACTGCCAGTACACCTTTCAGCGGTGACTCGCTTACCGCCGGGATACGCGGTTACCTGAGACAGAGGTGATCCCGAGCGGCACCGCCGCTCCCCGCGGATGACCGGCCCGGCGGCGCGCGAAGTCGACGACGCGCCTGCCCAGACCCACGATCGACAACGTAAGGAATCCCCCCATGCGCGGAGCAGTGATCCACGCCCCCGGCGACGTGCGCTTCGAGACCCTGGACGACCCGAAGATCCTGAAGCCGACGGACGCGGTCATCCGCACGGCCGTCACCTGTGTGTGCGGCTCCGACCTGTGGCCCTGGCGCGGCCTCGACGCGACCCACGAGGCGCATCCCATGGGCCACGAGTACGTCGGCTTCGTCGAGGAGGTCGGCAGCGAGGTCACGGCGGTCAGGCCGGGCCAGTTCGTCGTCGGTTCCTTCGCCACCTCCGACAACGTCTGTACCAACTGCCGCAACGGATGGCAGTCCAACTGCCTGAACCGCGAGTTCATGAGCACCTGCCAGGCCGAGTACGTGCGCATTCCCAACGCCCAGGGCACCCTCGTCGCCACCGGCGAGGTACCGGGCGAGGAGTTCTGGCCGGGGCTGCTGGCCGTGTCCGACGTGATGGGCACCGGCTGGTACGCGGCCGACGCCGCCGAGGTCAGGCCCGGTTCCACCGCGGTGGTCGTCGGCGACGGCGCGGTCGGCCTGTGCGCCGTGATCGCCGCGAAGGAGATGGGCGCGGAGCGGATCATCGCCATGTCCCGGCACGAGTCACGGCAGAAGCTGGCCCGCGAGTTCGGCGCGACCGACATCGTCACCGAGCGCGGTGAGGAAGGCGTCGCCCGCGTCAAGGACCTCACCGGCGGCATCGGCGCGGACAGCGTGCTGGAGTGCGTCGGCACCGCCCAGTCGATGCAACAGGCCCTGCATTCCACCCGGCCCGGCGGCAACGTCGGCTTCGTCGGCGTCCCCCACGAGGTCGCCGTCGACGGCCAGGAGCTGTTCTTCTCCCACGTCGGCCTGCGCGGCGGCCCCGCCCCCGTGCGCCGCTACCTGCCCGACCTCATCGACCGCGTCCTGACGGGGAAGATCAACCCGGGCAAGGTCTTCGACCTCACCCTCCCCCTCGACCAGGTCGCCGAGGGCTACCGGGCCATGGACGAACGCCGCGCCATCAAGACCCTCCTCAAGCCCTGAAACGACCGCAGCCCAGGAACCACACTGAAGGAAACGGCCTTGCAGATCACCCGCAGCTCGATCGCCACCGTCAAGGGTCCCTCCGACTGGTTCACCGGTGACGTGTACATCGACGCCGTCGCCGCCGCGCCGGAGCCGTCCCGGGTCAGCGCCAACCTCGTGCACTTCATGCCCGGCGCGCGAACCCACTGGCACCGGCACCCGCTCGGCCAGACCGTGTTCGTGACCGAGGGGGTCGGTCTGTGCCGGCGCCGGGGAGGGCCGATCGAGGTCATCCGGCCCGGCGACCGCGTCCTGTTCGAGGCCGACGAGGAGCACTGGCACGGCGCCGCGCCCGACCGCCTCATGGTCCACCTCGCCATCAACGAGAGCGACGCGGACCACGACGTCGTCCACTGGCTGACCCCTGTCACCGACGAGGAGTACGCCGCCGCCCCGGCCACCGACTGACCAAGGAAGGTCGCCCTGGTCTCCGTCGGCGCCGCCCGGGGGCCGGTGTCCGTCGACGGTTCCTGTTCGGCGGCGCCCGGCGTGTCCTCACCGGTTCGGTGATCGGGGGCATCCGCTTCGTCAGCGACACGAGCACTCGCCTGACCGTTGGACCGCCGACGGGGCGTCGTCGCCACGCTCCTCGCCGTGGGGAAAATCTGCCACGGCGAGGCCAGATCTTCGGGGCTGCGGGACTAGGGTTGGGGGTACCAGGCACCTGACGCCGATTCCCTCGGCCCCCCGTGCCGGTTCCTTCAGAGTCCCGAAACGAAAGGCGGCTATGCCCGCTGAGAACACCCCTGTCGCCGGGAACCTCGACGACGACGACTACCCCGCGTACACCATGGGGCGCGCCGCCGACGTTCTCGGCACCACCCCCGCCTTCCTGCGCGCCGTCGGCGAAATCGAGTTGATCGCTCCGCTGCGGTCGGAAGGCGGTCACCGCCGGTACTCCCGACGCCAGCTGCGCACCGCCGCCCGCGCGCGCGAGCTCGTCGACCAGGGCACGCCCGTCGAGGCCGCCTGCCGCATCGTCTCCCTCGAGGACCAACTCGACGACGCCCTCCGGCTGAACCGGGAGCTGCGCCGCAAGCTGGACGAGGACGGCGCGAATATCTAGTACCGCCGGAGCAGAAATGCGGGTCCCGGCAGGGTGAGAATAGCTGGATGCCCGCCAAAACCCGTGACGTGTCCCCGTCCCACGTGTGTTAGCGTGACTACGGTTGCAGTTTTGGTTGCCAGAGACTTGTTTCTTTGCAGAGCTTTCCGGATCTTTCCGGAGGGGTGATCATCGCGGCGACTCGGATTCCGTAAAGTGCGGAACCCGGCACTGCCCCCAAAGGGAGATTCAATATGGCATCTGGCACCGTGAAGTGGTTCAACGCGGAAAAGGGCTTCGGCTTCATCGAGCAGGACGGTGGCGGCGCTGACGTGTTCGCCCACTACTCGAACATCGCCACCAGCGGCTTCCGCGAGCTTCAGGAAGGCCAGAAGGTTACCTTCGACGTCACGCAGGGCCAGAAGGGCCCGCAGGCCGAGAACATCGTTCCTGCCTGACACACACGCGTAGCGTTCCACGTGATCGGGGCCCGCACTCTGGGTGCGGGCCCCGATCCGTTGCATTTTCACGGCAATCACGCCAGTCCCACGGCAACCCAGGCAGGCCCATTCTTGCGAATCTCGGTACGGCACCGCGCCGCCTCCCGGAATTCCTCGACGCGTGCCGCATCGAGGAAGGTTCCGCATGGACCGCAAAAGTCGCACGACCGATGACGTCGCCCGCTCCCAGCGTGAGAAGCCGGCGCGCCGCAACACTCGTGCCCGTCCGGACGAGAGCGGGCGGAGCGGCCGTAGGAGCCGTTCCATCGCGTCTCGTTCCGCCGCGTCCCGCGAAGAGGTCGCGTCGTCGGCCGCCACCCCGTCTCTGCCCCCTGTCGACTCCTTCGCCGACCTTGATCTGCCCGAGCCGCTGAGGGCCGCTCTGCTGGCCGAGGGGGTGACGGCGCCGTTCCCCATCCAGGCGGCGACCCTGCCGAACTCGCTGGCAGGCCGTGACGTGCTGGGCCGTGGCCGTACCGGTTCGGGCAAGACGCTTGCCTTCGGGCTCGCCCTGCTCGTCCGCCTCCACGGGCGCCGGGCCGAGCCTCGCCGGCCGCTGGCCCTCGTCCTGGTCCCCACCCGAGAACTGGCACAGCAGGTCACCGACGCGCTCACCCCCTACGCCCGGGCGCTGCACCTGCGGCTCGCGACCGTGGTCGGCGGTCTGTCCATCGGCCGGCAGGCGAGCGCGCTGCGCGCCGGCGCCGAGGTCGTCGTCGCGACACCCGGGCGGCTCAAGGACCTCATCGTCCGGGGCGACTGCCGTGTTGACCAGGTCGCCGTGAGCGTCCTCGACGAGGCCGACCAGATGGCCGACATGGGATTCATGCCGCAGGTCACCGCCCTGCTCGACCAGGTGCCCGCCGACGGTCAGCGGATGCTGTTCTCAGCCACCCTCGACCGGGACGTCGACCGCCTGGTGCGGAGGTACCTGCACGACCCCGTCGTTCATTCGGTCGACCCCGCCGCGGGCGCGGTCACCACGATGGAGCACCACGTGCTGCACGTCGAGGAGGACGACAAGCACGCCACCGCGGCCCGTATCGCGGCCCGCGAGGGGCGGGTCCTGCTGTTCCTCGACACCAAGCACGCGGCGGACCGACTGGCGAAGAAGCTGCTGGCGGTCGGGGTGCGCGCTGCCTCGCTGCACGGCGGCAAGTCCCAGTCGCAGCGCAGCCGCACGCTCGCCCAGTTCAAGGACGGCCAGGTCACGGCTCTGGTCGCCACCAACGTCGCGGCCCGCGGCATCCACGTCGACGATCTCGACCTCGTCGTGAACGTCGACCCGCCCGGCGACCACAAGGACTACCTGCACCGCGGCGGCCGTACCGCACGGGCCGGCGCGTCCGGCACCGTCGTCACCCTGGTCCTCGGGCATCAACGGCGCGCGATGAGCCGTCTGCTGGCCGACGCCGGCGTCACCGCGCGCACCGTCCGCACCCGCTCGGCCGACGCCGAGCTGAGCCGTATCACCGGAGCCCGGGCGCCGTCCGGCACGCCCGTCACTGTCCCCGCCCCGGTCGCCGCCGCACCAGGACGCCCCCGCTCCGCCGGGCGCCGCCGAACCGGACAGCCCGCCCGGGCCCGCCGGACTGGATGAGACCCGGCCTCCCCGTGCGCCCCTGGGCGTCCTCGCCCTTCTGCCCTGACCGCCCGTACGTCGTCGGCCCGCCCGGCGGCTCCGTCCCAGCCCTGTGGAGGCACCATGCGCTGTGTCATCGCCCGTTACCCCTTCGACCTCACCAAGAGCGAGGTCGAGCAGTCGGTGCGGGGCATCAAGCCCGAGGACGTCACCGGCGTGTCCGTGACCATCGGCCGTCGCACCTACCCCGTCATGCAGGTCGGCGAGGTGATCACCCGGCAGGACCGCCGTGACTTCACCGCGGGGGAGGTCCGCAGGGCGCTGGTCCGCCTCGGCTTCACCTGCCACGAGGCGCCGCCGGCCGCGTCCGTGGATCTGCCCGCGCCCTGGCAGACGACGCCCACGCCGTGGACCTGAGCCGTACGCGAAGACCCTGACCGCGATCAGTGCCGGCACCCGCACCCGGCGGCGCTCTTGGCCTCGCTCACAGTGACGGACGGGTCGGCCGACTGTTCCGCCGGGGTGCAGCAGGCGCTCACTCCGCAGCAGGAGCCGTATGGGTCCCTGACGGCGGCGGGCTTGGTGGCACGCACGACGGCGGAGTGCATGCCGTCGGCGACCGCGTGCGTCGGGGTGATCTCGATGTCCGCGAACCCGGCGGACTCCAGGCCCGCGCGGTACTCGCTGAAGGAGAGCGCGCCGGCGATGCAGCCGACGTGGTCGCCGCGCTCGGCCCGCTGCCGCACGGTGAGCGTGTCGTCGGCGACGACGTCGGAGACGCCGATCCGGCCGCCGGGCCTGAGGACACGGAACGTCTCCGCGAACACCGCGGGCTTGTCGACCGAGAGGTTGATCACGCAGTTCGAGATGACGACGTCGATGGTGCCCGCGGGAAGGGGGATCGCCTCGATGGTGCCCTTGAGGAACTCCACGTTCGTCGCGCCCGCACGCGCGGCGTTGGCCAGGGCGAGTTCGAGCATCTCGTCGGTCATGTCCAGTCCGTACGCCTTGCCGGTCGGCCCGACTCGGCGGGCGGACAGCAGGACGTCGATCCCGCCGCCGGAACCGAGATCGAGCACGCGCTCGCCCTCGCGCAGTTCGGCCACGGCCGTCGGGTTGCCGCAGCCGAGGGAGGCGGCCAGGGCCTCGGCGGGCAGGGTGTCGCGCTCGTCGGCGGCGTACAGGGTGGAGCCGAAGTTCTCGTCGGCCTCGACGGGCTCGGGCCCGCAACACGCGCTACTTCCCTCGGTGACCTTGGTGGCGGCCGCCGCGTACCGCTGACGGACGGCCTCGCGCAGGTCGGTGGACTGCTCGCTCATGACGCACTCCCGGTTGACGGGCCTCAACACCGGCCCGGAACGGCTTGTATTGATGTTCGTTGATACAAGCTTGCGCCTTGATTCGAAAGACGTCAACATAGAGGAATGTCGAAACAACAGCTCCAGGTGCTCGGGCAGGACGCCGCCTGCTGCGCCGGCCTGTCCGCCGCGCCGTTGGACGAGGACCGGGCCACCGACCTGGCCAAGGTCTTCAAGGCGCTCGGTGATCCCGTCCGACTGCGCCTGATGTCGATGATCGCCTCGCGCGGTCAGGGCGGCGAGGTCTGTGTGTGCGAGCTGACCCCCGCCTTCGACCTGTCCCAGCCGACGATCTCCCACCACCTCAAGCTGCTGCGACAGGCCGGGCTCATCGACTGCGAGCGGCGCGGCACCTGGGTGTACTACTGGGTGCTGCCCGGCGTCCTGGACCGGCTCGCAGCCTTCCTCACCACCCCGCTACCCGCCGGGACCACCGCGTGAAGTCCTCCCGCGGCTGTCGTCTCGCGGGGGAGGCGATCACCGGCATCGGCGCCTTCGCCGGAACCGCGCCCGCCTCCGTCCCGCCCGCGGAAGCCGAACCCGCCTCTTCCTGACCGCACTCCACCTTCCGAGAAAGCCCCGCCATGAGCACTTCCGCCCCTCGCCCCTCGGTACTGTTCGTCTGCGTGCACAACGCCGGCCGCTCCCAGATGGCGGCCGCGTTCCTCTCCTACCTCGCAGGCGAGAGGGTCGAGGTCCGCTCGGCCGGGTCCGCCCCCGCCGACGCCGTCAACCCCGCCGTCGTCGAGGCGATGAGCGAGGTCGGCATCGACATCTCCGCGCAGACCCCGAAGATCCTCACCACCGAGGCCGTCCAGGCCTCCGACGTCGTCATCACCATGGGATGCGGCGACGCCTGCCCCGTCTTCCCCGGCAAGCGGTACCTCGACTGGCGGCTCGACGACCCGGCCGGGCGCGGCGTGGAGGCCGTACGCCCCATCCGCGACGAGATCGAGACCCGCGTCCGTGCGCTGATCGGGGAGGTGACATCCGGGACCGAGGAGTGATATGGATCACCAAAAATCTGCCCACCGCACGCAACTGCGAGGCATGCCGTAGTCATCTGACTAGGAGTCGGGGCCCGTAGGGGCTGGGCAGTGGAGAGAACGGGACAGGTCGTGGGACGGCGCACAAGTGGCATAGGGATCGCACTCGTCACGGTCGCGACGCTCGTCGGTGCGAGCGCCTGCGGCGCGGGCGGCAGTGACAAGGCGAGCGGCACCGACGCGAAGGCGTCGGGGAAGGCGAGCGCGAGTGCCTCGCCGACGCCGACGAAGCCCGCCGGCCCGCCGATGCTGCTGGACACCATCACCCCGCAGACGGGCACCACGGTCGGCGTGGCCATGCCGATCTCGGTGATCTTCACGAACCCGGTCGCGGAGAAGGCCCGGGCCACGGTCGAGAAGCACATGAAGGTCAGCGCCTCCCAGCCGGTGGCCGGCGCCTGGCACTGGATGGGCGACCGGCGCGCCGACTGGCGGCCCAAGACCTTCTGGCCCTCGGGTACGAAGGTGAAGATCGACGCCGACCTCAAGGGCGTCAGCAACGGCAACGGACGCTACGGCGTGCACGGCTACACGCACACCTTCACCATCGGCGACGACGTCCGCGCGGACGTCTCCGTCACCGGCCACACCATGAAGGTCACCCGCAACGGGAAGCTGGTGCGCACCCTGTCCATCAACGCGGGCAGCGCACAGTACCCGACGTGGGACGGCACGATGGCCGTCATCGACAAGCAGGAGAAGGTCCACATGACCTCCTGCAGCGTCGGCATCAGCTGCGACAAGGGCAGCCCCAACTACTACGACCTGACGCTGCCCTGGGACGTGCACCTGACCCAGTCCGGCACGTACGTGCACTACTCGACCGGTGACCCCTATCCGGGCAGCGGCAGCGCCCGCGGCTCGCACGGCTGCGTCCACCTGTCCATGGCGGACGCCAAGTGGTTCTACGGCCAGATCAAGCAGGGCGACCCCATCACCATCACCGGCTCACCCCGCGGCAACGCCCCGGCCGACAACGGCTACGCCGACTTCAACCTCTCCTGGAGCCAGTGGCTCGCGGGCAGCGGAGCCGGGGAGCAGACGACCGCGACGCTGTGACCCGGGGCGCACATCGGTGACGGTCGCCGTGCCGGCCCTCACCGGTACGCTGCTGCGTCGTGCGGCAGACGCGACTCGACATCGCCCGGATCCGGGCGGCCCGCCGGGTGATCGACCCGGTGTTCCTCGACACGCCGCTGTACCGCTGCGAGGCGCTGGAGCCGCACCTCGGCTGCGCGGTGAGCGTCAAGCTGGAGACGGCGAACCCCGTCCGCAGCTTCAAGGCACGCGGGACCGAGGTGGTCGCGAGCCGGCTCGCCGAGCACGGTCCGCGGGCCGTGGTGTGCGCCAGCGCGGGCAATCTCGGCCAGGCGCTCGCCTGGTCCGGCCGTGGGCGGGGGCTCGACGTCACCGTCGTGGCATCGCGCTTCGCGACCGTGGCCAAGCTCGATCGCATCCGCGCGCTGGGCGCCAGGCTGGAACTGGTGGACGGCGACCACGAGTCGGCGCGTGAGCGGGCGGCGGCCGTCGCGCGGCACGAGGGCATCCGGCTGGTCGAGGACAGCCTGGACATCGAGACCTGCGAGGGCGCGGCGACCATCGGCCTGGAACTCGTGGACGCCGAGCCGTCGTTCGACGCCGTCCTGATCGCACTCGGCGGCGGGGCGCTCGCCACCGGTGTGGGGCACGTGGTCAAGGACCTGGCGCCCGGGACCGAGGTGATCTGCGTCCAGCCGCTGGGCGCGCCGGCGATGACCCGCTCCTGGCACAGCCGGCGCGTGGTCACCACCGACTCGACCGACACGATCGCCGACGGCGTCGCGGGCCGGCACCCCATCCCGGCCGTCCTGGACGACCTCCTGCTGGTCGCCGACGACGCCCTGCTGGTCGAGGAGGCGTCGATCGTCGCCGGCATGCGGATGCTCCTCCACCACGCCGGCCTCGTCGTCGAACCGTCGGCGGCGCTCGGCGTCGCGGCCCTTCTGGAGAACCGGGACCGCTTCGCCGGCCGGCACGTGGTGACCGTCATCTGCGGCAGCAACGTCGACATGGCCGCGTACCACCGCTGGGTCGGTACGGCTTCCCTCTGACGTTGCGCCGACGCCGACCGCCGCCCCGGCGCGAGCGGATCAAGCGCCTGCGGCAGGGGGTGTGGGCCTGCGCAGCAGCCACTGGCCGAAGGTCCGCCGAGGGGGCCGTACCACCACGCGGCCGTGCGCCTTCTGCCCGACCAGCTCCACGCGCAGGGTGACCGGAGTGTGCTGATCCGCAGGCGCCCGACGGTACTTGAGCTTGCTGTGGAGCAGTCGCAGGCCGTCGGTGTCGACGACGACGCCCGGCCTCGTGATCAGCGTCAGGGCCTTCCCCGCGGTCTCCAGGTCGATCCGCAAGGTGTCGTGCGTGATCACGGCCTCGGTGAAGTCGAGCGTCACATCGCACCAGTACACCGCGAGTTCCATTCTCCGCGGTACCACCCAGCGCCCCACGCGTTCGATCGCGCCGCTGTGCACCTGCTCGATCCGGACCACGTCCTTGGCCTCCGCCTCGGCCGACACGTTCGGCAGATCGGCGGTGAGCGCGGACAGTTCGCCCAGGGTCCGTGCCGACAGGGCGACCTCCAGACGCTCGTCCAACTCGTCCGAGGTCAGCAGGCCGTCCCCGGCCGCGATGCGCAGCACGTCCACCACGCGGTCCCGGTCCGCGTGGGAGGCTCGCAGCTCGGGCGGCGACCCGAGGTCGGAGCCCTTTGGGGTGGGCGACATCTCTCCCGACATGCTTCCGTCCTGGTCCTGTCGAACGTCATCCGACGTCTTGGCGCGACGCGAGCAGCGACGCGACGAGAAGACTAACGCTATATCGCGACATGGACCCCGGCCGAGTGCCGTCCCGGAGGGACGGTGGCCGGTGGTGACTCACGGCGTACGACATCCATCATGCCGAGGCGCGGTCGGGACAACAACCGGGCCCCGAGGGCCAGTTGCTCAGGGCCGGCATATGCTCAGTCGAGGACCGCGGTCGCCTCGATCTCGACCAGGTGCTCGGGGACGTCCAGTGCCGCGACCCCGATCAGTGTGGTCGGCGGGACCGGAGTGACCCCGAGCCTCGCGGTGGCCCGCGAGATGCCGTCCAGGAGTTGGGGCATCTTGTCGGGGTTCCAGTCGACGACGTAGAAGGTCAGCTTCGCCACGTCGTCGAAGGAGCCCCCGGCTTCGGCCAGGGCGGTGGCGACGTTGAGATAGCACTGCTCGACCTGCGCGGCGAGGTCCCCCTTGCCGACGGTCGTCCCCTCGGCGTCCCAGGCGACCTGCCCGGCGACGAAGACCAACCGTGAACCGGAGGCGATCGCCACCTGGCGGTAGACGTCGATCTTCGGCAGCCCCTCGGGATTCCTGAGAGTGATGGCCATGCTGTCCGCCTTTCATGTCAGACCTAGTGGTCTCTTTTGGTTACTCGACAACCATAGGAGAGTGAGGGCTGACGTGGAAGAACGCACTTTTCGGTGCCTGGGTAACCCGATGGTGACCATATGCGCGACCGAGGCCGACCGACACCGGGTACGGGCTTAATTCGCTTGACCCGGGCATGGGTTGACGCCGCATGGTGGCGTGGCATCACACATCGTGGTGGCGAAAACCAGGGGAGGCAGCGGCAGCATGGAGATCCGTTCCACGACCGACCAGGACCTCGAGGTCTTCGTCGACACCATGTACGCCGCGTTCGGACGCTTCCCGGACACCCCGAACGAGGCCGGTGGCGGGGTCTGGTGGTCTGCGTTCGAGATGGACCGCAACCTGCTCGCCGTCACCGCCGAGGGGCGCCCGGTCGGCACCGCCGGCGCGTACTCCTTCGAACTCACCCTGCCTGGGGAGATCCTCGTCCCGGCCGCCGGTGTGACCGCCGTCGGTGTCCTGCCCTCGCACCGACGCCAGGGCGTCCTCACCGCGATGATGCGGATACAGCTCTCCGAACTGAGGGCCCGGGGCGAGTTCCTGTCGGTGCTGCTGGCCTCCGAGGCGCTGATCTACCGCCGGTTCGGGTACGGACCCGCCACCTACACCCAGCGGCTGACGGTGCCACGCCACCGGGGCGCCTTCGCCCCCGCGCGGGCACACGCGAGGGCCGACGCTCCTTCGAGCGTCCCCGACACCGGGACGGTCGAGGTGCTGCGACGGGCCGAGTGCGGCGAACTCCTCGAAGAGGTGTACGACCGCTACCGCCGCGGCCAGCCCGGCGCGCTGTCCCGGCCACACCGCTGGTGGGCCGTGGGCGCCGGCCAGCCACCGATCTCTCCCGCGCCGCGTTACATCGCCGTCCACCGGGACGCCGACGGTGTCGCGGACGGATACGCCAGCTACTCGCTCGCCGATCCGGCCACCTTGACGGTCGACGAGATCATCACCGGTGACGACACCGTCTTCACCGCCCTCGCCCGGTTCCTGCTCGGCCACGACCTGGTCACCGAGGTGGTGTTCAAGCACGTCCCGCCGGAGCACCCGCTGCGCTGGCAGCTCCAGGACTTCCGGGCCGGCCAGGTCGGCGACCACACCGACTGGCTCTGGGTGCGGCTGCTGGACATACCGCGTGCGCTGACCGCGCGCGGCTGGTTCACCGACGGCGAGCTCGTCCTCGACGTCACCGACGAGTTCCTCGGCGAGCAAGGCCGCCATCTGCTGACCGTCCGGGACAGCAAGGCCGAGTGCGTGCCGACGGACCGGGAGCCGGACCTGTCCCTGGACGTCAGCGACCTCGGCTCGATCTACCTCGGCGGCACCACCCCGAGCACCCTCGTGCGCGCCGGACACATCCGGGCCCACCACCCGGACGCGGCTACCCGGGCGGACGCCCTCTTCCGCGCCGACCGCGCCCCGCACTGCCTGCACTGGTTCTGACCGTCGCCACGACGTCGCTCCCGGCTTCGGAGGCAGCCGGGATCGTGTGGGGCTGTGTACGTGGCCTGTGCACGGGTAGCCGCAAGAGCGGCAATCGGTCACGAGTGGTGAACAACGAAAGAGCTCCACATGGTCATCCCGCTTATGAAGCAGGCGGAGGATGAGCCGGGCTGGAACGAGCACGCCACGCTGCGTTACGCCGCAGCGTGGGGCCCGACCACGGCCTGCGCCGCCCAGGCACGCCGCGACCTGCGCGCCGTCCTCGCCCATGTCCCGCGCGCCGGCCGCGCACCCGTTCCCGCATCCCGGGCCATGGACGCCGAACTCGTCGTCAGCGAACTCGTCACCAACGTCCTGCGGCACGCACCCGGCCCCTGCGCGCTCACGGTGCAGCTGACCGGCACACACCTCGCCATCAGCCTGTACGACACCTCGCCCCAGGCTCCGACGGTCAGGCCCCCCGACCGCGGCCGCGTCGGCGGACACGGACTGCACCTGGTGCACTCGGTCAGTGACGAGGTCGTCGTCACTCCCCGCCGCAGGGGCAAGGAGATCACCGCCCACCTGCGGCTGGTCACGGGCGACGAGCTCGGCAGGGCCGACAGGACGGTGCTGTCCTCGTCCATCTCGGGCCGCACACAGCAGACCTCGTGATCAGTGGCTCGCCGGTGAGGCGGGCCGGGCCGGCTGCCGGTCGCCGGCGGCCGTGGTCCTCGGGAGGCGGCTCGCGGCGGCCAGGCCGATGAGGGCCGCGACGGCGAGGGTGATCATCGCGACGGCGTAGGCGCCTTTGGTGAGGCCGGAGACCAGGATTGTGCCGGCGATGGCGGTGCCGAAGGAGGAGCCGAGGTTGGAGACACTTCGGGACAGGCCCGAGATCTCGCCCTGGCGGTCCTCGGGGAAGCTGGACTGGACGACGTTGACCGAGGGGGTCAGCATCCCGCCGAGGCCCAGGCCGATGAGGAGCAGCCCGGGGACGTAGGCCCAGGCGGTGGTGTACGCGGCGGCCAGCGCGATCAGCAGGGCCACACCGGCGATGGCGACGACGAAGCCCGCCATGATCAGGGTGCGCTGGGGGCGCAGCTTCGCGAGTCGTGCGGCGGACAGCGACGAGATGAGCAGCCCGAGAGTGGCGGCGGTGAAGATGACACCGGTCTCGATGGCGTTGAAGTGGCGTACGACCTGGAGGTACGCCGCGACCGTGAACGAGGTTCCCATCAGCAGCAGCCACTGCGTGTTCTGGGTGACCAGGCCCATGTTGGAGGTGTGGTTGCGGAAGAGGGTGAGGGACAGGAGCGGCTGCCCGCCGGACCGTTCCTTGGCGCCCACCCAGCGGAAGAAGCAGAGCAGGACCAGGGCGCCCAGGACGAGCAGGCCGATCATCAGCCAGACGTTGTTGTCGGCGGCCAGGATGCCCATGACGACCAGGACGAGTCCGAGGGCGGACAGGATCGCCCCGCCGGTGTCGAAGGACCGGGTCGGGTCGGGCGGCAGCGGGTCCTCCAGGCGTCGTCCGAGCGTCACGATCACCGCGACGACGAGGGCCTGGAAGACGAAGGCGGCACGCCAGCTGATCCCCTCGGTGATCAGCCCGCCGATCAGCGGGCCGGCGGCGGCACCGATGCCGCCCAGCGCCATGACGATGCCGAACGCCCGTGCCCTGGACGTCAGGTCCGGGTGCAGGAGCGTGGTGAGGATGTACACGGGCGGGATGAGCAGGGCCGTACCGACGCCCTGGAAGATGGAGTTGCCGAGGATCAGTACGCCGAGACCGGGAGCGGCCGCGCTGAGCAGCGACCCGATGGCGTAGACGATCAGACCGGCCAGGAAGCAGCGCTTTCGGCCGTAGCGGTCGGTCAGCTTGCCGCCGGGAATCATCAGCGCCGCCATGACGAGCAGGAAGACGGTGATGGCGACCTGTACGCCCTGCACGCTCGTGTCCAGGTCCTCGCTGATGTCGTTGATCATCACGTTCATGTTGGAGCCGGCGAAGCTGCAGATGAACTGCGCGAGGGCGAGTGCGGCGAGCACTCTGTCGTGCCCCGGCGACCGAGCCGCCGCGGCCGTCTCAGCCACCGGTGCCGCCCCCGCCCGCGTCCGCGTGGGGCACCGTGAGGCCATGGGTCACGGGGTGGCCCCTGTCGCCGTGACGGGGTCCTGTCTTGGCCTTCTCGAGTTCCTCGTCGAGTGCCATGGCCGCGGTGACCAGGGCGAGATGGGTGAACGCCTGCGGGAAGTTGCCGAGTTGCTCGCCCGAGGGTCCGATCTCCTCCGCGAACAGGCCGACGTGGTTGGCGTAGGTCAGCATCTTGTCGAAGGCGTACCGGGCCTGGTTGAGCCTGCCACTGCGGGCGAGTGCCTCGACGTAGAAGAAGCTGCACAGGTTGAAGGTGCCCTCCGAACCGCGCAGGCCGTCGGGGGAGGCCGCCGGGTCGTACCGGTAGACCAGGCTGTCGCTGACGAGTTCCTCGTCCATGGCGTCGAGGGTGCTGAGCCAGTCGGGGTCGTGGGGCGAGACGAAGCCGACCCTCGGCATCAGCAGCAGTGAGGCGTCCAGGACGTCGGTGTCGTAGTGCTGCACGAAGGCCTGGCGCTTGTCGTGCCAGCCGCGTTCGACGATCTGACGGAAGACGGCGTCCCGTGCGCGGGTCCAGCGGGCGATGTCGGCGGGGCGGGAGAACTCGGCGGCGGCGCGGACGCCGCGGTCGAACGCCACCCAGGTCATCAGTCGGCTGTAGGTGAAGTCCTGCCGTCCGCCCCGGGTCTCCCAGATCCCCTCGTCGGGCTGGTCCCAGTGCTCGGCGAGCCAGTCCAGGACCTCGCTCAGCGCATGCCAGCCGCGGATCGCGCCGATGTCCCTGCCGACCATCAGCGCGTCGGAGGCCTCGCCGTAGATGTCGAGCTGGAGCTGGTCCGCCGCCGCGTTGCCCGCCCGCACCGGTCGGGAGCCCCGGTAGCCCTCCAGATGGTCGAGGGTCTCCTCGGACAGATGGGGGTCGCCGTCGATCCGGTACATGATCTGCAGCGGGTCGCCCGAGCTCCGGTCCGTGGTCTCGATGCGCCCGCGCAGCCAGCGGCGGAAGGCGTACGCCTCGTCCTCGAATCCCAGGTCGATCAGCGCGCGCACGGACAGCGACGCGTCACGGATCCAGGTGTAGCGGTAGTCCCAGTTGCGTTCACCGCCGATCTGCTCGGGCAGTCCCATGGTGGCGGCGGCGATGGGGGCGCCGGTCGGCGCGTACGTCAGCAGCTTGAGCGTGATCGCCGAGCGGTTCACGATGTCCTGCCAGCGGCCCCGGTAGGTGCACGAGCGCAGCCACGACAGCCAGAAGGTGCGGCACGTCTCCATGGCGTCCGCGACCCCCTCCAGCGTGGGCACGGGCGGAGCGGGAGACCCGCCGGGCGCGCTGGTGAGAACCACGGCGGCGGCCTGGCCGGCGAGCAGGGTGAAGCGTGCGCTGACGTCGTCGCCGTCCTCGTGGAAGGCGATGCCGGCGGTGGACTGCAGATGCAGGTCCGCGCCCGGGCCGTGGAAGACGGCGGAGTGCTCGTCGGGGAACGAGAGGCTGTGCGTGCCGCGGCCGTAGTCGAAGCGCGGCTGGCAGGTGAGGGCGAAGGGCAGCCGGCCCCGGACGACCCGGACCACCCGCACCAGCTGATGGACGTCGGTCGGTGTCCTGGACGGGTTCGGCACCATGAAGTCGGCGACCTCGCCCACTCCGTCGGGAGCCATGAAGCGGGTGACCAGGATGGCCGTGTCGGACAGGTACAGCTGTCGTACGGTCATGGCGTTCCCGTCCGGGAACTCCGCGGCCAGGTGGCAGTGGCCGCCGCGTTCGCCGTCCAGGAGGGAGGCGAAGACGCTGGGTGAGTCGAAGCGAGGCGTGCACCACCAGTCGATGGTTCCGCCGGACGACACCAGGGCGGCGGTCTGGAGGTCGCCGACCATGCCGTGTTCCGCGATGGGCGGGTACCGGTTCACGTGATCCCCCTGCCGGGTCCGGGACGCTGTGGCGGCAGGGCGGGAGCCGCCACAGATCTGTGCACGACAAGTCTTCGGCCCGGGCCATGCCGGGGACATCACCCACCGCGGGTGAAAGCGGGCCGTGGCCCGGTGGGGGCGTTTACCTCAAATAGATTTCACCTATATGACGAATGTGGTGATGCGCCGGGGGTAGATGGGGTGGGCAAGCGGCGCTTCGGACGTGAGGCGGACTGTGTATGGAGCTGCCTGGGCAGAACGAGGAGGGCCCGCAACCCCTGCTGGAGCGCCGGATCTCCGCCGCCGTCGCCTTCGAGGGCCACGAGGAGATCGCCGAAGCCCGCGGCCTGGCCCGCTCTTTCCTCCTCGACCTCCAGGACAGGCACGGCCTGACGGTCTCGCCCCGCGCCGTCGGCGCCGTCCAGCTCGTGGTGAGCGAGCTGGTGACCAACGCCCACAAGTACGCGCCGGGCCCCTGCCTGCTGACGCTGGAGGTCGGCGATGGGGCGGTGGAGGTGACGGTGTGGGACAGCGAACCGCAGCTGCCGCTCGTCCAGGCCACGGATCCGGGCCGGGTCGGCCAGCACGGCCTGGAGATCGTGACGGCCCTGTGCCGGAGCCTCGAAATGCACCGCGAACCCGTGGGCAAGCGGATCATGGCGGCCGTGCTGCTGACCGAGAACGCGGTGGGTGACGTGGCCGGCGATCAGGTCGGCTGACCTCGCGTCACTCCTGCCCGGCCTCGCCGAGGAAGTCCGGCGGTGCCTGCAGGTCGTGGGCGCGGAAGAGGACGGCGTGCTCGACGCCCAGGGCCCTGCCGCCCATCGCGGTGATCTTCGGGATGAAGTCCTCGGGCGCGGGATGGTCCGGGAGGGCGGCCAGGTACGCGGCGTGGGCCTTGAGCGAGGCGACACCGCGGCGCAGCGGCTCACCCGTGACCTCGACGCCATGGGTCGCGCCGAAGCCGGGGAGTCCGGGGAGGAGGAGCCAGCGCACCGTGTGCACTTCGAGGCCCTCGTCGTCGATCTGCTCCGGGAAGACCCACCGGTTGCCCGCGTCGCGCACCGCGTCGAGCGTCGCCAGCCCGGCCGCGCGGTGGTCGGCCTGATCGAAGCCGTAGGGCGCCTCGACCTCGTACCCCCCGCCCAGCACCGCGTCGGGCTTGAACCGGCGGATCTCCCGGCAGATGTCGCGGCGCAGGTCGAGACCGTAGACGAGCACGCCGTCCGGGTGTTCGAGGACGGTCAGGTGTTGGACGCCGACGACCTCGCACGCGGCCCGCTGTTCGGCGAGGCGCAGACGGGCCGTCTCCTCGGGACGGTTCGGCATGCCGGCCTCGCCGCGGGTGAGCAGGAGATAGCCGACCTCGATGCCGTGAGCGGTCCAGCGGGCGACGGCCGCGGAGGTGCCGTACTCCATGTCGTCGGGGTGCGCGACGACACAGAGCAGGCGCCGGAAGGACTCTTCAGGGAGGGCAGGCAATGACATAGCGGCTATCTTGCCGCGTTCGGGACTCCGCTACCCCTCCACACTGAACTGGCAGTACCGCTCCACCGTCACCGTCCCGGTCACCCTCAGCGCCGGCAGCCACACCGTGTCGCTCGCCGTGACCGACCCGACGCTGGGCATGTCCAAAGGCCAGGTGACCCTCGACAAGATCGACCTGACCGCCGCACCGAGCACGCCCGAGACCGTATACGAGGCCACCCTCGCCGACGTCAGCGGCAGCCCGGCATACTCGTACGGCGATGTCGGCGAGACCGGCACCGGCCGCCTGGTCATGACCTCCGGCGACCAGGCCACCTTCGACGCCTACGCCCCGACCGACGGCTACTACACCGTCAAGGCCGACTACGCCTCCGCCGGGGGCGGCACCCCCCTGGCCCTGAACGGCGCGACAGTCGCCACCTACGGTTCCTCCGGCGGCTCTTAGACCACCTCCAGCACCCGGCTGTACCTGACCGCCGGCATCAACCGCATCGCCGTCAGCCCCAACGGCGGCACCACGCTCACCCTCAGCGACCTCAAGGTGGACGGCTCCGGTGACACCACCGGCGTCACCAAGTACGAGGCGGAGAACGCGACTGTGGCCGGCCAGGCGAAGGCGCAGTCGGACAGTTGGGCCTCGGGCGGCAAGAACGTCGGCTACATCGGCAACGGCAGCGCCAACACGCTGACCTTCGGCAATGTGAGCGCCACCGCGGCCGGCCGGTACACGGTCGTCGTCCACTACGCCAACAACGACCGGGCCGGCTCCGGCAACTACAACACCAACGTCGAGTCGCGCACCGCCCAGTTGTCGGTCAACGGCGGTACGCCCGCCACACTCACCTTCCGCAACACCTACAGCTGGAACGACTACTGGCCCCTGCCGACCACCGTCACCCTCAACCCCGGCGCCAACACCCTGAAGTTCTCCAACGCCTCGTCCTGGGCACCGGACATCGACCACGTCGAAGTCGCCCCGGTCAACGGCTGAGCCGCCGAAGTGAGTTGGTCGGGAAGGGCTGCTCAACCTCCCCAGGTCACAGCCCTTCCCGACCGCCAGGCGCACGTCTACCCCCACCTCGCGGGGCTACACCCGCCTTCTTGCGCGACGGTGTTCGTACAGCGTCGGCCACAGCACGACGAGGACGAACAGCCAGACGACGGACGCGGTCGGTACGGCGGCCCCGAACTCCGCCAGGAGCCTCTGCAGCGCGCAGCACGGCAGGACGACGGACAACAGCCAACGCCGTTCCCGGCCCACCCGGGGCAGCCAGACGACTCCGCTGAGCAGGAAGCCCGGTGTCGGCCGCCGCCTCGCAGCGCTGTCCCGACAGTGCCAGATCACGACGTCTCCCGGTTCCCCTCCGTCCGGCTGCGGCGGCGACCTCTGGGTCATAGAGTCGGCGAGGAGCGAGGAGGCCCTGCCCCCGACGCCTCCGTTCCGGCCGAAGACGTGGTGTGCGTCCGCCGCCGTACCGCAGACGACGACGGGAAGGGGAGCCGCGCATGGCACACGACGCCTCGGCACCGACTCCGCAGATGGTGCTGTCCCCGCTCACCAGCGCGTCGATCTTCCTGGTCGCCACGATCGACCCGGGCGGTGAGGCCGTCACCCGGGACGTGCTGTCCCAGGTGAGCTCCCTGCAGCGTGCCGTCGGCTTCCGCGCCGAGCCGGAGGGCAGGCTCAGCTGCGTCACCGGAATCGGCTCCCAGGCCTGGGACCGTCTCTTCTCAGGCCCCCGCCCGGCCGAGCTGCACCCCTTCCGCGAGCTGCACGGACCCGTGCACCACGCCGTGGCCACACCCGGTGATCTGCTCTTCCACCTGCGCGCCGCACGGCTGGACCTGTGCTTCGCGCTCGCCACGGAGATCATGGCCCGGCTCGGCGAGGCGGTGACCGTACGGGACGAGGTGCACGGCTTCCAGTACCTCGACAAACGCGATCTGCTGGGCTTCGTCGACGGCACGGAGAACCCCGTCGGAGCCGGAGCGGGCGCCGCCGTCCTGGTCGGGGACGAGGACCCGGAGTTCGCGGGCGGGAGTTATGTCGTCGTGCAGAAATACGTGCACGACCTCGAGGCGTGGAACGCCCTCCCCGTCGAGGCGCAGGAGAAGATCATCGGTCGGACGAAGCTGAACGACATCGAGCTGGACGACGACGTCAAGCCGGCCGACTCGCACACCGCCCTCGCCAAGGTGACCGACGCCGACGGCACGGAGCACGAGATCCTCCGCGACAACATGCCCTTCGGCACCGTCGGCCGGGGCGAGTTCGGCACCTACTTCATCGGCTACGCCCGTACGCCGAGGGTCACCGAGACGATGCTGGAGCGCATGTTCCTGGGCACCCCGGACGCGCCGCACGACCGGATCCTCGACTTCTCCACCGCCCTGACCGGGACCCTCTTCCACGTCCCCACGGCGGACTTCCTGGAGGACCTGCCCGAACCGCCCGACACCGAGCACTCCCGCTGAACACCTTCGAGTGAACCGCGTGATCCACGGCAACCTCGGGCGTTCCCCTGCGAGTCACATACCTCGCATTCAGCAGATCTGTATCTGGGGGAACCATGAGCAACCAGCAGTACCCGCCGCAGCAACCCGGCTGGGGCGGTCCTCAGCAGCCCTACGGCCAGCCGCCGTTCCCGCCGCAGCCGCCGAAGAAGACCGGCGTGGGAAGGATCCTCGGGTTCGGCTGCCTGGGCATCGTCGGCCTGGTGGTGGCGATCGGTGTCGTCGCGGGGATCCTGGGCGGCGGCTCCGGCTCGAAGAACTCCAGCGGTTCCGGTCAGGCCAAGGCCACGGCTTCCGCGTCGACGGGCGGGAAGCCGGCGGCCGACACCGGCACGAGCAGTGGGCAGAAGACCGGTGACACCAAGAAGGCCGGCAGCAAGGTCGTCACCTTCAAGGTGTGGGGAACCGCGCCCGCCGGCGCGCTCGGACCGCTGGACATCAGCTACGGCTCCGACTCAGACACCCGGAAGGGAACCTTCAAGAACGGCGAGTTCAAGGCCACGCTGCCGCTGCACAAGGACGCGATGTACTACACCGTGACGGCCCAGCTCCAGGGTTCCGGCGACATCAACTGTTCGGTGACGGTCGACGGCCACACGAAAAAGGGGCACGCGTCCGGCGGGTACAACATCTGCGACGCCCAGCTCAGTTCCGGCTTCCTCGGCGGCTGGAACTGAAGACGTCCACTCCACCCGCTCGGTGACTGCCCCTCCGCTGAGCGAAAGGCCGTGGCGCTCAGGACTTCCGCGCCGGGAACCCCGCGCGCACCTGCCAGCCCATGCCACCCCGCGGCCCGGCGTCCAGCTGACCGCCCAGTGCGGTCACCCGCTCCTTGAGCCCGACGAGGCCGAAGCCGCCTGGGTCTGGGGGACGGGCCCTTACGCCCACGGGAGTACGCGCGATGACGACCTGCGGTGGATGATCCCCATCCCCGACGGGGCGATGCTGTGGAGCGGAGGTCAGGGAGAGAAGGGAAGCGTACGTGGAGGTCGAACCCCGGCCGGTGGATGCCGACACCGTAGGGAGCACACCCGCGCGGGGCCAGTCGCGGCTCAGGCGGTGGGTGCGGCGCGCGGTGATCGCCTGCACCGTTCTGCTGGCCGTCGTCACCACGGCCTCGCTGGTGTTCAACGCCTTCACGGCGGGGCGGGCCGCGCCTCCCCACGGGCTGCGGTACGTCCAGGCGGCCGATGTCCGCACCCGGTACCGGACCTGGGGCACGAGCGGCACGCCGGTCGTCCTCGTCCACGGTGCCTTCGAGCAGGCGGACACCTGGTCACGCCTCGCCCCGCTCCTCGCCCGCGATCACCGCGTCTACGCGCTGGACCTGACCGGAGACGGCTACAGCCAACGCCGTGGCCCCTACACCGTCGACCACTTCACCCGCCAGCTGTTGGGCTTCCTCGACGCCCTGCACCTGGGCGGGCCGGGTGAACGCCCCCTGCTGGTGGGCCACTCCAGCGGGGCCGCGGTCGTCACGGAGGCGGCCCTGCGCGCCCCGGGCCGGCTGGCCGGCGTCATGCTGCTCGACGGGGACGCCCTGAACACCGGCGCCGGTCCGCCGTCCGCCTTCAAGTACGTGCTGATCGACCCCTATCGCACCAGCCTGCTGCGTCTCGGCCTCGGCGTCGACTGGCTCATCCGTTCCTTCTACGACGCCCAGTGCGGTCCGGCCTGTCCGCGGCTGGACGCGGCCGGACTGGACGAGTGGCGGCGGCCGTTGCGGGTGCCGGGGGCGGAGAGCGCGCTGTGGGACATGCTCGGCCAGGGCGTGCCGGGCCTGCCCGCGTATCAGGTGGCCCGTCTCGCCGCCGTCCACATCCCCAAGTCCGTCGTCTTCGGCGCCCGGGACGACGTGTTCAGCAAACAGACCCCGCAGCAGACTGCCCGTCGCATCGGCGCACCCCCGCCCACCCTCATCCCCGGAGCCCGCCACCTCACCATGATCTCCAGCCCCCGCCAGGTCGCGGCGGCCGTGGAAGCCCTCGCGCACACCCGGGCTACCCCGTCGTAGGCAGCTGCCGGTCCGGGTCGGCCGTAACCGCTCGCCGAGAACGGCCTTGGACCCGGTGTGCCGTCCTGCCTCAGCGCTCGGTCCCGGAGGCGTCCTTCAGCCGTACCGCGCACTCCAGCAGCAGCGCGTGGACGAAGGCCTGGGGCAGGTTGCCGCGCAACTGGCGCTGTCGTACGTCGTATTCCTCCGCGAACAGCCCGGACGTGGCTGTGCGCGCCGCGCTGGCACAGCGACGCGGTCTTCTCCTCCCTCATCGGTGGCAACGGCTACTTCGCGGTCGAGCCCGTGGACCGGTGGCGGGTGTGGGGCGGCTACTACGAGGACGGCACCCTCATCCGGGTCAGCCGCTGGGTGACCGCGGACAGCGTGATCGAGTGCCGCGACGCGCTGGCCATGCCGGCGTCCGCGGACCGGCTGGTGCTGCTGCGCCGGATGCGCGTCGAACGCGGCTGGGCGCGACTGCGGTTGTCCCTCGACCCCCGCCCCGGCTTCGGAACGGACCGGATCGCCCGCCCGGGCCGCCCACGTCCGCCCGTGGAGGCGCACTTCCCGCATCCACGATCCGTCCGTGCGGATCCGCCAGCGCCCCCCGCTCGCCGTCGGCGAGGAGGGCGTACTCGCGCAGGACCCACGGAGGGCAGATGTCCTTGTCCTCTGGCATACCGTCTCTGCGTTCATTGGAACCGGGTCTTTCCGGGCGGACGGGCCGCGAGCCGGCCCCGTGCGGGGCAGCCGAGCGCCGACGGCAGCCCTGCCCGGTGCGCGCGGCGGGCCTCCCAGGAAGAACCGCGGCCGCGCGTCCTCGTGCACCCCGCGATACGCGCCACCGCGACAGGCCCGCCGCGCCACCGGGCAGGGCTGCCAGGACGAGGAGTGACCGCCTTCCCCGGCTTGAAACCTTCGATCTGTTCCCGGTCGCCAGGGCGGCGGCCCGCTCATGGAAACCGATCCCATCCCCACCGGGACGCCCTACATTCCCCCAGGTCAGCGACATCTTAACGATGATGACAACGGTCACCGGTGCAGCCTTTGGTGATTCACTCCACCATGCGTTTCACTGCGGCGAGGACAACCCGCCGCGAGGGGGAAGGCGTACGACATGAGCGATCACGGCCACGGTCACGGGCCGGGGCACGACCACGAGGCGAGTGGGCACGGGCACGGCGGGCACTCCCACGGTGTGTCGGCGGACGCGGACCGCCGCTGGCTGGGCATCGCCCTGACCCTCATCGCGGCCTTCATGGCGGTCGAGGTCGTCGTCGGCGTCATCGCCGGTTCCCTGGCCCTGATCTCGGACGCGGCGCACATGCTCACCGACGCCGCCTCCATCGTCCTCGCGCTGATCGCCATGCGCCTCGCCGCCCGCCCGGCCCGCGGCGGCTACACCTACGGCCTCAAGCGCGCCGAGATCCTCTCCGCCCAGGCCAACGGCCTGACCCTGCTCCTGCTGGGCGCCTGGCTGGCGTACGAGGCGGTACGGCGGCTGATCAGCCCGTCCGAGGTCGAGGGCGGCCTGATGCTCGCCACCGCCCTCACCGGCATCGCCGTCAACGTGGTCGCCACCTGGTGCATCTCCCGGGCCAACCGCAGCTCCCTCAACGTCGAGGGCGCCTACCAGCACATCCTCAACGACCTGTTCGCCTTCATCGGCACCGCCGTCGCCGCCCTGATCGTCGTTCTCACCGGCTTCGACCGGGCCGACCCCATCGCCACCCTCGTGGTGGTCGCCCTCATGGTGAAGGCCGGCTACGGGCTGCTGCGCGAGTCCGGCCGCATCTTCCTGGAGGCGGCGCCCGCCGACATGGACCCGGACGCCGTCGGCGACCAGCTCGTCGCCCACCGTGCCGTCGTCGAGGTGCACGACCTGCACGTCTGGCAGATCACCTCCGGTCAGTCCGCCCTCTCCGCGCACGTCCTGGTCGAACCCGGCGGCGACTGTCACGCCGTCCGCCGCGACCTTGAGGACCTGCTGCGCCACGACTACGGCATCACCCACACCACGCTCCAGGTCGACCACCTCGGCGAGGGAACCCGAGCCGGAACCCTGCTGCAGATCACTGCCCCCACGGCGGATGCCCCCGAACACTGCGACGACGCCCACGGCCCGGTCCACCGCCCGGGTCCGCACGATCACTGATCCGGGGCACGGGCGGTTCAACCGGGCCGCAGGATGTCGTCCACGGGCCCAAACGTGACCATGGCCGTCACACCGCCCGCGATCTCGCCGCGCAGGGGTGACAGGGCGTCCCGCGACCGGGCGGCGAGTGAGTCGTCCCCGAGCAGGGTGGCGGTATGGGCGTTCACGGCCCACAGCGAGTCGTACAGGTGATCGGCGGCAGGTACGGGCAGGGCGGCGGCGGCTCGGTGGGCCGCCGTACGGTCGCCGCGGGCGAGGTCGAGGAGGGGCTGGACCCAGGGTCGGTACGGACCCCAGTCGAGGCCGGGGTCGGTCGGTGCGGGGCGTCGATGGCGGATGCGGACCGACAGCAGCGCGAGCGGGAACAGGCCCGCCTCCACTCCGGGCATACCGGCCCCGGCGAGATCGGCGGCGAGGCCGCGATAGGCGTGGGCGACCTCCGCGGGGTCGCTCGATCGCGCCGCCAGCAGCATGGTCCGGAACCCGGCGGTGAGGACGTGGACAAGGGGCGTCTCGTGACGGTCGGCGAGCCGCTCCACGGTGACGACGTGGTGGTGTGCGGTCTCGACGTCACCGCGGGCCGCGCAGACCTGGATCCGGATCAGAAGGCCGAGGATCTCGAACAACGGGAGGTCGTGCCGCGTGGCGACGTCGATGAGCTCGCCGCCGATGGCGTCCCGCTCGGCGGTGCGCCCGGGACGCTGGAAGGACTGCACGAAACGGGCGTTGAGCGCGAGCACCAGCAGGCTCGGGTCGTGCAGCTCCCGGGCGAGACCCTCGGCCTCCGTCGCCGCCTCGGCGGCCCAGCAGTCCCGGCTCCCGCGATGTTCGAGCCCGATGGTGGCCAGCAGCCGTGCCCGTAGCGCGGCCGGCGCCTGCGGTCCGAGCCGCCGCAGGGTGCGGCGGGTGGTCGTGACCAGCGCCTCGGCGCGTACGGCGTCGTCGGCGCGCGTCCAGACGGTGGGGACGTCGTACGCCGCGATGACGCGGGCGGTGAGAGCGGCATCGCCCGTCCGTTCCGCCTCCGCGACGGCCGCGGCGCGCTGCTCCTGCGCCAGGACCAGGTTGGTGCCACCGGTGATCGCTGCGGCACCGGCGACCGTGCTCATCGTGCGCAGCCGGGTGTAGGTCCCCGTCGCCTCCGTGCGGGTGAGCAGGCGCCACCGGTCCTCCTCCCGCGGCGCGGGCGTGAGATGGGGAGCCTGCCGGAGGATGTCACGTTCGAGATGGTCGAGGCCGTCCGCCGAGGTGAGCCCGAACTGCTCCAGCAGCCGGGCTCGTGCGTCACGCAGGATCGCCAACGCGTCGACCTGGCGGCCGGCTTGGTAGAGCGCGTGGGACAGCAGTCCCCAGGCACGCTCCCGCCAAGGGTGCGCGGCGGTGAAGGTCTCCAGTTCCGGGACGAGTGGGGCGCCTCGTCCGAGGTCGAGCACGGCCCGGGCCCGCAACTCGACGGCCTGACTGTGCAGTTCGGCCAGTCGGGCACGCTCCGAGGTCAACCAGGGCGAGGAGTCGAGGTCTCCGTACGGCTCTCCCCGCCACCAGGTGAGCGCCTCGCCGAGCACGTCGACGGCCTGGCCGTCGGGTACGTCGGCCACCGTGCGAAGGGTGTCCTCGAACCGGTGGGCGTCGATGTCGGTTCGCGGAATGCGCAGGGCGTATCCGCTGCCGACGGTCTCGATGACGGACGAACGGCCTCGCGGGGGACGGTCCGGCTCGAGGGCCCGGCGCACCTCGGCCACGAAGGTACGGATCGTCCCGGCCGCGGTGGACGGAGGGTCCGCCCAGAGATCGTCGGCCAGCACCGCCAGCGGGACGGCCCGGCCGCCGGCCGCGACCAGCCGGCCCAGCAGCTCACGGCGTCGCCGACTGCCCACCGACAGCGGGCGGCCCTCGGCATCCGTGACCTCGATCGGCCCGAGCACCCTGACCACGATCTTCATGCCTCCATTGTCATCGGCGGTCGCTGACCCACTGCTGACCGGCCTCGCCGAGGCTCTTCTCGTCCCCGCATCGACCGGTGAGCCGCGGTGGCTCACGGTTGCGGACGCGGGAGAAGGAGACAGCACCGATGAGCATCGCCATCCCGGGGTTCGAGACCCGGTCGTACGCAGGGGCGGACGGGATCGAGCTGAACGCGGCGGTCGGCGGAAAGGGGCCGGCGATCGTCCTGCTCCACGGCTTTCCCCAGACGCATCTGATGTGGCGGCACGTCGCTCCCGCCCTGGCCGAGCAGCACACCGTGATCTGTCCCGATCTGCGCGGCTACGGCGCCAGCGGCAAACCGGAGGCGGTCACCGAGGACACGTACGCGAAACGGACGATGGCCGCGGACGTCGTCCGTCTGGCCGACGCCCTGGGGTGCGAGCGGTTCGCCCTCGTCGGGCACGACCGAGGCGCGCACGTAGCCTTCCGGGCCGGTCTGGATCACCCCGACCGGGTCAGCCACCTGGGCCTGCTGGACATCGTCCCCACGCTGGACACCTGGAACGTCCTGCACGGGGTCGGGGCGGCGGTGGCCTTCCACCTGTATCTGATGGCGCAGCCGCCCGGTCTGCCCGAGCGGATGATCGCGGGCAGCGCCGACGCGTTCTTCGGCCACTTCCTCGACGTCTGGGCCACCAGCCCCGACGCGATCCCGGCGGACGTGCGCGCCGAGTACCTGCGCGCCTGCCGGAACGCCGTAGCGTCGATCGTCGCGGACTACCGCGCCACGGCGACCGTCGACATCGCACACGACCAGGCCGACCTCGACGCCGGTAACCGGCTCACGATGCCGGTGACGGTGATCCAGCAGGACTGGGGCCGGCAGCTGGGGTTCGACGCCACGGCGATCTGGCGTCCGTGGACCACCGACCTCCAGCACTTCACCACCCGTGCGGGCCACTTCATGGCGGAGGAGGCGCCGGAGGACATCACCACGCTGATCCTGAGCCTGCTGAAACGATGATCGCCGGCCCAGCCTGAGGGCCGGAGCCAGGGGGCCGGCTTGACCGTCTTCATCGTGAAGTGCGAGGTGACGTTCTTGAACCGCGGGATGGTCATGACCCGCCATCGGGCTGATCCACGCCCTGCGGGAAGCCGGCCGGCGGGTACCGCAGGACATCAGCGTCGTCGGCTTCGACGGCAACCCGGTCTTCGCCTACGTCTCCCCGCCGCTGACCACCGTACGGCAGCCGTTCGCCGCCGCCGCGCGGGAAGGCGTCCGGCTGCTCGTGCACACCATCGAGGAACCCGACGCCGGACGCCCGCCCGCGAGCGAGCCACCGGTCGAGCTCGTCGTCCGCGCCTCGACCGCGCCCCGCCGTCCCAGCCGGGCCTGCTGGCGCCCCGCGGCACCTGACGAGCGGCGAGGCTCCGCGTCGACAGGGGTGGCTAGTCGTCGTCCGAACCCGGCGCGGCGGCCCCGGCCGAGGCCGGTTCGGGCTGTGCGTAGAGGATGTCGCGCGCCTGTTCCGCGGCGCGCATCATGCTGTCGGCGACGAAGTCGACAAAGCGGGCGATGTTCTCCAGGCGGACGGCGGCGGGTGTGTCGGGACCGAGGAGGCCGACGCCCTGCCGTGCGGTCTTGGCGAGTTCGGCGTTGGATCGGGCGGCGGCGATCATGCCCGTGAAGAAGACGTCGTTGTCGACGAGGTAACGGTCGCGACGGCGTTCGTCGCGTTCCCGGCGGATGAGGCCCTGGCTGACGAGGAACGCCGTCGCCTTGGAGACGGAGGCGGGGCTGACGTCGAGCCGCTGGACGAGTTCGGACGCGGTGAGACTGCCCGCGTCGGTCGTGTACAGACAGGTCAGCACCCGGGACATCATCTTGGGCAGGCCCTGCTGCATGAGGAGGGTGGTGAAGGTCTCCTCGTACTCGCGTACGGCCTCGGTGTCGCGTCCCTGGGGCCGCTGGGCTGTTTGCGGTCCCCGGGGGGCCGTCTGCCTGCGTCGGTGGGCGCGGCGTTCGGTGGCGCGGTGGGCCAGGTCGGCGCGGTAGGCCGTGGGGCCGCCGTTGCGCATCACCTCGCGCGTGATCGTGGAGGTGGGGCGGTCGAGACGCCGGGCGATCTCCGCGTAGGCGAGCCCGTCGGCCAGCCCCGTCGCGATCTGCTGGCGCTCCGGCTGAGTGAGCCTGCCTCCGGGCATCCCGGTCTCCCCTCGATCTTCCGTGCGGCGCCCGAGCATAGCGTTCACTCTTCTTCAAATGCAACGATCGGAGGCGCTCCTCATCGCCGGTCGGCCACCAGGCGCAGAGCCGGTGCCTTGCGGAGCCGGGTGAAGGTGACGATCAGGGCGACGGCCTGGACGACGGCGCAGGCCATGAGGACCCGGCCGAGGTGCGCCGGCGGAGTGAGCGCGACGAGAACACCGGCCGCGGGGAAGGGCAGCAGCAGGATCAGCATGGTCAACGAGAGCGTGGCGCCGAGTGCCGTGGACGGGATGATCACGGAGCGCACCGTACGCAGCACGACCGTGAGGCCGCCGTCCCCGGCCATGAAGATCGCCACCAGGATGGTGTAGGAGGCGTAGGACGGCGCCTGGGGGACGGCCAGACAGGCCGCGGAGGCGAGCGTCGCGGACACGACACCCACCGCCCACAGGTCGAGCCGGCTCAGGACGAGACGACAGCAGGTGATCGCCAGCAGGGTCGCCACCGCGGCGGCGGACCACATGGTGCCGACGCTGGCCGAGGAGCGGTGGAACGTCTCCACGACGATGACCGGGCTGGCGGACTGCAGCAGACCGAGGGCGAGGTTCGAGCAGGTCAGTCCGGCCACGAGCCAGCCCAGGGCGGGCAGCTTCAGCAGAGTGCGCATCCCTTTCCGCAGTCCGCTGACCTGTCCCGCCCCGTTCGTGGACGCGGCGCGCAGTGGCGTCGGCGGAGTCTGCAGACCGAGCACGGCCGCGAACAAGGACACCGCGCTCAGGCATCCGAGCATCCATCCCGGTCCGGCCAGCAGCAGGAAACCGGCGAGCAACGGGCCGATGACCGTGGCCGTCTGGTCGATGCCGACGAGGACCGCCTGGATGCCATGAGGCCGCGCCGCCCCTCGTCGCGCGACGACCGCGCCGACGGCCTCGTTGGCGACGAAACCGAACTGGGAGAGGGTCCCGGTCACGGCCGCCAGCACCAGGATGACCGCGGTCTCCGCGGAGCCCCGCGGCAGCATGATCAGGGCGACCGCCGCGACCGCCACCACCGTGGCCCGTCCGAGGGATGCAAGGAAGCACACGATCGCCGCGCCGCGCCGGTCCACCACGTTCCCGGCGAGGACGAACGCGGCGATTCGCGGGGTCCATTCCAGTGCGAACGCGAGGCCCGTCAGTGACGCCGAACTGGTAATGGTCAGTACCAACAGCGGCATCGCGTACGTGGACATGGAAAAGGCCAGCGCATCACTCGCGCGCGGAGCATAGATTCGCCGAAAGAGGCTGCCGGACGGAATGGCGGCATGCCGACCCGCGGGCCGGTCCTCGTGCACGGTGATGGCCAAGAACAGGGCTTTCGGTGAGGGGTGCTGAGGGGGACGAAAGACGGCAGTTTCCCGCTCGGAAATGCGCTGTGCGGAAATGAACTGTGCTGCGGCAAATCTCGCAACGGTGACAGGGAAGGGAACTGACCTGCCGACGTTGGCAGTTGACGCCTGAACTATACCGCCCTCATACCGCTCGTATAGATGCTGTGCCGAACCCTTCGGCCCGTTCTGCTTGCGGATATGAGGTCATACCAGACGGATACCGATACTCGCCCTTTCGGAGTCCGGTTCGTTACGTACCGGCAATGGCGGAATCGTGCCTTCCGTGGTGCAGTCGAGCTGTGGCCCGATTCGACGGAATTCGGAAGAAGATCGGCAATCGCCGGAGACACGGCGAGGACGAAACCGCCGCCACGGCGAAACGGCCCTCCCGGCTGACGGACCTCGTGGTCGCGCTGGTGCTGGGGGTCGCCGATGCCATGGCGTTGGCGGGTTTCGCCATCGTCATCGTCCTGGTCGGAATGGGCAACTCGGACGAGGGCGTGGGGGGAGGTGCGCCACGTCATCCTGGCTTCTCCTACTCAGGGCTCGCCCTGGCCTGGGTGCTTCCCGCCGTTCTCGCGCTGTCGACGTTCATCCACGCGCGTCTGCGGATGCCGGTCACCGCGGTGGTCCAAGGGGTGTTCTTCATCGTCGGGACCCTGCTCGCAGTGGCCGCGACGAACATGCTGCTGTCCATCGCCTGACCCGGTCAGGACGCCGCGTTCATCAGGTCGAGGGCGCTTTGCTGGCGGGCGGCGTCCGTCGAGTCGAGCGGGCCGGCCCAGTGGAGTCCGTACGCGTCGAGCGCGGTGCGGTCGCTCGCATGGGCCGAGTCGGCCTGGCGGGCGATGTAGGAGGTGTAAGGGCGGTCGGAGAGCTTGGCGTTGAAGGCGTTCAGGCCGCGGATGAAGGCGCCCTTGAAGGAGGGGCCGTCGCCGCCGCAACCGTTCGTCTCGCACGGTTCGCGCAGGATTCCGCCGGAGTTGAGCGCCGAGGATGTCGTCGAGGCGTCACCGATCTGCCGTCCGGCCGTCAGAAGACTCGAGTCGCCCGTGGCCCGGAACAGTTCGGCCAGTCCGCCCAGGAGCACGCCCTGGTTGTACGACCAGGCCGTGGACCCGTTGTTGCCGCAAGTGGACAGGTCGATACCGTCGTTGACGAGGTGCGAGCTGTTGATCATGCCGGTGCTCCTGAACCAGGACCACTCCGCGTTCGCCCGGCCCAGATAGACCGTGTCGCCGCCGATACGGTTGTGCAGGGCCGCGTTCAGCTGAAGATAGAGGGAGTTGGCGATGGCGTTCTTGTACGTCCGCGCCGTGCTCCACCACACCCCGCCCCCGCACGTGGAGTCCCAGTACTGGGCCATGTGGTCGGCGTCGGCGCGGGCGGTGTTCAGATAGCGGCTGTCGCCGGTCAGGTCGTAGGCGTCGACCCAGGCGAGCCCCCACCAGCCCGTGTCGTCGATGTAGTCGTTGCGGAACTGGCCGCCCTGGGCGTTCAGTTGACGGTCGTAGGTGGTGGCCACCGCGTACGTGTAGCTGGGCATCCCCGAGGCGCGGATGTTGTCGATGATCGCGGTCAGGGCGTTGGCGGAGTTCCACCAGCCGGTGGTGTCGAACAGACCCGTGGAGTTGTCGTACGACTGCATCAGCGCGGTCGCCGCCGCCGTGGACCGGCTCCAGGCGTTCCAGGTGGTACGGGCCCACGGCGTGCAGGCGATCTCGGCCCGGTCCCCGGCCTTGCCACAGGCCCGCAGCGCGCCGACGCCGTGGTTGTTCCAGTCGTCGACGTTGTACATCAGCGTGCGCCAGCCCCGTTGTCCGGAGGGGATGGTGGTGTCGCCGAGCTTGCTGCCCGAACTCCAGGTGCGGCCGCCGTCGAAGGAGCGGTCGAGCCAGACCTCGTCGCCCGGGCTGCCGTTGTCGATCGAGGCCCAGCCCATCGCGTCGGTGTCGTCGAAGTGCAGCGTGACGGCGCGGGAGTAGACGGTGGCGGTGACGGGCTGCCGGTCCTGCGGGGACAGGGCCGGGTCGCGGGTGTCGCAGTACTTGTTGCAGATCGCCGCCGTGTCGGCGGCGCTCGCGACACCGGTGCCGGCCGGGGTCAGCAGGGCCAGCGTGGCGATCAGACAGGTTCCGATGCTCCGGATGTGCCGTGCCGTCGGGTTCATGTCGGCTCCAGGGATGTGGGGGTGGGAGCTCAGGGAGTGAGGTAGCAGGTCTTGCGGACGCCGGGCAGCGGATCGGTGCCGAAGGCCGCCGTCGAGCAACTCACTGCGCTTGCAAAGGACTTGTAGACGAAACTGCCGCGTGCGCCGTAGGCGACGGTCTGCTGTCCGCCGAAGGTGCAGCTGCCGCCCTCGTCGGCGCAGGCGGTCGCGTAGCCGGCCGGACCGCCGGTGGCGGTGTAGCAGGTCTTGGCCTCGCCGGGGATCGGGTCGCCGAACCTGGTGTTGGTGCAGGGGGTGTCGCCGGTGGCGGTGACCGTGGTGAACGCGCCGAAGGCACCGTAGGCGACCGGCTGCCCCGCGACGGCCGGGCAGGTGCCGCCCTCGGTGACGCAGGCGGTGTAGCCGGGCGGGCCACCGGCGGGCGGCAGGTAGCAGGACTTGACGACACCGTCGACGGGATCGCCGAAGTGGGCGTTGGAGCAGTCGACGGAGCCGTGCGCGACCTGGTGCGCGAAGTTGCCGTTCCCGCCGTACACGACGTCACGGTTGTAGCCGGGGACGGAGCAGGTGCCGCCCTCGCTCGCGCAGACGGTGTACCCGGACGGGCCGCCCGCGTCGGCGACGTAGCAGGACTTGACGAGATTCACCGCCGGGTCACCGCCGAAGGAGGCGTTGCCGCACGCGGTACCGTCGGTCACCGTCTTGTACGTGTACGTCCCCGCCCCGTACGCCACCGCCCGGGTGCCGCTGAAGGAGCAGGTGCCGCCCTCGCCGGCGCACCGGGTGAAGCCCGCGCGCAGGGCGCTCGTGCCCGGGGTGGTGGGCGCGGGCGGATCGCCGAGCCCGGTCGCGGTCACGCTGTAGCTGCCGGGGGAGACGCCGGTGAGGTACACGTAGCTGTCGTCCTGGCTCGCGCCGGTGATGCCGAGGACGGAGGTGAAGGAGCCGCCCCGCCATACGACGGCGCCGTTCACCGACACCGAGACGTCGCCGCCGAACTTCGGAATGCCGATCCTGCCGGTGGTCCCGGTCGGACTGGTCAGCCGCGCCGCGTAGGTGCCGGCGGCGGGATCGCGCGACCACGAGGCGTCGACGGTGCCCTGAGGCATGGTGATGCGGCCCTCGGCACTGGTCAGGTCGCCGGGGTGCGGGACGAAGCGGTAGGCGCCGGTCGCCGACTCGGGCGCGGTGCCGAGCACGTCGAAGGTGAGCGTGGAGGTGGGCGCCGTGGACCAGCCGTGGGCGAGGCTCATGTACGAACCGCCGTACGCGAGACCACCGTCGGCCTTCACGCCCTCCCAGAAGGTGCTCCGGGTGCCGATGTCGCTGTCCAGCATGTGGCCCCAGGTGCGACGGATCTGGGCCAGGGCACCGTAGTCGTCACCGGCGGTGAAGCGGGCGTTGAGCTCCATCCCGCCGGCGAAGGGCGACACGTTGCTGCCCCACTCGGGTGTCGTCGGGCCGTAGGCGCCCCAGCGGGTCCCGAGCCGCGTGACGATGCTGCGCGCCTTGGCCGCGGAGTCGGTCAACCCGTACCAGACGGCGAGCGAGTTGCCGTCCTGCGGATACAGGGCGCTGCCGGGGTTGTCCTTGTACATGCCCTGCGCGGCGTCCCACAGCAGGGAGTTCGCCGCCGACTTGAGCGCGGCCGCCCTGCTGGTCCAGCCGGCGGCGAGCGCGCTGTCGCCCTCGACCGTGGCCAGGCCGGCGCCGGAGGTGAGCGCCGCGTAGAGCAGCGCGTTGGCGGCGATGTTCTCGCCGCCCTGGCCGACCCGGGCCCAGTCCTGGGTGCGGGTCACGTCGAGCAGACCGTCGGCGCCGATCTTGCCGGTGATGAAGGCCATCCCACGCTTGTAGTTCGCCCACTCGGAGTCCAGCCATGCCCGGTCCGCCGAGTAGGTGTAGTAGGTGGCCGTGCCCAGCAGCGTCCAGGTGTGGTACGTGTCCGAGCCGGTGAGGCTGATCGGCGGCCCCGACCAGGGGATCTCGCCCTGCGCGGACTGCGCGTCGTACATCGTGGTGAGCGCGTTGCGGGTGGAGGTGAGGTCGCCCGAGTAGGCGTACTGCGTGGCACGGAGATGCCCAGGTCGCCGGGCCACACGGCACGGTCCCGCTTGGCCCCGTCGACCAGGACGGAGTCACCCGCGCCGACCGTCGCGCCGTTGTCCCAGCCCGAGGCCGGCGGCGGCCAGGCACGGCCCTGGTCGGAGGCGATCGTGTCCAACTGCACGGTGTACGCGCCCGCGTACCAGATGCGGTTCAGCAGATCGTCGCTGGAGTGGAAGTAGTTGGCGTAGTCGGCCGGGTTGGCCTTGCCCGGGTCTGCGGTGAAGGCGAGGGTGACGTCCTTGAGGTCCACCCATCCGGAGCTGTCGAGGAAGACCGTCAGGTACCGGAATCCACCGCGCAGTTGGGCGGTCGGCATGGTGTAGCTGCCGTTCGCGGGTGCCGCGCCGAGGAGCGCGCCGTCGTCCCCGCTGCCCCCGTTGCTGCGGTCGCTGGTCGTGCCGACGTACAGCGACGACTCGCTGAAGGCCAGGCCGACGCGCTGGCCGCCGTCGCTGGTGGCGCCGTAGGACAACGTTGCCAGGCCGCCGACCTCCTTGCCGAAATCGAGGGTGATGGCCGACTGTGAGCCGGAGATCCGCGTCGGCTGCCCGCTCAGAACGTTCTGCGGGTTCGCCACCGTGCCGGACGTGCGGTGGACGGCGACCGGCTTGACCGTGCGTGAGGTCGGCGCGTAGGTGAGGGGGTCGACTTCCGCCGCCGATACGGCCGTTGTGGTCACGGGCCGCGCCGCGGCGGCGGACGGCGCGGGAGCCACGGCGAGTACGGCGGCCACCGCCGAGGCCAGGCCGAGCAGGCGTCTGAGGCGGGAGGGCCGGTTCAGTGGGGGGCGGTGGCGGCGCATCGGGACCTCCCGGAACGGGGCGGGGAACGCAGGGGTTGAATCGATTCAAAGAGGTCGATCACGACGGCCCGGGCCCGAATGGATCGTGGGATGGTGAGGCACCTCGCCGAAGTGGCACCGATGATGGGCGCCCCGCAATCGGTGTGTCAACCCGTCGGGAAGTTGTGGAACTCTCGTGCCAGGGAAGCGACTTGATGCATTGGCAGGTTCCCGGTGGAGGGGTTCACTGCTGCGGGCTGACGGTGCGTCAGCCCTGTCAGCCTTGGGTGACGAAGAGACGTTCGGCGAGCTCGTCGCTCAGTGGGGTCGTGCGAGTTGCTCGACCCGGCGGTGGAGGTCCGCCACGTGGTGTTCGGACTCGGGCTTCATCAGGACGCTGCGCAGGATGCGTGCGCCGTCCGCGTCCGCGGTGATCTTCGGATGACGTGACGTGAACGCCTCCCGGTCGGCTCGGAGGGTGCTGAGGAACACCGGGTCGGCGCCGGTCATGCCGTCCGCGAGGACGGACGCGGACGCCGCGTCGACCGCGCTCAGGGTGGCCGGTTCCAGCAGGGGGAAGTAGCCGACGATGTCCAACTCGGGCCGCTGGTACAGCTCCAGCACCTCGGACGCGGTGATCAGGTCCGCCCAGCGCAGGGCGGCCCGTCGGCCGGCCGCCAGCACCCTGCCGAGACCGTCCGGGGTCGGCGGCAGTAGCCGGAAAGTGAGCCACAGCGCGGCGGCCGACGCACCCGCCCGGGAGCACTCCAGGCTGATCTCGCCGAGGTGGAGGTCGGGGGAGGTGAAGTAGGTGTACGGCGAGTCGTGGAGGTAGAAGCGGCCCACCTCGGGGTCGCGGAAGAGGACGGCGCCGCAGCCGTAGGGCTGGAGCCCGTGCTTGTGCGGGTCGATGACGACGGAGTCGCAGTGGGCGATGGCCCGCCAGGGCTCGGCGGGCAGCCCTTCGGGGCCGTCGGCCCCGGCCAGCAGGGTGAAGAACCCGCCGTAGGCGGCGTCGACATGGAGGCGGACGCCGTGGCGTTCACGCAGGGCGAGGGCGGTGTGGATCGGGTCGACGGCGCCGAGGCCGGTGGTGCCGGCGGTGAGCACGACCGTTCCGACCTCGCCGGTGCGCAGGACGTCCTCCAGCGCGTCGAGGCTGATACGGCCGCGGTCGTCGGTGGGGATGGCGTAGCCCTTCATGCCGAGGACGTGGCACATGCGGCCGTGGGTGTAGTGCGCGTCGGCGCTGTAGGCGACGCCCCGGCCGGGGTGGAGTTCCCGGGCGACGAACAGGGCTTCCAGGTTGGCGATGGTGCCGCTGGTGGTGAGGTGGCCGAGGTGGGTGTCGTAGCCGAACATCGCGGCGAGCTGCGCGACGGCCTCGCGTTCCATCGCGGCGGTGGCGGGACCGCCGTCCAGGGCGTGGTTGTTGGGGTTGATCAGCATCGCGGTCAGATAACCGACCACGGCCGCGGGATGCGGCGGCTTGAGCATCTGCCCCGCGTAACGCGGGTGGAAGAAGGGGTAGTTGTCCGTCAGGCGTCCGGTGAGCTCCTCGAAGGCGGCGGCGAAGCGGGTGTCGTCGACCTGGAGTGCCGGGTGCGGTCGGTAGGGGCCGTAGCCGTCGGCCCACTCCTGTATCGCTTCGGTGGCCCGGCCCAGCCAGTGCTGCAGATCCATGGATTCTCCCTTGCGCGACGCCCTCCTCCGGGGCGCGCTCAGCATACGATTTCATTGATGACTCAGCAATTGACTGCTCAGTAATTGAGACATTGGTAGGTGCGGCGGCAGTAAAGTGGCCCGGACCGGCCCGGCACGGAGCCGACGGCGTGAGAGGACGACGACTGGTGAATGCCGCCACTCGGCGGGGCGGCGAGGCCGCCGCCCGCGCCGCGAACAGCCGACGTGTTCAGGAGTTCGGGCTGCTGATCAAGGCCGCGACGCGGCTGGAGCAGCGGATCGACACCGTTTTGCGGCGCGAGTGCGGGATCGGCCACACGATGTTCGAGGTCCTGATCCGGCTCTGCCGGCAGCCGGACGAGCGGGTCTCGCAGCGCGAACTCGCCGACGACCTCACCCTGACCAGCAGTGGCATCACCCGGCTGATCGACCGCATGGAGGAAGCCGGCCTCGTACGCCGCGTACCGGCACCCGGCGACCGCAGAAGCGTCCTGGTCCAGCCGACCGAACACGGGCACGCCGTGTTCCTCCGGGCAGCGGCCGCTCACGCCGAGGTCGTCGAGCAGTACTTCGTCGCGCCGGTGGCCGGTGAGGACTACAGGCGGCTCACCAACGCACTGGAAGTGATCAACAAGGCGCTGCGCGAGGGCTGACACTCGGCGGCGCGCAGCCCCGTGTCAGGGCTCGAAAGGGCCGAGGGGAGCGCCGCCCGCGGCGGGCCACTGCGCGATGCCGTCGTCCGCCGGAGGCTCGGTGATCATCGGGTCGTCGGTCGGTGAGGGGTCGCCGATGGCACAGGAGTTGCCCTTCGAGTCGACAACGTTCGATGGCCGGCCCGGCTCTCCGGTCGCCGCGAAGACGGCCCAGTCGGCGGTCAGGTGTCGCGGACCGCGAGATGTGGGGAGTCTCCGCGTCGACCAGGGACAGCTTGGCGAGCAGGTACAACAGGTCCGCGCCGTGGAAGGTGCCCAGGGTCGACCCGCACGGCTCGTCGAGGAGGAGGTGGCGGTACGCGCCGCCGCGGACGGCGACCTGGGCCCGGGCCAGATGTGTGGCCGGTGCACGGAAGACGGCGTCGCCGAGGAACGCGGCACGCAGGTCCGCCAGGTCCGACGCGCCGGTGTGGGCGCGGTAGGCCTCCAGGAGCGGGCCGGGCTCGGCGATCCCGGCCCGGCGCAGTTCGGTGTGCAGCCTGGCCACGTCAGACGGATCGAAGGCGTCGCTGTTGACCAGCTGGAACACTCGCACCTCGTCCCGGGTGGCGCCGATGAGCAGCTGGCCCCAGCAGCGGCCCCGGGGAGACCGCGTTCGCCGAAGTCGCCGGTGATGACCGAGCGCTACCGGTCCAGGATCCGCCGCACGGAGATGGTGCGCAGTCCTTCCGCGTCGTCCAGGCTCGGCGCGGCGATCAGGTCCTCGGCCATGGCGGTCGCGGTCGCCCGGTCGCAGAACGCGGACGTGCGTCCGCTCTGCAGGCCGGCCTCGTGGAAGGGCCCGGCGGCCGAGGGCGCGGCGAGCAGCGCCCCGATGCAGGAGACACCGGCGGACTGTCCCCCAGAGTGATGTTGCCCCGGTCGCCACCGAAAGCGGCGATGTTGTGCCGCCCTGGCCCAGTCGCCGCCGAGGTCCGCCAGATGCAGGAAACCGAGCGCTCCCAGGCGGTGGTCGGCGGTGACGACGACGGCTCCGGGAACACCGTCTGCACCGCCGCGGCCGATCCGGGAACGGGCAGGGCTCGTGGGTGAGGGGCGTGGCTGTGTAAGTTCTCGCACCGGGTAGGTGAGCCGGGCCGTCCCGGGTCCGTTGTGAGCGTGGAGGTGCGGTGTGGTGACACGGGGTCGGGTTGTGCGGTTCGACGAGGTGCGGGGATACGGCTTCATCCGCCCCAGGGACGGGGGCGAGGACGTCTTCATGCACGCCAACGACCTGATCGACGAGAAGTACCTGTACCAGGCGGGCAGCGAGGTCGAGTTCTCCCTGGAGCAGGGCGAGAAGGGGCCGAAGGCCTCGGACATCCGCCTCGTCCGCCATGCCGGCCATGACCACCACGACCACCGGACCGACCGTGCGGCCCCTTCGTTCTCGGAGGTGCCGCTGCGGCACGGGGACGTGCAGGACATCGACGGCGAGGTCGAGTTGCTGTCGGTGGAGGACTTCCGCATCGATCTCACCGAGGCCCTCCTGGAGCACGCGGGCAGCCTGACGGTCGCCCAGCTCAAGGAGGTCCGGGCCTGTGTCGTCGACCTGGTCCGCAAACGCGGCTGGATCGTGGACTGACCCGAGGCCGGGGACTGCCCGAAGGCGGGTGCGCCGACTGGGACCTGGGCGGCGCAGCCGTGCTGGTGCTGTACTCCCGCCAGAGCGTCGAAGACGTGGCACGCCGTCTGGGCGGACACGGCGCCCGGGTCCTCGCCGAGCCCCGGGACCGTCCCGAGTGGGGCCCGAACCTGCGCACCGCACACATCAGGACACCGGACGACACCCGGGTGGAACTCCAGTCGTACTGCGCCGAGCCGACGCCGTCGGCTCCCGAATCGACCTGGCCCGTCAGTCTCCCGGCCGGACCGATTGCGGTGGGGACGGGATCCGGGCCGTGGTGATGGTCATGGGGGTGCCGGTGACCGCGATGAGGTAGGTGCGCGGATGCTCGTCGGCCGGCATCGGGAGATAGCCACCGGGGGGTTCCACGAGGTAGTCGGCGGACGCGTGGGGGGCCAGTTCGGCGGGGCCCGAGGCGATGGTCCACCAGTCGGAGGCACCCTGGCCGGCGCGATCGGCGAAGTGCGGGGTGAGGGTCGTACCCGTGGCGTTGACGGCGTGTACGCGCACGGCCGTGACGCCGGCACTCGAGCGGTGCGCGGTGAAGTGCGGGGCGAGGCTCAGCCGCAGGGGCGGCGGGCTCGCGGCGGCGATCGCCACGCACACGAACGCCGGCGCGAGCAGACCGGCGGCCAGGAAGCCCTTGGCGCGATGGCTCGTGACCCGGGGCAGCCGCGGCTGCCAGGCGGTGGCGAACGCGGCGGCCGGGACGGTGGCGACGGCTGCGAGCCACAGCGGCGTCATCAGCATGTAGTAGCCGTCCTGGGACCGCGTGGCCAGGTAGAACGCGCACCAGGGCAGGACGGTGATGGCTGGTCCCAGCCGCCGTACGAACAGCAGTGTGGCGGCCAGGAGAGCGAGCAGGAGCAGCAGGCTGCCGTAGGAGTAGTAGTCGAGGCGGCTGCTGCCCGCGGTGAAGTAGTAGGAGATGCCCATCAGGCCCTGGCCGTGCAGGATCGCCTTCTGGTCGAGCGGCAGCAGTGTGCCCTGCAGCCAGGAGGAGAACTGCTGTACGGCGAAGTAGGCGTTGATGGCGGCCCAGCTCAGCGCGGCGGTGGCGGCGTAGCGGGCGGTGACCGCCAGCCCGCGCCGGCGACCGAGCTCCCCGCGCCGGAGGGCGTACAGGCCGATCAGCAGGAACGGGAGCAGGAACCACGCCAGTTGCTGGGCGGCACAAGCGGCACCCAGGCAGGCCGCACGCAGCACACCGCCCGGCCCCAGCCGGCCGCCCGCTCCGGTGGCCGGCCAGCGGACCACCACCGGGACGAGCAGGGCGAGCGCGGTGATCGCCGTGTAACCGGAGTACGCGTAGTGCGGCAGAAGGCCGAAGCCCAGGCACACGGCCGTGGCCGCGGACCGCCAGGGAACCGGCAGCAGGAACCAGAGCAGGACCGAGGAGGCGGCCAGCGCGCCCGTGGTGACCAGGGTGGCGGCCGCCGTCGAGTGGACGACGGCGTGGACCGGCGCGGCGAGCAGCGCGGTCAGCGGCGGATAGCCGTAGGTGTAGTCGGCGCCGCCCGACATGGTCTTGGTGACTCCGACGGTCGGTGTGTCGAACAGCCAGGGCCACGACTGGCCGTAGACCGGGTGGCCGCGCAGGATCTCGCTCGCGGCCTGGGCGGTCAACACCCCTTCGTCGGCGCCCGCGTGATCGAGGACGTACCCGCAGGCGACGAGGGTGAGGGCGGTCAGCAGGACCAGGACGTCGACGCGGACCAGCGCCCGCCGGCTCCGGACGAGCAGGCTCAGGATGCCGCACACCAGGATCGAGGCGTAGCAGACGGAGATGACGCCCGCGACGGCCGGATGCGAGTCCATCGCGGTGGTCCAGGCGTCGCGCGTGCCGATGAAGAGGCTGATCGTGGCCACCAGGGTCATGCCCCGGTGCAGCTGCCCCGGCGCGGCGGCCGGCTGGCCCGACTCCGGGACGGGCGGCGAGGGAGGTACGGCGGGGCTGGTCAGCGGACGGCGACGGATTTCCATGCCCGGACCTGCCTCATGGGTGTCGGCCATGGCGGCCACCTCCTCAGCCCTCTCCGCCGCCGGGACGCCCCCTTGAGTCCGGGCAGCGGAGATCCTCCCCTACTACATCATGTAGAGGGGTTTTCCGCGGTTCGGGTTCCATCGGACGGGTAGCGGTGAGTTGACCTTCGGGTTCCATCGGCCGGGTAGCCGCGAGTTGACCTTCGGGTTCCATCGGCCGGGTAGCCGCGAGTTGACCTTCGGGTTCCATCGGCCGGGTAGCCGCGAGTCGACCTTCGGCTTCCATCGGCCGGTGGCGGCGGGTTTGACCTTCGACGAGCAACCCGCAACCCCCGAACCCCCTCTACACAGTTGAGGCCGCGCGGACCGCGTCCTCGGCCGTCCCGGCGCCGAAAGCGCACGGAGGGGAAAGGACAGGGTGTGCGGAACCGGGAGACGGCAGGGACCGTGCCCGTGCTCGACGACGGGGAACGGACCGGCCGGCTCAGATGGCCCCTGGTGCGGTGGCACAACCTGCTGCTGACCCTGTGGACGGCGGTCTGGTTCGTCGTCGCCGAACGCCACGAGGCGGTGTCCTGGCACTATCTGCGCACCGGACAGCAGCTCCTGTTCAACCAGATGCCCGGCGGCGGCCTGGCCCTCTACGCCAACCACCCCGAGCTGCAGATCGGCCCGGTCAGCTTCCTCGTCGCCGGATTGTTCGCGCCGTTCCCGCCCGAGCTCGGCGAGAAGCTCGCCGACCTGTTCATGTCGGTGCTGGGCCTGTACATGCTCGTCCTGGTCGGCAGGGCCGCCGCGGATCACTACCGGGGCACGGGGATCAACCACCGCCGGCTCCAGCAGCGGGTCCTGGTCGCGGGGGCGGCCTTCATCCCCATGTGGGTGGAGGTCGCGGTGCGGTTCGCCCACCTCGACGACGTCCTGGCGCTGTTCTTCACCACGCTCGCTGTGCGCGCCCTGGTGCGCGGCAGAGCGACCGCGGTCGGCGTCTTCCTCGCGCTCGCGGTCGGCTGCAAACCCTGGGCGGTCGGCTTCCTGCCGCTGCTGCTGGCACTCCCGCGCGCCGCGTGGCCGCGCGCCGCCGCCTGGCTGCTCGGCCTGGTGGCGGTGGCCTGGCTGCCCTTCTACCTCACCCACACCGAGACCCTGGCCGCGGCCCGCTTCACCATCCCCAACCAGCCCGCCTCCGCACTGCGCTGGTTCGGCGTGCACGATCCCGTCACCCCCTCGTGGGACCGCCCCGCCCAGATGGCGCTCGGTGTGGCGCTGGGCGCCCTCGCCGTGCGCCGGGGGCGCTGGCCGGCGGTCGTGCTGCTCTCCGCGGACGCCCGTATCGCCCTGGACCCGAGCGTGTACACGTACTACAACGCCTCGGTCCTGCTGGGCACCCTGATCTGGGACTCCATCGGCCAGCGGCGCCTGGTCCCCTGGGTCAGCTGGATCGCCCTGATCTCCCTCTACGGCAGCGCCCTGCTGGTCCCCTCCGCCTCCACCCAGGGGCTGATCCGCCTCGCCTTCGCCGTGGGTTCGGCGGCCTACGTCCTGTGCTGGCCGCAGCGGGCCCCACGCGGCAGACGCGGCGGCGGACGCCCACCGATCCCACCGTCACCCGAGCGGGGCGTCGCGGGCGGACCACCCCTGCGTACGGCGCCCCCACCCGCGCGCCGCTACCGCGCCGAGCCCGGCCGCATCCGCTCAGGGCGCCCGGGGCGGCGGCTGCCCCGCTGCTCGACGTGAGGGGAGCGGGCCCGCGGGCAGCCGCGGAGCCTGGTCGCCCGCGCCGCCAAAATCAGGTGCGAGCGGGGCGCAGTCGTTGGCAGGCTGCGGCGGTGAACCGTGAACGCATGTCCATGATCGCCCACACCGGGCACCCGATAAAGGCCCCGCTCGACGACGACTCGGTACGGCGGCTGCTGGACCGCGGGCTGCCCAGGGGCGACGAGCGGGTGCTCGACCTCGGGTGCGGAAGCGCGGAGTGGCTGCTGCGGGCCCTTGCCACGCGGCCGGACGTCCGTGCCGAGGGCGTCGACATCTCCGGCGAGGACCTGGCGCAGGCGCGGCGGGCCGCGGACGAACTCGGCGTCGGCAACCGGCTCGTCCTGCACCACCGGAAGGCCGAGGAGTTCGTCTCGCCCGAGCCGTTCGACGTGGTGCTCAGCTTCGGCGCCACCCACGCCTTCGGCGGCCTGCTCCCGACGCTCGCCGCCGCCCGCCGGCATCTGGCCCCCGGCGGCCGGGTCCTGATCGGGGAGGGGATCTGGGAGCGGCCCCCGTCCCCGGAGGCGGTCGGCATCCTCGGCGACCTCGGCGACCTCGCGACCACCGTGGACCGTGTCGTGGCCGACGGCTGGACCCCCGTCGACGGGCACGTCAGCACCCGTGCCGAACTGGACGCCTACGAATGGGCCTGCTGGGGCTTTTTGGCCGAGTGGGCCCTGGACCACCCCGACGACCCGGAGGCACCGGCGGTCCTGCGGACGGCCGCCACCCGCCACTCGGAGTGGCTGCGCGGCTACCGGGACGCCTTCGGATTCGTCTCCCTGGTGTTGCGCCGCACACAACAGGGCCCCTGAGCCTGGCTCTTGGCCAGGACACGCGCCACTCTGGAGAGCAGCGACCACGTCGAGGAGGACCCATGAGATCGAGCAGCCGGCCGTGGTTCTGCGCGTGGTTCGTCGTAGGAGCCCTGGGCTCGCTCGCACTCCTCGCCATTCTCACCATCGGCGTCTACCTGCTGCCGCTCGCGCTGCTGACGGCCGGCCTGCTGGCCACCCGGCGCGGCTCCTCGGCCGGGCTGCCGGGACTGGTCTCGGGGCTGGGGGTGCCGCTGCTGTACGTGGCCTTCCTCAACCGTGGCGGCCCGGGGAACGTGTGCACGACGACATCCACGAGCCAGTCGTGCGTGGACGAGTACAACCCCTGGGTGTGGCTGGCCGCAGGGGTGATCTTCCTGCTCGCGGGGATCGTGCTCGGCGCGGTACGGCAGCGCCGGGCGACGCTCCGCTGAGCGCGACGGGTCCTTCGGTGGCCCCGAGGGGCCGGTCGGCCACTGCCGGACGGAGGCCTCACCGGCCGTGAGGACGGCCGTCGTCCCTCGCCGACTCACGGGCCGACGGCCACCGCCTTTGGGCCGCCGCACCGAGGATGTGCTTGACCTGGTGGGCGTCGGCCAGGGATGCAGGAACGCGGCGCCGGCCGCGTTGCTCGCCGCCCGCGCCGCGGCGGCGGCGGGCTCCGCGGCCGCCGCTTCCCGCGCCCCTCTGAACGCCGCCCACCCGTGCTGTCGCAGAGCCGCGATCTCACGGAGTTCCCGCTCGCTCAGCTCGATGGGATCCGACCGGCTCGGCACGAGCCGATCGTGCCACGGGCCGTTCCGTTCACCGCGTCCAGTAGCGGAGGTTGCGGAAGCGGGCCTCCGCGCGGCCGGAGCCGTGGTTGTAGACGCCGTTCTTGAAATAGCGGGTGGCGGGACCCCGGTCGGCGACGGTCAGCACGAGGGAGTTGTCGAAGTAGACCTTGACCGTGCCGGTCCCGCTGCTCGCCTGATGGGCGATCTTCACGTTGAACCAGGTGTCGTACACGCCCGTCCTGAGCACCGTGCCGTCGTAGCGCCGTACCGTTCCGCCGTTCGTGTCATAGGCGTTGAGCATGATGTCGGTGGCGGGGGTGCCCGAGGGGTGGACGCTGCGCAGGATCTGCACGAAGGAGGCGCCGTCCGTGCCGGACGGGTCGGTCGAACTGCCCTTCTCGAAGGGCTCGTCGGTGGCGTACACCCACATCCGGTGCACCCCGCCGCTGTAGCTGTGCCGGTCGCCCAGGTCGAGGTTCCAGGGCTTCTGCCAGCTGTAGTCGAACGACGTCTGTGTCCAGCCGTCGGTGGGCTCGGCGGCCGCGGCGGCACGCGCGACGGACGGCAGCGCGAGCGCGGCGCCCCCCGCGAGCAGGCCGGTGCCGGCCCGTAAGACGGATCTCCTGTTCATCGAGTGACCTTTCCGGTGAGGGAGTTGAGGTCGACGGCGTCGGCCATCGCCTGCAACCCGGTGTCGTTGAAGTGCAGATGGTCTCCGGAGTCGTAGGCCGGAAGGATTCGGTCGGGCGTGGCGGGATCGCGGACCACGGCGTCGAAGTCCACCACCGCGTCGAAGATCCCGCCGTGCCGGATCAGTTCGTCGACGGACTGTCGGACCGCCTCACGGGCCGCGGTCCAGCCGCCGTTGCCGCCGTACGGCGTGATGGTGGCGCCGATGACGCGGATGCCCCGGGCGTGGGCGCGCGCCACGATCTGGCGGTAGGCGGCCTCGAAGGCGGCCGGGTCGGTCTGGTTGGGCGTGCCCTTGATGTCGTTGATGCCCTCCATCAGGATCACCGCGCGCACACCGCTGCGGGACAGTACATCGGCGTCCAGCCGGTCCAGGGCGCTCGGCCCGGTGCCCTCCAGCAGCACACGGTTGCCCGCGATGCCGGCGTTGAGCACGCCCAGCCGCTTTCGCTGGGGCAGTTGACCCAGCCGGTCGGCGAGCCGGTCGGGCCAGCGGTGGTTGGCGCTCGCCGTCGAACCGGACCCGTCGGTGATCGAGTCGCCCAGTGCGACGATGCTGCCCACGGCCGGCGCGCCCAGCACGTCGACGCCGGTCAGGTAGTACCAGGAGCCGGTGGTCGCGGTGTACGCGGAGCCCGCCCGGTCCGCCGTGTGGTCCCCGGCCGGGGCGATGAAGGACGTCTGCAGGGCGGAGCGGTGATAGGTCGCCGGTCCCGAGTCGTCGGGCGTGTAGAGGCTGACCAGCAGGTTGGCGTCCGAGGGCGCCCGCAGCGGTACCGGATCGCTCACCGCGTCGCTGCCCGCCGGTATCTCGACGGAGGCGGCGCCGTGGAAGGTGACCGTGCGGACCGAACCGGCCACGGCGTCGGGGCTCTTGGGAGCACCGGGCTCCTGCACGGCGACCGTCACGGCTCCCAGGTCGAGCGGCGCGGTGCCGAGTCGGTTGGACACGCGGACGCGGGCCGCGCGGCCCCCGACACTGGTGTGGATCACGTTGCGCACCGACTGGCCGGGCAGTTCGGCGACGGTGCCGGCGGCGGCCGCCTCCCAAGTACCCGTCCAGGTGGGCCTGTCGGGCCGGTGCGGGCCCGGGGCGGCCGCGCCCGCCGGGAGCGGCACAAGAGCCAGGGGCAGTGCGGCGGCGAGAGCCGCGAGCAGGTACCGGATCGTGAACGTGCGCATACCGTGCAGTCCTTCCGGTCGGAGTCGGACGCAGGCAACCGCAATACATCGGAGGAGTCAAGGTGTTGGACAGTGGTTGTGGATGTGATCGAAGGGTGAATCAGCTTGTAAGTAGGCAGTATTGGACAACTGCCCTGCCTGATGAGGCCGTTGACAGGTGAAATGAAGTCCGCCTAGGTTCGCCGATACACCCGATGTATCCATGAGCCGTCAGTCTGGAGGACGATGATGACCTCGCAGCCGGGGAAGCGCTTGCCAGTGCGGTTGAGAACGACGGTCACGGCCCTGTGCGCCGGCCTGGCGGCCGCACTGTGTCTGACCGCGCCCGCGCGGGCGGAGCAGGACACCGCACAGCGCGCCCATGTCTGGTCCCTGTCCGCCACCGCGCACGACGCACCCCACGCACGGGTGTCCCTCGACGACTCCACCGGCGCGCTGAGCCTGTCCGTGTCCCGCGAGGGCCGTACGGTCATCGAGCCCTCGCCCGTCGGCATCGTCACCGAACAGGCCGACTTCTCCAAGGACCTGCGCTTCCTGCGCCGCACCGACCGGCTGGTCGACGAGCACTACAGGACGAAGTCCGGCAAGCGCCTGGACCGCCGGGTCCGGATGCACGAGACCCGGCTGTCCTTCACCACGCCCGCCGGCGCCCGCCTCGACCTCGTCGTACGCGCATCGGCCGACGGCATCGCCTACCGCTATGTCCTGCCCGCCGGAAACGGCGACGTCCTCGGCGAGACCTCCGCCTTCAACCTCCCCTCGGACGCGAGCGCCTGGCTCGGCACCTACCGGGTCGACAACGAGGGGCAGTTCAACCAGTACACCGCCGCCACGGCCCCCACCGGTGAGTACTCCGACCAGGCCCTCTTCTCCACCCCCGGCGGCTACACCCTGCTCGCCGAGTCCGACCTGACCGGCCGCTACTCCGGCGCCCGGCTCGCCCACGACCAGGGCACCGGCACCTACCGGATCAAGCTCTCCGACGACCGGGTCCACACCACCGGCCCGCTCACCACCCCCTGGCGGGCCATGATCACCGGCGACCTGGGCACCGTCACCCGCTCCACCTTCACCGACGACCTCGCCCCCTCCTCCAAGGTCGCCGACACCTCCTGGATCCGCCCCGGCACCGTCCTGTGGACCTGGCTGGCCGGCGGGCGTGAGGCCGGGCAGAGCCTTGCGGCGCAGAAGGCCTACGTCGACTACGCAGCCGCACGCCACTGGCCCTACGAGGCCGTCGACGCGGGCTGGTACTTCAAGAGCGACGCGTGGGACACCACGGACCCGAACTGGCAGACCGACAGCTGGATGCCGCAACTCGTCGACTACGCCCGCGCCAAGGGGGTCGGCATCGTCGTCTGGATCCATCAGCGCGACCTCGCCACGGCCGAGCAGCGCGCCCAGTGGCTGCCCACCCTGGAACGCTGGGGCGTCAAGGGCGTCAAGATCGACTTCATGAACTCCGAGGCGCAGTCCATGCTCCAGTGGTACGACGACGTCCTCAAGGACACCGCCGCCCACCACCTCATGATCGACTTCCACGGCTCCACGATCCCCAAGGGCATCCAGCGCACCTGGCCGCAGGTCATGACCCTGGAGGGCGTCGGCGGCGAGGAGAAGCGCACCAACACCGCGACCCACCTCACCACCCTGCCCTTCACCCGCAACGTCATCGGCTCCATGGACTTCACCCCCGGCGGCTTCCAGCGCGTCGGCCAGCGCCCCAACTCCGACGCGGCCGAGGTCGGCCTCACCGTCGCCTACGAGTCGGGCCTGCAGATGTTCGCCGGCACCCCCGATTCGTACGACGCCCGGCCGCTCGCCCGTGACTTCCTCCAGCAGATCCCCGCCGCCTGGGACGACACCCGGCTCCTCGCCGGACAGCCCGGCCAGGAGGCGGTCCTCGCCCGCCGCAGCGGACAGCGCTGGTTCATCGGCGGGGTGTACGCGGGCGCCGCGCACACCGCGCAGGTACCGCTGTCCCTCGGCCCGGGGCGGTGGCTGGTGCAGACGATCCGGGACGGCGCCGACGGGCTCGTCCAGGACCAGAAGGTGCTGCGCGGCGGAGCGACGCTCAGCGTCGACGTCGTGGCCGGCGGCGGCTTCGCGGGCATCGCCTGCCCGTGGCGTCCCGGGATCACCACCTGTTACCGCTGACTCGAACGACCGGCCCGGCCGACGGCGAGGAAAGCCGCCGTCGGCCGGGCTGGGGACCGGAAGGGCAGCGTGTCCGTAAATGCGGTGGCGGGCCGCAGGACTCCCCGACGCCACCGGCGCGGTCGACACCTCCAGCGGCTTCGCCGACCTCGACATCCACCAGCCGGAAGCCGCGCTCGCCGGCCTGGTGGCGTGCGCGCCGCTGCTGCTGGGGTTCCTGCTCGCGCAGCGCTTCCTGCGCACGGGGCTGCCCGCCGGAGCGGAGAAAGGCTGACATGAGACCCACGACGGGAGACGGCACATGAGACCGAGGCATCTGTTCACCCTGGCCGCCGTGACCACCCTCCTGGCCGTCCCGGTCCAGGCGCAGGCGGCGGCCTCCGCCCGTACCTACCAGGTGGCCCCCTGGGGCAACGACAAGGCGCACGGCTCCCCGACGAGCCCCCTGCGCACCATCGGTGCGTGTCTGGACCGCGTCCGCCCCGGGGACACCTGTCTGATCCACCACGGCACCTACCGCGAGCAGGTCACCCCGCCCTCCGGCACCAAGGACGCGCCGATCACCCTCGCCGCGTACGGCGACGGCCCGGTCACCGTCGACGGAACCGAGAAGGTGTCCGGCTGGAAGGACGCCGGGGGCGGGCTGGTCGCCGCCGACACCGACCTGCCGCCCGACCCCGACTTCAACGCCGTGTTCCTCGACAACGAGCGGGCGGCGGAAGGGCGTTGGCCCAACTCCGGCGCGGATCCGCTGAACACCACCTGGGCCGAGGCCGACCCCACCTCCACCGACCAGCACATCGACGACACCGACCTGCCGGACGCCGACTGGACCGGCGCCACGGTCCATCTGTGGGCGGGCTCCAACCCCTGGGCCCAGCAGACCGGCACGGTCACCGCCACCGCACCGGGCAAGCTGGACTTCAAGGGCGGCAACCACCGCTGCCCGCCGCTGTGCATGGGCAACCAGAACTACCGCAACTACTACCTGGTGGGCTCCAAGGCCGCCCTGGATCAGCCGGGGGAGTGGTACTACGACAAGACCGCGCACCGCCTCTACATGGTCCAGCCGAAGGGCGGCATGGCCGGGCACACGGTGACCGCCAAGCACCGTCTGTGGGGCGTCGACCTGACGGGCAGCTCCCATGTCACCGTGCGCGGCCTGAACCTGTGGGGCACCTCCCTGCGAACAGGTGCCTCCAGTACCGGAGTTGTCGTCGACGGACTGCACGCCACGTACATCTCCGAGTTCTCCACCCTCCCCATGCCCCCGGACAGCGACCTCGCGATCCCGCCCTTCGAGGGGCACATCGTCGCCTCCCGCATCCTCGACTCGGGCGTACAGATCCTCGGCACCGGCAACACCCTGAAGAACAGCGAGATCTCCCAGTCGGCCGGCGACGGCGTCCTGGTGCGCGGCACCGGCAACACGGTCACCGACAACTACATCCACGACGTCGGCTGGATGGGCAGTTACACCCCCGGCATCGAGATCAACGGCAACGACCACACGGTCACCCACAACACGATCCGCCGCACCGGACGCGCCGCCATCGACACGGCCTGGCAGCTCAACGGCACCGAGTTCCACGGCAACCGCATCGCCTACAACGACATGTCCGAGGCCATGCGCACCTCCCGCGACGGCTCGCCCTTCTACGTCTGCTGCAGCCTCGACGCCTCCGGCACCTCCATCGACCACAACACCTCGCACGACGCCGACGGGCAGGTCGGGTTCTACGTCGACAACTACTCCGGCCACTTCCTGCTGCACCACAACGTCGCCTGGAACACCGGCAGTCGGGGCACCTTCTTCAACGGTCACACCGGTCCCAGCATCGCCAACCAGGACCACAACTCCAGCTACGGCATGGGCATCAACGGCACCTCGGTCCAGCTGAGCGGAGCGACGGACGCCTCGGGGTCGTACATCAGCAACATCGTGGGACCGATGCCGGTCAGCGTGACCCAGAAGGGCGATCCGCTGCCGGTCGTCCGCTCCAACGTCATCACGGACAAGCCCGGTTACACCGACACCGTCAACGGCGAGCTGTGGCCCACCGCCGGCTCACCGGTGATCGACGCGGGCGAGACGATCGACGGCGTCACCACCGACGTACGCGGCACGGCCCCCGACGTCGGCGCCTACGAGTACGGCGCACCGGTCTGGTCGACCGGCTGCGACCTGCCCGGCTGCCAACAGCGCGTACGGCACGGCGAGTGGACCGCCACCGCGAGCGACGGCACCGACGCCTCCGCCGCCGTGGACGGCGACATCAACACCCGCTGGACGGCGGCGAGTTCACAGGCCCCCGGTCAGTCCCTGACCGTCGACCTGGGGGAGGCCAAAACCTTCGACCGGCTCTCCCTCGACGCCGGACGCGACACCAGCGGCCAGCCCTACGGCTTCACGGTCTCCGTCAGCCGCGACGGCAGCCACTTCGGCGGCGCCCTGGCGCGGGTCGCCGGCCGCTCCTTCACCCAGGACGCCGCCTTCCCCACGCAGACGGCCCGCTATGTCCGCGTCACCCTCACCGCGAGCGGCCCCGCCGCCTGGGTCGTCAACGACCTGCGCCTGTACGGCGACGGCCCCGACGCCTCGACCACGCTCCAGGCCGAGCAGGCGACCTCCACGCACGGGGTGAGGCCGGGCCCGGCCGCGACCGACGTACTGGCCTCGGGCGACTGGATCGCCTACCGGCACACCAGCCTGAACGGCGACCGTCTCACCGTCCGCCTCGCCTCCACCTGCGCCACCGGCTGCACCCTCCAACTCCGTCTCGACACCCCGCACGGCCCCCTGGCCGCGACCCTGCCCGTACACGCCACCGGTTCCCCCGACACCTGGCAGGAGCAGTCGGTCACCCTGCCCCGCACCGTGACCGGAACCCACGACGTCCACCTCGTCGCGAAGGGAGGCCCCCGGGTCGCGGCCCTGGACTGGCTGACGATCCGCCCGTGACGCCGACGGGCTAGGGCTTCCGGGCCAGCCCGCCATGTTCGGCGACGACTTCCGGGGCCGGGTCGTCCGGCTCCGGACGCCACCGGGTGACCGGGACGACGCCCGGCTCGACGAACTCCAGACCGTCGAAGTACGCGGTGATCTCGTCCACGGTGCGCAGGTTGTACGGGACGGCGCCACTGTCGTTGTAGGCGTCCTGGGCCTGCTCGAAGACCGGGTCGATACCGCGCGAGCCGTCGTCGACGCACAGGTAACTGCCCGACGGCAGCGCGGCCATCAGCCGGGTGACCAGCGAGCGGGCCACCTCGTGGTGGGCGACGTGGCCCAGGATGTTGCTGAGGACCAGCGCGGTGGGCCGCCCGAGGTCCAGCGTCTCGGCGGCGCCCGCCAGGACACGGTCCGGGTCCGTCACGTCGGCGTGCAGATAGGCGGTCGCGCCCTCGGGCGTGGAGGTGAGCAGGGTCCGGGCGTGGGCCAGCACCATCGGGTCGTTGTCGACGTACACGATCCGGGACTCCGGCGCGATCCGCTGGGCGACCTCGTGCGTGTTCTGCGCGGTCGGCAGCCCCGTGCCGACGTCCAGGAACTGCCGGATGCCCGCCTCGGCGACCAGGTGGGTGATGGCCCGGCGCAGAAAGCCACGGCTGCCGCGGGCGATGGTGACGATGCCGGGGAAGACGGCGGTGTACGCGTCGCCGGCCTCCCTGTCGACCGGGTAGTTTTCCGTGCCGCCGAGCCAGTAGTTCCAGATGCGGGCGGAGTGCGGCACCGAGGTGTCGATGGCGGAGTCGGTCATGGGCGATGTCCGTCCTTGAGCCGGGGCATGGACCACGCACGCCCCAACCTATGTCCGAACTACCGCCCCCCGCCCATCAGTTCGGGATGCTCACACTCGCGGCGACCGGCGGACGGTCAGGACGGCGATGTCGTCGTGCTGGCCGCCCTCGCCCGCGAACGCCCGGGCATCCTCGTACAGGGTCTGCGGCAGAGCGGTGGGGGAGAGGTCCAGCTGTTTCGCCAGACGCTCCTCGACCGGATAGAACGTGCCGTCCGCCGCCCGGGTCTCGGTGAGCCCGTCGGTGCTCAGCAACAGCGTGGCGCCCTCCGGGAAGTCGAACCAGCTCACGGTGGTGGGCTCGTCGGCGAGCTCCGCCAGCCCCAGCGGCACACCGGTCTCCACCGGCGGCTGGGCGACCGCGCCCTCGTGCACCACGTACGGCGGGACATGCCCGCAGTTGACGGCCTGCACCTCGGTGTCGACGTCCACCCCGATGATCAGCGCGGTGACGAAGCGTTCGTCGTCCCCGGTGTGCGCCGCATAGGAGTTGTGCCGTACGACCGAGGCGTCCAGGGCGTCGACGAGCGCCGTCAGCGTGGGCTCCCGGTGGGCCGCCTCGCGGAAGGCGCCGATGACGGCGAACGCGGCACCGACGGCCGCCAGCCCCTTGCCCTGTACATCGCCGATGAGCACCCGGGTGCCGAAGGGCGAGTCGACCACGTCGTAGATGTCGCCGCCGACCAGCCGGTCCTCCTGGAGCGGCTCGTAGACGCCGTTGACCAGGACGTCCTCGGTGAGCAGCGGCAGCGGATGCAGGATGTGCCGCTGCATGGCCGCGGCCGTCGACCGCAGCCGCAGCATCTCGGCCTCGCGCCGGATACGGCGGTGGCACGCGTACACCGAGGTCACACAGAGGGCGAGGGTGAACAGGACCAGCAGGGTCCGGTCCAGCCAGTGCCCGCCGGCGGGTGCCCGCAGCACGGTGGTGATCGTGACGATGACGGTCGTCCACGCGGCCACGAACCCGGTCTGCCGGACCGTGCACAGCGCGGACGCCGTGCTCGGCAGGAACACCAGCAGCGCCAGGATCCACACCTCGGTCCCCGACAGGGCGCTGAGGATCTCCACCAGCAGCGTCGCGGTCAGCGCGCCCACGACCACTTCGGCGTTGCCCGGCGGCTCGATGGCGTCGAGGACTTCGTCGGGTCTCTTCCGTCGTCGGCTGTCGGCGGCCATGCGAACTCCCGGGCAGGTGATGATCTCCCCGTACGGTATGCCAGACCCCGCTGTGCGCGAGAGCCGCGCCGTGTGCGGCGGCCCCGGTGTCAGTCCCGTTCCGTCAGGGTACGACGGTGAGCACCTGGCCGGCCGGGCGCGTACCGGCGTAGGCGTAGACGTGGACCTCGACCGACCTGCCGGGCTTCCCCGGGACGAGGGAGAGCGCGAGGACGCGACCGCCGCCGTCCTTCGCCACCGCCCGCACCCGCACCGGGGCCGCGGGGGAGACGACGACGGTACGGCCGTGGGAGCAGTCGGAGGAGACGGAGACGACCCGGGGCGGCGGGCCGCCGTCGTGCCGGGTCGCCGAGGCGGGAAGCCGGGAGGCGGCCGGGGCGGCGGGCATGCCGCGGGTGGACGGGGTGAGACGGGTCGTGCCGATACCTTCGGCGCCGCTCCAGAAGGTGACCCCGCACAGTTTCAGCGGGGGCGCACCGCTGCGGATGTCCGGTCCGGAACAGCCGACGACACGGCCGCCGACGCGGTACGGCCACGGCGGCGCGGAGTTCGGACCATCGGCTTTCCCTTCGTACGGCTCGGCGCTTCATGCGCCGGCCGTCTTCTCAGACGCCGAAGGCACCGCGAACGTTCGTCACGAGCTCTCCCGGACCACCAGCTCGGCACCGGCGAAGGTCGGCGCCGGGCCTCGTAGTCCCTCTCCAACTGGCCGCGCAGCAGCGCGAAGGCGTCGCGCCCCAGCCCCTGGAAGTCCATCCCTACGGCGCCGTACCGTCCGCCTCGTCCACGACCAGACCCTTCGGCAGCAGCGCCTGGACCTGGTCCGGGGGATACGCCCAGTGGCGGTGGCCGGTGCGTTTCGCGCGGGGCGCGTCGGGCACCCGGCACGCCCACGGGAGGATCCGCTCGTCACCGCGTACCGCGGTCGGGCACTGGTCACTGAACACCCGTGCCCGGCGGATCGGCCCGCCGACACACCGGATGATCCTGTAGAGGGCCTCTGATGCGCGAACTGCTCGCCGCGCGCGAGGACTCCGCCACCCTGGTGCTGCTGGAGGGCCCGGCCAAGGTGATCGCCGCCGCGGAACGGAGCACGGACTGGTACGCGGGCGCCGTCGATGTCATGTCCGGCGAGGAACTCGCCCGCCGGATCGGCACGGATTCCCCGTCGGACCGCGAACTGGACGTGCTGGCCAGCACGTTGAACACCATGGTGGCCCAACTCGGCGCCTGAGCAAGGCGCGGACGTCACCTCGCCGGGGCGTCAGCCGTCGTAGGCACGGTCGGGCGCGACACCGGGTACGGCGGCGGACAGCAGAGCCGTGATGGTGGCGCCGATGACCAGGAAGACGACGGCGCTGGCCAGTTGGGAGCCCGTGCTCAGGCCGGTGGTGAAGGGCAGCAGCATCATCGCCACCGTGACCAGCGAGGCGATCCACGTGAAGAAGGCCCGCGGCCGGGCGACCGTGACCAGCGGCAGATGCAGCAGCCCGGTGGCCGTCAGGGCGGCGACCGCGGCCCACGCCGCGAGGTAACCCGTGGTGGCGTCGCCCCACACACCGGCCCGGTGTGGTGCGAACACCGCCACGTCCAGCACCCCGCGCATCAGCAGCGTGGCCACTACCGCGGCGAGCGCCGCCACCGCCGCCGTGGCGGCACCGGTGGCCCACAGCCGTCCCGCCACCACGTCCGACGGACGTCGCTGGAGACGCCCGTCCTGGTAGTCGACGGGGCCCTGGGGCGGATAGTTGCCGTACGGGGTGGGACCGGAAACAGGATCACCTCACTCAAGACGGGTCAGTGCGCGCTGTCGGGTGCCCCGTCCGCGCTCCCTGATTGCGGCGCGGGAAGACGGGCGGGACGACCGGCCAGACCCGGCTAGACCTGGTTCCCGCCGGGCGTGCTGTCCGCTGCGGCCCTCGGTGCCGTCCGGAGTGACCCGGCCGGGGACAACAGCGCCGAGGCGGCCCGGTCGTGCAGCTCGTCGACCCTCGTGATCTGCCGTTCGGCCCGGCGCAGCAACTCCTCCAGCCGGTCGGAGTCCAGGCGCGGCTCCGCCGGGGCGGCGGAGAGCAGGGCGTGCCAGAGCATCGCCTTGCCGGCGATGCCCGTGCGCAGCGCTTCGAGTTCGACGAGCACCGTGAGGCCGGATCGGCGCAACAGCCGGCCGTTGGGTTTCACCCGTGCGAGCTTCTCGCCCACCCACGCCCCGTACACCTTGTAGCGCCGCGCGGGGGCGTGCAGCTCCGTCATCAGCCGCAGCAGGGCCCGCCGGTCCTGGGAGATCTCCACCTCCAGGCTCCGCATCTCCTCGCCGTAGGGGGTGTCACCGTGTTCCTGGACCATGCGGCGGACCAGCTCCGTGCCGGCTGTGGCACCCGCCAGATGGTCGTTGAGATAAATCCCGAGGATTCTCTGCCGCCCGGGCCCCTCGCCCAGGCTTCGCACGTCAGCGCTCATGGTCTTCCTCCACGTTCGGCAACTTCATGACGATCGGCGAGTGCCCCCGATGGCGCGGTCAACCGCCCGATTCGTCGCGCACGGCGCTTCCGGGCGCGTCCGCCCGGGGTCGCCGCGGTAGTACATCCACTGCGCACCGCTGTGCAGATCGGCGGCAGGGAAGTGGGTGCCGGGCGGCGGTGACGCGTACAGCGACTTGGCGAGCACCGCGTGTGCCGCACCGGCCACCGTCAGAACGGCACCCCGTGCGCGTGCACCAGGTCGTGCAGCCACGGCCGCTCCTCCACGGCCGGGAACAGCCTCGTGCGGTACAGCAGCCACAGGGTGGCGACGTCCAGCCCCGCCGCGACCGGCGGGAAGACCAGCAGGCCCAGAGGGCGGGAATGCGCCAGGGCCGGCAGCCCCCGCCGCGCCGGGCCCGCGGGAGGGCCCGCAGGGCGAGCGTGAGAGGGCGTGCGAGGACCAGCGGCACGGGAGCGGCCATGCCGACGACCAGATGCCGGCCCGCGTGAGCGGTGAACGGGCCGCCCGGCACGACCGCGCCCACGGCCCAGGCGGCCCCCCGCCCCTCCGGCGGCGAACGACGCGTCGCGCCACCGGGACCACTGGTCGCCGCGTCCGCGCAGACGTGCGCCACGGCACGATCAGGCGCCTCCCGGGTCGCCCTCGACCTGCCCGCTCGGGATCGGTGGCGCATCCTGTCCGTACGGGGACAGCACCCACCGCCACCGACCGCCGACCACCGACCGCCGACCAAGGAGGCATCCCGTGTGTCGTCTGTTCGGTCTCAGCAGCGCCCCGGAGCGCACCCTCGCCACCTTCTGGCTTCTCGACGCTCCCGACAGTCTCAGCCGGCAGAGCCATCACGACCCCGACGGCACCGGCCTGGGTTACTTCGACGCCGACGGCGCCCCGCACGTCGACAAGGCCCCCATCGCCGCCTACCAGGACCGTGCCTTCGCCCAGGACGCCCGGCAGGTGCGGTCCGCCACCTTCCTCGCCCATGTGCGCTACGCCTCCACCGGCAACCTGGAGGCCCGCAACACGCATCCCTTCCAGCAGGACGGGCGCCTGTTCGCGCACAACGGTGTCATCGAGGGCCTCGACGACCTCGACGCGCACCTGGGCGACGACCGGTCACTGGTCGCGGGCGACACCGACTCCGAGCGGTTCTTCGCCCTGATCACCCGGGAGACACGCGACCGCGACGGTGACATCACCGCCGGCATCGAGCACGCCGCGCGCTGGATCGCCCGGAACCTGCCCGTGTACGCCCTCAACCTGGTCCTCGTCACCCGCGACGAACTCTGGGCCCTGCGCTACCCGGACACCCACGAGCTGTTCGTCCTCGAGCGTCCGGCCGGTGGTCTGCACGGTGACCGGCACCTGGACCACAGCGGCTCGCACGGCCGTATGCGCGTCCACTCCGAGCACCTGGCCGGGCACCCCGCGGTCGTCGTCGCCAGCGAACGCATGGACGACAACCCCCACTGGCGGGCCCTGCGGCCCGGCGAGCTCCTCCACGTCGGCCCCGACCTGCACACCACCCATCACCTCGTCCTGCCCGACCCCCCGGCCCACCTGCTGACCCTGGACGACCTGCGCCCGGACGCCGCGGCCTCCCAGCGAGCCGCCTGAAACGGGCCCATCAAACGTACATTTCGGGCTTATCGATCAGCGCGTTGGGCATCTGGGGGGCAGGGCCGGAGAACCTCGAGGAGTGCCGTGAACATACGCATCGGAGCGGAGGAGGAGTTCCACCTCCTGGAGGCGGAGAGCGGACTGGTCGTGCCGCGCGCCGACCAGTTGCTGCGACGGCTGCCCCGGGGGACCTTCACCGCGGAACTGCACCAGTCCATCGTGGAGACGAACATCGGAGTGCACGCCACTCTCGACGAGCTGTACACCGACCTGGCACAGACCAGACGGCGGCTGGACGCCGCCGCGTCCTCCCTCGGGCTCGCGGTGCTGGCAGCGGGCACGGCCCCCCTGGCCCCCGCCGCCTCCGGACACCCCACCGACGACGCGCGCTACCGGCACATGGTCGAGGAGTACCGCCGGGTCGCCGACGAGCAGCTCATCTGCAGCGCACAGATCCATGTGGACGTACCCGACCGCGACACCGCCGTGACGGTCATGTGCGCGCTCTCGCCCTGGCTGGCCGTGCTGCTGGCGCTGTCCGCCAGCTCGCCATACTGGCAGGGGACCGACACCGGCTACGCCAGCTGGCGCACCCTGCTGTGGCAGCGCTGGCCGACCGCGGGCCCGGCGGGCTGTTTCTCCAGCGCGGCCGCATACGACGCCGCGGTGGACGACCTCGTACGGTCCGGGATCATCAGCGATCCGGGGATGATCTATTACGACGTACGGCCCTCCGCGCACCTGCGGACGCTGGAGCTGCGCATCTGCGACGCCTGCCCGCGGGTCGAGAGCGTCGTCCTGGTGGCCGGCCTGTTCCGCGCCCTGGTGACCGACGTCCTGGAACACCGCGGGGCCGGTGCGACGCCCTGCGAAGGCCGCCACGAGTGGTTGCGCGGCGCGTCGTGGCGGGCCGCTCGATCCGGCCTGGAAGGCACCCTGGTGGACCCCGAGACCCATCGGGACGCCCCCGCCGCGCAGGTCGTCCGCAAGCTCCTCACCCGGCTGCGTCCCGCGCTGGAGGCGCACGGCGACTGGCAGACCGTCGGGGAGCTGACCGAGGCGGCCCTGGCCGAGGGCAGCGCCGCCCGTCGGATACGCGGCACGGCCCAGGCGGAGGGGCTGCCGGCCTGTGTGGACATGCTGATCGACGAAACCCGCGGCGAGCGCCGCGGGCCGGGACCTGGACCGGCCGGGCGGGAGACGGCTGCGCCACCGGTCACCGGTGCGGCGGCCTCCCGTCCCGGCCGGTCGCACGAGCTGCGCGGCGTTTGACCACGCCCACGTGGTCAACACGGAGCCCAGAGCGCGAAGACCGCGCGTCCGTCCGGCACGACGCCCGGACTCGGGGATGGACGTGGGAGGGACCATGGATCACTCACGGGTGCCCGTGCTGGAGGCGCTGGAGGAGTTCCGGCGCCGCGGAGACGTCGTCTTCGGGCCGCCCGGTCACAAGCAGGGCCGAGGCGCCGACCCGCGTGTGGCCGAGGTCGTCGGCCTCGACGTGTTCCGCTCGGACGTCCTGTCCCTCAATGGGCTCGACGACCGCCGCCAGTCCCAGGGAGTACTGAGCCAGGCCCAGGAGCTGATGGCGGACGCGGTCGGCGCCGAGCAGGCGTTCTTCTCCACGTGCGGCAGCTCCCTGTCGGTCAAGACCGCCATGCTGGCCGTGGCCGGCCCCGGCGAGAAGCTGCTGATCTCCCGCAACGCGCACAAGTCGGTGATATCCGCCGTCGTCGTCAACGGGGTCGAGCCGATCTGGGTCCACCCCAAGTTCGACGAGGAGCGGCACATCGCCCACCCCCCGGAGCCGGACGACGTACGCCGCCGCCTCCAGGAACACCCCGACGCGAAGGGCATGCTGCTGATCACGCCCACCGACTGGGGGACCTGCGCCGACATCCGGGGCGTGGCCCGGGTCTGCCACGAGTTCGACGTCCCGCTCATCGTCGACGAGGCCTGGGGCGCCCATCTGCCCTTCCACCCCGAGCTGCCCGCCTGGGGCATGCACGCCGAGGCGGACCTGGTGCTCACCAGCGTGCACAAGATGGGCGGCGCGATCGAGCAGAGCTCCGTCTTCCACCTCCAGTACGACCGCGTGTCGCCGGAGGCGCTCAAGCAGCGGGAGGACCTGCTCGGCACCACCAGCGCCTCCACGCTGGTGTACGCCACCCTCGACGGCTGGCGGCGCCAGATGGTCGAGGACGGGCACGAACTCCTGGACGCCGCCCTGCGCCGCGCCGAACGCATCCGCAGGGCCGCCGGTGATCTGCCGGGTCTCAGGCCCATGGGCCAGGAGATCGTGGAGGAGGGGCTGGCCGCCGACTTCGACCCCCTGAAGATCGTGATCGACGTACGGGAACTCGGCATCAGCGGCATGCAGGCCGCCGAGTGGCTGCGGGCCGAACGGCATGTGGACGTCGGCGGCTCCGACACCTGCCGCCTCAGCGCCTCCATCACCCACGCCGATGACGACGAGACCGAGAAGGTACTGCTGGACTCCCTGCGCGCCCTGGTCGACGGCGCCGACACCATCGAGCGCCGGCCCCCGGTGCGGCTGCCCGCGCCCTCGGCTCTGGAACTGGAGCAGGCCATGCTGCCCCGCGAGGCGTTCTTCGCCGAGGTCGAGCACGTGCCCGTGGAGAGCGCCGCCGGCCGTATCGCCGCCGAGATGATCAGCCCCTACCCTCCGGGCGTGCCGGCCGTCGCCCCCGGCGAGGTCATCACCGACGCGGTCCTGGACTACCTGCGCAGCGGCGTCGAGCACGGCGTCCTGATCCCGGACGCCGCCGACCCCTCGGTGAAGACGCTGCGGGTGGTGGCGCGGGACTGACCCCGGTCACCCACCTCCGGCGCGACGCCCGGAGCCGCGGTGATCCGCGCCCGCTGCCCGTGACATCACCCGCCCGTCGCGTCCGACTCCTCGCCCGGGCGGACCTCAAGGCCGTGGGTTCACGCGATTCCGGCGCGGGCTGGCGTCGCCGCCACGCCGTCCGGCCACGGAGGCGCAGCGCGGGCACACCCGCCGCACCCGGTCGGCCGCACCCCGGACTCGGGGAATGTGTCCGTCCAGGTGACGTGCGCGAAGCACATCAGCTGCGAGCGGCTGAGGGACAGCCCGCACACGGTCTGGTTCATGCCCGGCTCCCAGGGCCGCACCTCACGGCGTGAGCCGGTCCTCGTGGCCGCCGCGCCACTCGGTGAGCAGGACGGTCGCATCGTCCTCGAGCCTGCCGTCGTGGTGGTCGAGTACGGCGGCCATCAGCCGGCGCAGGGTCTCGTGGACGGTGTGGCGGCCGGAGTGGTGACGGCGCACGAAGTCGATGAAACGGTCCCGGCCGAACTGCCGGCCGCGGGCGTCGCGCGCCTCGATGACACCGTCGGTGTACATCAACAGCCGGTCACCGGGCTCGAGTTGCTCGTGGCACTCGTGGACGGGCAGCCCCAGACGTGCCCCCATCGGGCCTGCCGGCGGACAGGCCAGGTCGAGGGTCCACCGGTTGTCGCGCAACAGGATCGGCAGAGGATGCCCGCGGTTGATCCAGGACAGCCGGCCGGTCGCCATGTCCAGATCCGCCAGGGTGGCCGTGACATAGCGACTGGTGCCGAACTGCTCGACCAGGGCGTTCTCCACCAGACGGCTGGTCTGCGTCAGCGTGGCGCCCTGGCGGCGGGCGTTGCGGCAGGCGGCCACCGCGACGCTGGCGGTGATCCCCGCGGCGGTGTCGTGACCCATCGCGTCGAAGACCCCGAGGTGCAGGGTGCGATCGGCCACCGCGTAGTCGAAGGCGTCACCGCCCATCTGGTACGCGGGCTCCATCACGGCACCGACGACCGCGTCGTGCCCGGCGTAGGCGAGCGGGGGCGTGAGGTTCCACTGCATCTCCGCCGCCACGGTCATCGGCTCGGTGCGCACCAGACGGGCATAGGAGTCGCTGAAGGAACGCTTGCTCAGCAGCAGAAGCGCCGTCATCGACGCCAGGTCACGCAGCGCCCGGCGGGTGTCGGCGTCGTCGCCTTCGGTGACGGCCCGCAGCACGCCCAGCCGTTCCACCCCGTCGGTGACGGCCACCCACCACCGGTGCCGGTCCGGACCGTCCTCGCCTCCCGCGGTCTCGGAGAGCAGAGTGACGCGCTGATAGGCCTGGCCGGGCAGGCTGCCCCCCACGGTGAACTCCTGGCCGCCGGCGCCCGCGTCCGGTCCCGCGCCGGTGAGCTGGCGCAGCACCGTCTCGCGGAGGTCGACGACGAGGACGACCGTGTCGTGCAGGCCGACCGCGGCGGCGTACTCGGCGATCAAGCCCGGGAGTTCTTCGAGAGTGGCGGTATGGCTGTCCTGCATCAGCCGTATCAGCGCTGTCCCGGGGCGGTCCGCCACACCGAACACCTCCCTCTGTCCTCCGCTGGAAGAACACCAGGCTCCACCCGGGTACCCCGACAACGGCGAGCGGCCACGGCTCCCGGCGCTTTCGTTTCCGGCGGTCAGCGGTCAGCGGTCAGCGGTCAGCGGTCAGCGGTCAGCGGTTCGGGGTGCGCAGGGCCAGCAGCGCCACGTCGTCGTCGTTCCCGGCGGGGCGTACGCGACGCAGCAGCTGGTCCGTGAAGGCCCCGAGCGGACGGTGGGCGAGGGCGGCGGCGTGCTGGCGCAGCCTGTTGAGGCCGGTGTCCAGGGTGTGGCCGCGGTCCTCGATGAGACCGTCGGTGTAGAGCACGAGCGTGGAACCAGGCGGCAGGGAGAGATCGGCGTCGGGTCGGGCGGTGCGGGCTCCCGTCCCCAGCAGGATGCCGTGGCCCGCGGTGAGGTACTGGGTCAGTCCGTCGCGGCTGATCAGCAACGGCGGGGGATGGCCCGCGTTGGTCCAGGACAGCCGCCAGTGGCCCTGCTCCTCGGGCTCTAGCCGGGCGAGGACCACGGTGGCCATGGAGACGTCGGTGATGTGCTGGATCGCCTCGTCGAGCCGTTCGACGATCCGGCTGGGCGGTTCCTGCTGGGACCAGGCGTAGGCGCGGAGCATGTTGCGCACCTGCGCCATGCCGGCCGCGGCCTCCAGGTCGTGTCCCACGACGTCCCCGACGGCGAGGGCCGTGGAGCCGTCGGAGAGCGAGAAGGCGTCGTACCAGTCGCCGCCGACCTGCGAGGCGTGGGGCGCGGGCAGATAGCGGACCGTCATCTCCAGGTCCGTGACGCTGGGCATCTGGGGCAGCAGATGGTTCTGCATGGTCTCGGCGATCTTGCGCTGGCGCTGGTAGAGACGGGCGTTGTCCAGCGCGAGTCCGGCACGCCGGGCGATGTCCTCGATCAGCGGCAGATCGGTGGGGGTGAACGGCACCGGGTTCTCGGACCGGCCGACGGTCAGGGCGCCCAGCACGTCGCGCGTGCTGCGGATGGGGGCGATGGCCGCGGAGTGCATTCCCGTGGCGTCGAACAGGCGGCGCTGCTCGACCGCGATGCCCGCGTCCGGGGGCTGCCGGTACGTCTGCTGGTCCGCCAGGGTCGAGGCGACACCGCGCAGCGCCCGGGACAGCGGCATGGCGGACGACTCCGGCACCGGCGGCATAGGACCCTGCAGGTCCTCGCGGCGGCTCAGCGAGCCGTCCTCGGCGTGGGCCACCACGGTGCGCCACACCTCGTCATGCTCGCTGATCAGGTCGACGACCGCCCAGTCGCCCAGCCGGGGTACGACCAGCTCGACCAGCCGGCGCAGGGTCTCCTCGGCGTCGAGCGTGGAGGTGAGCCGGGTCGTGGTCTCGGCCAGCAGGGCCAGCCGTTCGAGTTCCGGCATCGGCTCGGCCGCCGGCTCCGGCTCGGGGACGGTCTCCACCGGGGGCTCGACGGGGTGGAAGACGACGAGCGTGGCACTGTCGCCGCCGTCTCCGTCGACGTCGTAGGGGGCGAGAGTCCAGGAGATGGGCAGCAGCGAGCCGTCCCCCCGGGCGAAGTGGTCCTGGTCGGCCTGGGCCGCGCGTCTGGCGTGGAACGCCTGCCGCATGGTGCACTGCGTCCGCGGCAGGAGCTGGCCCTGCGGCCCGCGATGCAGCAGATCGTGCGCGTCGTGCCCGAGGAGATCGTCGGCGGACCGCGCCAGCAGCCGCTCGGTGCGGGCGTTGACGGCGATGATGCAGCCTTCCTCGTCCACCACGTAGGCGCCGGTCCCGATGGCTTCCAGCGCCCCGGTCAGCCCGGCGGAGGGGGCGGGTACGGCCCGCTGCCGCCGGTTCTGCCTGTTCACCGGCTCCGCCACGTCCTGCCTCCCGCCGATCGAGCCACCGCCGGCCGCCGTTCGCCCGGCCGCGGCACGCGTCCTGTCCCGCGTGTCCTTCCCGTATGCCCCCTCGCTGAGAAACGCCACGGGGACGAATCACCACCGGGACGCATCACGACGGCGACGCATCACCACCGGGACGCATCACGACGGCGACGCATCACCACGGGGACGCATCACAACGACGACGCATCACACCGCGGAGGGGGCTCCGCTGAGAAAGGCACCACAAGAAGGACATCACGCGGCTCACGACCCGCGCACGGCGTGACCCGGCGAGGGGCACCGCTCAGCAGCGCCCGGCCCGCCCACCGCCCTGCCCTCACGCCGCCAGGGCGTCCTCCACGGTCGGGTGACAGGACACGAGGCTGTCCAGGCCGACGAGCTGCACGGTGCGCAGCACCGCGCCCCGGGCCCCCGCGAGCCGCAGCCATCCCCGCGCGGCCTGAGTGGTCTGGTGGGCGGCGATCAGGGCGTTGACGCCGCTCGAGTCCATGAACGTGACCAAGCTCAGATCGACGACGATCCGCAGGCCGTCACCGCTCGGCTGGGGCACGGCCTCGCTCAGGGCGCCCACGCTCTGGTAGTCGACCTCGCCGCGGAGGCCGAGGACGGCGATGCCGTCGACATCGTCGCGGACCACGGACAGCTGGCCGTGACCCGCTGCTTCGTTGTTGTCTGCCACTTGCGTCCTTAGCGCACTCGGTGGGGCTGAGCCAGGTCTCTGTTGCCACGTTGCCCCGGGATCGCCGCCTCGATGCACGCTTCCACGCACGAGTTGCTCCTGACACAGGAGTAGTCCGCGCGACACAGGAGTAGTCCCCGCGTCACGGGGTAGTCGCGCGACCATGAACGGGGTACTTGCTTATGTCGGCAAGGAGCCTGTCCCGCCCGAGGAGTGTTCCCGGATGCCGGATGCACCTGCCGACGTGACCGTGGCCTTGGACGGGGCCGAAGGCTGTATTGCCAACGCCAGGAACGAGGCGTCGCGCTTCCTGACCCGTGCTCAGTCCGAGCACGGGCTGCCGGTGTCGGCCCGCACGCTGGACCTCGCGCAGCTGGTGGTCAGCGAGCTGGTGACCAACGCGCTGAAGTACGCGCCGGGGCCGGTGCTGCTGCAGCTGGGCATCGCGGACAGCGCGCTGGAGATCGCCGTGTGGGACACCGATCCGGTGCTTCCGGTGGCCCGGGCCGCCGACGCCGGACGGGTCGGGCAGCACGGTCTGGAGATCGTGCTGGCGGTGGTGCAGGGCTTCGAGGCGAGAAGGGAGCCCGTGGGCAAGCGCATCACCGCCCGGATCGCGCTGTTCGACGACCCGCTGTCGGCCCTGGGCCCCTGAGCCGTAGCGGGCCGGCGAGCCGAAGCGGACCGGCCGCGGACGCGGATACCGTGCCGTCCATGCCCCCGCCACCCATCAGCCGCCCCAGGTCCCGCGACCTGGGCATCACCGTCGGTGAGCTGCCCACCGGCCGGTACAACGCGCTCACGGACGTGCCCGGCATCCGCGTCGGGCACACCACGCTGATCCGTCCGCCACGGGTGCACGGCGGGGTCACCGCGATCGTGCCGGACGGAGTGGGACCCGGCAGTCCGCTGCCGGCCGGGATGTTCGTGGGCAACGGCTACGGCAAGCTGATCGGCGCCACCCAGATCGCCGAGCTCGGCACGCTCGAGACGCCCGTCCTGCTCACCTCGACCCTCTCCGCCTTCCGGGCGGCGGACGCGCTGGTGGGCTGGGTCCTGGAGCGGCCGGAGGGAGCGGACGCGCGGAGCCTGAACCCTGTGGTGGGGGAGTGCAACGACGGGCTCCTGTCGGACATCCGCTCGCGCCCGGTGCGCGAGGAGCACGTGCGCGCCGCGGTCGACACGGCCTCGTACGGGCCGGTCGCGGAGGGCTGTGTCGGCGGGGGCACCGGGCTGACCGCCCTCGGCTTCAAGGCCGGCATCGGCACCTCGTCCCGGCGCCTGCCGCTCGCCGGCCGGGAGATCACGCTCGGCGTCCTCGTGCAGGCCAACTTCGGCGGCACGCTGCGGGTGCGGGGGCGCACGGTCACGCCCGCCGACGTGGGGCTGCCCGCCGAGAGGCCCGAGCCGCAGGCCGGTTCGTGCCTGGTCGTGGCCGCCACCGACGCGCCCCTGGACGCCCGTCAGCTGACCCGGCTGGCTCGTCGCTGTGTCTACGCGCCGGCCCGGGTCGGCGCCGCGTACGGACACGGCAGTGGCGACTACGGCCTGGCTTTCGGCACGGGTCCGCTGGGCACGACCGCCGGACCCGCCGTCGTGCCCGACGACACCCTCGACCCGCTGTTCACCGCCGCCCTCGACGCCGTCGAGGAGTCCGTCCTCAACGCGCTGCTGACGGCCACCACGACCACGGGCCCGCACGGCGACACCCGTCACCCGCTGCCCGCGCGCCCTCTTCTGGCCCTGCTGGAGTGACCAGGAAGACACGGCGCGCGGGCATGCCGGGGACGCCGAAAACGTTCGCCCGGGATGAGGCCGCAGCCTAAGGTGCGGCCCAGGTGAGTCACGGGGAAGCTGTACCGGGGACCAGGCCGGCAGCCGCGAGAGAGGAACGTCATGGACGAGCAGGGCGAGCACTTCGACGTCGTGGTCCTCGGAGCCGGCCCCGGCGGATACGTCGCCGCCGTCCGCGCCGCCCAACTGGGCAAGCGCGTGGCGGTCGTGGAGGAGAAGTACTGGGGCGGCGTCTGTCTGAACGTGGGCTGCATCCCGAGCAAGGCCCTGCTGCGCAACGCGGAACTGGCGCACATCTTCACCCGCGAGGCGAAGACCTTCGGCATCAAGGTGGACGGCCAGGTCAGCTTCGACTACGGCGAGGCGTTCCGCCGCAGCCGCAAGGTCGCCGACGGCCGGGTCAAGGGCGTCCACTACCTGATGAAGAAGAACAAGATCACCGAGTTCGACGGCCGCGGCACCTTCGTGGACCCGCACACGCTGCAGGTGGCCGGTTACGACGGCGAGACCCGTACCATCCGCTTCGACCACTGCATCATCGCCACCGGCGCCACCCCGAAGCTGCTGCCCGGCACCAAGCGCAGCGCCCGCGTGGTGACGTTCGAGGAGCAGATCCTCGCCGAGGACCTCCCGCAGTCCATCGTCATCGCGGGTGCCGGCGCGATCGGCGTCGAGTTCGCCTACGTGCTGCACAACTACGGCGTGAAGGTGACCATCGTCGAGTTCCTGGACCGCATGGCGCCCCTGGAGGACGCCGAGGTCTCCGCCGAACTCGCCAAGCAGTACCGCCGGCTGGGCATCGACGTCCTCACCTCCACCCGCGTCGACGCCATCGACGAGTCCGGGCCGCGGGTCCGCGTCACCGTCACCGCCAAGGACGGCTCCCAGCAGGTGCTGGAGGCGGACAAGGTGCTCCAGGCGATCGGTTTCCAGCCGAACATCGAGGGCTACGGCCTGGAGAACACGGGCGTGAAGGTCACCGAGCGCGGCGCGATCGACGTCGACGGCCGCTGCCGTACCTCCGTGCCCCACCTGTACGCCATCGGCGACGTGACGGCCAAGCTGATGCTCGCGCACGCCGCCGAGGCGATGGGCATCATCGCCGCCGAGACCATCGCCGACGCGGAGACGATGGAGCTGGACTACGTCATGATCCCGCGCGCCACCTACTGCCAGCCCCAGATCGCCAGCTTCGGCTACACCGAGGCCCAGGCCCGCGAACTCGGCCACGACGTGAAGGTGGCGAAGTTCCCCTTCACCGCCAACGGCAAGTCGCACGGTCTGGGCGACGCCACCGGCTTCGTGAAGCTGATCAGCGACGCCAAGTACGGCGAACTCCTCGGTGGCCACCTCATCGGCCCCGACGTCACGGAGCTGCTGCCCGAGCTGACCCTGGCCCAGCAGTGGGACCTGACCGTCCACGAGGTCGCCCGCAACGTCCACGCCCACCCCACCCTGGGCGAGGCCGTCAAGGAGGCCGTCCACGGTCTGGCGGGACACATGATCAACCTGTGAGAAGGTGGCGACCCCGCCACCGCACGACCGGTGAAGGAGAGCGCCGATGGGACGTTACGACGATGTCTTCCGCGCCGCCGCCGAGGACCCGGAGACCTTCTGGCTGAGGGCGGCTCAGGCCGTCGACTGGGAGGCGGCACCCACCCGCGCCCTGGACTCCTCGGGTGCTCCCTTCCACCGGTGGTATCCGGACGGGCGGCTCAACGTCTGCTTCAACGCCGTCGACCGGCACGTCGAGGCCGGCCGCGGCGAGCAGCCCGCGCTGGTGTACGACTCCCCGGTGACGGGGACCCGGCGCACCTACACCTACGCCCAACTCCGGGACGAGGTGGCCGCGTTCGCCGGCGCGCTCAGCGGGCTCGGCGTGGGGCACGGCGACCGGGTGGTCATCTACATGCCGATGATCCCCGAGGCGGCCGTCGCGATGCTGGCCTGCGCCCGCATCGGCGCGATCCACTCGGTCGTCTTCGGCGGCTTCGCCCCGCCCGAACTCGCCGTCCGCATCGACGACGCGGCCCCGAAGGTGGTCGTCTCCGCCTCCTGCGGCATCGAGGGCAGGCGTGTCATCCCCTACAAGCCGCTGCTGGACCAGGCGATCGAACTCGCCGGGCACCGGCCCGAGAAGCGGGTGATCGTGCAACGGCCCCAGGAGCCGGCCGAGTTGGGGCCGGACGACCTGGACTGGGCCGACCTGGTCGCCACCGCGCCGGCGGCCCCCTGTGTGCCGGTGGCCGCGACGGACCCGCTCTACATCCTCTACACGTCCGGAACGACCGGGAAACCCAAGGGAGTCGTCCGCGACTGCGGCGGCTACGCGGTGGCCCTGCTCTGGTCGATGGACGCCGTCTACGACATCGGCCCGGGCGAGACCATGTTCACCGGCTCCGACGTGGGCTGGGTCGTCGGGCACTCGTACATCGTCTACGGACCGCTCCTGGCCGGTGCCACGACCGTGCTGTACGAGGGCAAGCCGGTCGGCACGCCGGACGCGGGCCAGTTCTGGCGCGTCGCCGCCGAGTACGGCGTCAAGACCATGTTCACCGCGCCCACCGCCTTCCGCGCCATCCGGAAGGAGGACCCGAAAGGCACCCTCGCCGCCGGGTACGACCTCTCCCGCCTGCGCTACCTCTTCCTCGCCGGAGAACGACTCGACCCCGAGACCTACCACTGGGCGAGCGCCCTGCTGGACATCCCGGTGATCGACCACTGGTGGCAGACCGAGACCGGCTGGCCCATCGTCGCCAACCCGGTCGGCATCGAGGCCGCACCCGTCAAACCCGGCTCGCCCACCCGGCCGCTGCCCGGCTGGGACGTCCGCGTCCTCGACCCCTCCGGGCAGCCCGTGCCGCCGGGGGTCGACGGCGCGATCGTCGTACGGCTTCCGCTGCCGCCGGGCGCGCTGCCCACCCTCTGGAACGACGACGCCCGCTTCGTCGCCTCCTACCTCTCGGCCTACGACGGCTACTACCTCACCGGCGACAGCGGGCACATCGACGAGGACGGCTATGTGTACGTCATGGGCCGCACCGACGACGTCATCAACGTCGCCGGACACCGGCTGTCCACCGGCAGCATGGAAGAGGTCCTGGCCACCCACCCCGACGTCGCCGAGTGCGCCGTGATCGGCGTCGCCGACGCCCTGAAGGGACAGGTGCCGCGCGGCCTGGTCGTGCTGAAGGCGGGCACCGCCCGCGAACCCGCCGAGGTCGAGGCGGAACTCGTCCGGCTCGTCCGCGAACGCATCGGCGCCGTCGCCTCGCTCAAGGACGTCGCGGTCGTGCCGGCCCTGCCCAAGACCCGCTCGGGAAAGATCCTGCGCAAGACCATGCGCGGCATCGCCGACGGCCTCGACGAGCCCATCCCCTCCACGGTGGACGACCCGAACGTCATCGAGAACCTGCGCCCGGTGCTGCGCCGCCCGGAGCGGGACGGGTCATGACTCCTCCAGCCGGCGCAGGTCGGCCTCGTCCCACTTCCGTGTGTCGCGCGGCTCGGTGTAGGGCTCCTGGTCCGGCGGCAGGCCCCCGGCGATCGCCCGCTGCCGTACCGTCTCCGCGTCGAACTCCAGGCCGAGCAGGATCGCGAGGTTGCTGATCCACAGCCAGACCAGGAAGACGATGACGCCGGCCATGGTGCCGTAGGTCTTGTTGTACGACGCGAAGTTCGCGACGTAGATCGCGAAGCCGGCGGAGGCGATCATCCAGATCACCAGGGCGAGGAAGCTGCCGGGGGTGACCCAGCGGAACCCCTTGACCTTCGCGTTCGGGCTGGCCCAGTACAAGATCGCGATCATGACCGTGACCAGGATGACCAGCACGGGCCACTTGGCGATCGACCAGGCGGTCAGCGCCGTGTCCCCGATGCCGAGCGCGGTGCCCGCCTGCCGGGCCAGGGCACCGGTGAAGACCACGATCAGGGCGCTGATCACGGCCAGCACCATCAGCACGACCGTCAGCCCGAGGCGCACCGGGAGGATCTTCCACGCCGGACGGCCCTCGGGCATGTCGTAGACCTTGTTGGCCGAGCGGATGAACGCGGCGACATACCCGGACGCCGACCACACCGCGAGCGCGATGCCGACGATCGCCATGACCGAACCGGTGCCGGAGTGGTTCTGCAACTGCTCCACGGCCCGGGTGATGATGTCCCGGGCGGAACCGGGGGTGAGCTGCCTGAGGTTCTTCAGCACCGAGTCGGTGGCCGACTTGCCGGTGATGCCGAGCAGCGACACCAGCACCAGCAGCGCCGGGAACAGCGACAGCACCCCGTAGTACGTCAGCGCCGCCGCGCGGTCGGCCAGCTCGTCGTCCGTGAACTCGCGCAGCGCCCCCTTGAACACCGCGCCCCAGGCCCGCTTGGGCAGCTTCGTGGGGGCGTCCGGCGCCCGCCGCTCGACCTCGGGCCCCGGCCCGACCTCCTGCGGCTCGGGTGGCTCGGGTGCCTGGTCCGTGTCCTGGTGGTTCTTCCGACCCGGAAGATGCAGTCTCGCCATACCCGGCGGGTAACCCCGGGACGGCGGGCCACGCATCCGGAAGGCAGCCTCCCCGTCAGTGCGGCTGTCATCTGGTACGCGGGGCAACTCGGCGTCGCCGTCGACGACATCCTCGGCGGCCCACCATCCAGACCGTCGTCCTGGCCGTCCTGGACGCCGCCGGGGTACGGCCGCGCGCCCCGCTGCCCCGGCTCGCCGCCGGCCTCCAGCTCGTCACGGGCTGCCGTGGTGGGAGGGCGGCGACGCCCCCGACGGCCGGCTCGCTCGCGTGGCCACTCCCGCGGCAAGAAGGAGAAGGCCACCACCGACCAGGGCGTCGGCTCCGGTCCCGCAGCGCTGATCTTCGCCGCGGCGGCCCCGGCGACCCTGGTCGCCGGCGTGGCCATCGAGCGCACCGGCGAGGAGTTCTTCGCCGAGATCAGCACCGGCCTGACCTCCACCCGTCTGGGCGACTACCAGCTCGCCGTCAGCGACATCTTCGGCGGCAACGCCTTCCCGCCTGTGCTGTTCCGTCGTGGGGGTCGCCACCGTCGCCCCCTGAGCGGACGTCACGTAAGCGGGTGAAGCCTGGGCCGCCGCCCGTCGAGCGGGGCATGCATGAAGATCCCGGCCGTATCCGGACGAGTCGGCGGAGGCGACACGCTGGAGGCGCGTGATGAATGCAAGAACCGAGCAGACAGGCGGAACGGTCCACAAGGTGCCGGTCCTGATCGTCGGCGGTTCACTGGTCGGTCTGTCCACCTCGCTCTTCCTCGGCCGACTGGGGGTGCGGCACACCCTCGTGGAGCGCCATGCCGGCACCTCCATCCACCCCCGCGGCCGGGGCAACAACGTCCGGACGATGGAGCTGTTCCGGGTCTCCGGCACCGAGCCGGCGATCCATCAGGCCGCGTCCACCCTCGCCGACAACCACGGCATCCTGCAGACCCCCACCCTGGTCGGCGACGCGGGTGAGTGGCTGTTCAAGGAGATCGACCCGGGCGGCGGACTGGCCCGCTTCAGCCCGACCGCCTGGTGCCTGTGCAGCCAGAACGACCTCGAACCGGTCCTGCTCGACCACGCCACGCGGCTCGGCGGCGACCTGCGCTACTCCACCGAAATGATGTCCTTCGACGCCGACTCCACCGGCGTCACCGCGTTCGTCAAGAGCAGGGAGACGGGCGAGCACACCACCATCCGCGCCGACTACCTGGTCGCCGCGGACGGCCCCCGCAGCCCCGTGCGGGAGCAACTCGGCATCGGCCAGAGCGGCCCCGGCGACCTGTTCCACAACGTCAGCATCACCTTCCGCTCCCGCCGGCTCGCCGACGTCGTGGGCGAGCGCCGGTTCATCGTCTGCTACCTCACCAGCCCCGAGGCCGACGGCGCCCTGCTGCCGGTCGACAACCGCGAGCACTGGGTCTTCCACGCCCCCTGGCACCCCGAACACGGGGAAACCCTCGAGGAGTTCACCGACGAACGCTGCGCCGACCACATCCGCCGCGCGGTCGGCGATCCGGGCCTGGACATCGAGATCACCGGCCGGGCCCCCTGGCACGCAGCCCAGCGTGTCGCACGCAGCTACAGCTCCGGACGCGTCTTCCTGGCCGGCGACTCGGCCCACGAGATGTCACCCACCGGCGCCTTCGGCTCCAACACCGGCATCCAGGACGCGCACAACCTCGCCTGGAAACTGGCCGCCGTGCTCGGCGGCTGGGCCGGTCAGGGCCTGCTGGACAGCTACGACGCCGAACGCCGACCGGTCGCCGAGGCCACCAGCGCCCGCGCCGCCGTACGGTCCGCCGAGCACAGCCACCCCGGCTTCGCCGCGCCGCCCGGCGCCGGCAGCGGCCCGCAGCGCGGCATCCTCAACGTCGCCCTCGGCTACCGCTACCCGCACGGCGCGGTCGCCGGAGCCGATCCGGCGATGCCGGTCGTCCCGGAGAAACTCGCCCTCAACGGTGAACCGGGCAGCCGCGCGCCCCATCTGTGGGTCCGTCACCAGGGCGAGCGGGTCTCCACCCTCGACCTGTACGAACGCTCCCTGGTCCTGCTCAGCGACGGCACCACGCCGAACGGCTGGCACCAGGCCGCCCTCCGCCTCGCCGAGCAGCTGTCCCTGCCGCTCGTCCCCTACCGGATGGGTGAGGAATTGGTGCCGGAGGAGGGGGCGGACTGGGCCGCGGCCCACGGCACGACCCGTGAGGGCGCCGTCCTCGTCCGGCCCGACGGATTCGTCGCCTGGCGCTGTGAAGGCCCGGTCGAGGACCCCGAGTCGACCCTGCGCGAGGTCCTGACGGCGGTTCTCGCTCGGAGCTGACCGCGGAGCAACCGAGTGAGCCGCCTTCCACCCGTCCAGAACGGGTGGAAGGCGGCTCGTCGTGCGTGTGTCCTGCACGGATGCGATGCGCGTTGCTCCGGGCGGGCGGTGTCCGGAACTTCCCGGCGTCACCCGGGTGAGCCGCTCAAGTGGTGAGAGGTCGGCGCCTGGTTGACGGTGGTTCACATCGGGGCCGGGTCACCTCAGCTGACGAAGCGCCAGCTGCCCGGTCGCGACGGAAGGAACGTCATATGCGTTCTGCTCGCATGCTTCTGGCCACCGGAGCGGTCTCGGCCGTTCTCGCCCTCGGCGCCCCCGCCGCCTACGCCTACGGCGGCGACGGGGACCAGTCGGGCTCGTCCTGGAGCCACGACGGCTCCTCCGGCCACGACAGCTCTTCGTACACCAAGGACCACGACCAGGACGGCGGCCACGGCCGGCCGCACGGCGGAGTGCACACGGGTGGCGGTGCGCTGACCGCCGTCAAGCAGGACGGCGGCGGCGCCCGCGACCCGCGGTTCGACCCCGACACCTACAAGGACAAGGACAAGGACAGCGGCTCCGACTCCTGGGGCGGCTCGAACTCCCACGGCGACTCGGACTCCTGGGGCGGCGGCCACGAGAAGCCGCACGGCGGCATGCACACCGGAGGCGGCGCTCTCGCCAACCCCGGGGTGACCGCGGGCGGCGTGGCCGTCCTCGCCGTCGCCGGAGCCGGAATCTACATGGCGCGGCGCAGGAAGACCGCCGCGGGCCTGGCCTGATCCATGCCTGACGCGATAGCCGCCGTGGCCGCCACCCGCGCCCCCGGTGGCGGCCCGGCCGGCCCTCCTCGCCCGTTCACCCCGCTGCCGCAGCCAAGTGAGGTGGTCCTCGATGGCAGCCCCCGATTCCCCCTCTTCCGACGACGAGCAGGCCCCGAACGGCTCCAGGTCCGGCGCGAACCTGATGATGGTGTGCGCCGCCGCCCTGGTGATCGTCGCGGTGAGCCTGGCCGGTGGCCGGGACACCTCCGCCGACCGGCCCCGTACCCCCGCCGCGGCCCCGCAGCCCGCCGCACCCGCGGCGCCCGCCTCGCCCGACGCTCAGGAGAGCGCCGCCCCACATCTTCCGCGGTCCCGGCCGGTGCGCCTGCTCATCCCGAAGATCTCCGTCGACGCCCCCTTCACCGACCTCGCCATCGGTCCCACCGGCCAGCTCGAGCCGCCGCCCGCGCACGACACCAACCTCGTCGGCTGGTACGCCGACGGCGCCTCACCCGGTGAGGCCGGCACCGCGGTCATCGCCGGGCACGTGGACACCACGACGTCCGCGGCCGTCTTCGCCGGCCTCGGCGAACTGCGCAAGGGCGACCTCTTCCACGTCGTGCGGGCCGACGGCCGCAAGGCGACCTTCGTCGTCGACAGCGCCGAGACCTTCGCCAAGGACGCCTTCCCCAGCGATCGCGTGTACGCCGACACCTCCCGGGCCGAGGTCCGGCTGATCACCTGTGCGGGCGACTACGACCGCACGGCCCGTGACTACAAGGACAACCTTGTGGTCTTCGCCCACCTCGTGTGAGCCCCGGCGAAGGCGGCGCGGTCACCCAGGTAGTTCATCCGAGTCGCGCCCTTCACGGCCCGGGCACAGGATCAAGGAACGCCGACGTGGCCCTCGAGCGGCCTACGTCCACCGCTGTCCCGCGAAGGAGATGTGCTCCATGACCACCCTGTCCGCATCCGCCTCACAACCGCTCGCGCGACAGGTGTCGCCCCGGGTCTCGCAGTCCGTCTTCGACGGCTCCCGGCTCCGTGTCGTCCTGCTGGTGGACGTCTACGAGGGCGCCCAGCAGCAGTTCCTGGAGGCCTACGAGCAGCTGTGCAACCAGGTCGCCTCCGTGCCCGGGCACGTCAGCGACCAGCTGTGCCAGTCGATCGAGAACCCCTCCCAGTGGCTGATCACCAGCGAGTGGGAGAGCGCGCCGCCGTTCCTCGCCTGGGTCAACAGCGAGGAGCACGTCCGCATGGTCGAGCCCCTGCACAGCTGCGTCCGCGACACCCGCTCGCTGCGCTTCCACATCGTCCGCGAGACCGGCGGCCCGGCCCCGGCCGACTCCGGGCGGCGGCTGCAGGCCGCGCCCCGCATCGGCGACGGGGTGATCCGCCACGCGCTCACCTTCACCGTCAAGCCGGGCAGCGAGGAGAAGGTCGCCGAGATCCTCTCCGACTACGCCTCGCCGAAGCCGGAGGTCGACCAGAACACCCGGCTGTGCCGCACCTCCCTGTTCATGCACGGCAACCGGGTGGTGCGGGCCATCGAGGTGCGCGGCGACCTGCTCGCGGCCCTGCGCCACGTCGCCCGCCAGCCCGAGGTCCGCGCTGTGGAGGAGGCCATCAACCCCTACCTGGAGCAGGACCGCGACCTGGACGACCCCGAGTCCGCCCGCGTCTTCTTCACCCGGGCCGCGCTGCCCGCCGTCCACCATGTGACGGCCGAGCAGGAGGACCCCGGTGCGCAGCGCCACGCCCTGTACTACCCGGCCCGTCCCGGCCGCGGCATGGAACTGGCCGAGCTGCTGGCCCGGCAGGACGAGAAGGCGGCGGACGACCCGCGCAGCCCCGTCGTGCGCAGCACGATCTTCCAGCGCGACGAGGTCGTGGTCCGGCTGATCGACGTACGCGGCGACCTCGACGCCGCCGACCCGGCGCAGGTCCTCGGCATCGCCGACCCCGCCCGGCTGGCCGAGCTGACAACGCTGTCGTCGAAGGACGGCGACCTCAAGCACGTCCTCGGTCAGGCCCGAGCGGACCTCGTCACCGACCGCCGTTCGCCCGAAGCCTGATCCGCCTCGCCGCCCCAGCACACGATCGGAGCAACGCCGTGACCCAACCTCGTCCCACCATCGTGGATCTCAGCGACGTCGAGCCCAACACTCGGCGCGGCGGCGATCTGCGCGCCATGCTCACCCCCAACACGGTCGGCTCCACCAGCGGTTTCATGGGCGTGGCCATCGTGCAGCCCGGCGACCGCATCGGTGAGCACTACCACCCCTACTCCGAGGAGTTCGTGTACGTCGTCTGCGGTCAGCTGGAAGTCGACCTCGACGGCGAACCGCACCCGCTGCGGCCCGAGCAGGGGCTGATGATCCCCATCAACATGCGCCACCGCTTCCGCAACGTAGGCAAGGTGGAGGCGCGGATCGTCTTCCACCTCGGGCCGCTCGCGCCGACGCCGCCGCTCGGCCACGTCGACACCGAGGAGACCCCCGCCGGCGTCGGGGTCGACGACCGACAGCAGGTCCATTCATGAGCCGGCGGGTGGCGGTCACCGGCATAGGCATCGTCGCACCCGGCGGCATCGGGGTGCCGGCGTTCTGGGACCTGCTGGCGGCCGGGCGCACCGCGACACGCGGCATCACCTTCTTCGACCCGGCGGGGCTGCGCTCCCGGATCGCCGCCGAGTGCGACTTCGACCCGGCCGCCCACGGACTGGACGCCGAGGAGACCGCGCGCAACGACCGCTACATCCAGTTCGCCCTGGCCGCCGGGGACGAGGCGGTGCGCGACGCCGGTCTCGACCTGGACCGGGAGAACCCCTGGCGGGTCGGGGTCTCCCTGGGCACCGCGGTGGGCGGGACCACCCGTCTGGAGCACGACTACGTGCTCGTCAGCCACCACGGTGAGCGCTGGGACGTCGACCCCCGCGAGGCCGAACCGCATCTGCACCGGGCCTTCTCGCCCAGCACGCTGGCCTCGGCGGTGGCCGAGCGGTTCATGGCGCGCGGGCCGGTGCAGACCGTCTCCACGGGCTGCACCTCGGGCCTGGACGCGGTCGGCTACGCCCTCCACACCATCGAGGAGGGCCGGGCCGACGTGTGCATCGCGGGCGCCTCGGACTCGCCGATCTCCCCGATCACCATGGCCTGCTTCGACTCCATCAAGGCCACGTCGCCCAACAACGACGACCCGGCCCACGCCTCCCGCCCCTTCGACGCCCACCGCGACGGCTTCGTCATGGGCGAGGGCGGCGCCGTACTGGTCCTGGAGGAGCTCGAACACGCCCGGGCGCGGGGCGCCCACGTGTACTGCGAGCTGGCCGGCTACGCCACTTTCGGCAACGCCTACCACATGACGGGGCTGACCAAGGAGGGCCTGGAGATGGCCCGGGCGATCGACACCGCCCTGATCCACGCCCGCCTCGACCCCACGGCGATCGACTACGTCAACGCCCACGGGTCCGGCACCCAGCAGAACGACCGTCACGAGACCGCGGCGGTCAAACGGGCCCTGGGTCAGCACGCCTACGCCACGCCGATGAGCTCCATCAAGTCCATGGTGGGCCACTCCCTCGGCGCGATCGGCGCGATCGAGGTCGTCGCCTGTGTGCTGGCACTGGCCCATCAGGTCGTCCCGCCCACCGCCAACTACGAGACGCCGGACCCCGAGTGCGACCTGGACTACGTGCCGCGCGTCGCACGCGAACGGAAGCTGACGAGCGTGCTGTCCGTGGGCAGCGGGTTCGGCGGCTTCCAGTCCGCGGTGGTGCTGACCCGGCCGAGGGAGAGGACACGATGAGCGAACCGTATCCACGGCGTGCGGCCGTCACCGGCATCGGTGTGGTGGCGCCCAACGGAACCAGCGCCGAGTCCTTCTGGAAGTCCACCCGGGAGGGCATCAGCGTCCTCGACCGGGTCACCCGCGAGGGCTGCGGGCACCTGCCGATGCGGGTGGCGGGCGAGGTCCGCGACTTCGACGCGCCGGCGGCGGTCGAGGAACGCTTCCTCGTCCAGACCGACCGCTTCACCCACTTCGCCATGGCGGCGGCCGACCGCGCCCTGGACGACGCCGAGTTCGGTCCCGCCGATGAGGGCGGGAGTCCGTTCTCCGTGGGCGTGGTCACCGCGGCCGGGTCCGGCGGCGGTGAGTTCGGCCAGCGGGAGCTGCAGCAACTGTGGGGCAAGGGCAGCCGGTTCGTGGGCCCGTACCAGTCCATCGCCTGGTTCTACGCCGCCAGCACCGGCCAGATCTCCATCCGCCGGGGCTTCAAGGGCCCCTGCTCGGTGGTCGCCGCCGACGAGGCCGGCGGGCTCGACGCCCTCGCGCACGCGGCCCGGGCGGTGCGGCGCGGCACCGACACGATCGTGGCCGGCGCGACCGAGGCCCCTCTGGCCCCCTACTCGGGGGTCTGCCAGCTCGGCTACCAGGAGCTGAGCACCGAGGCCGACCCGGACCGCGCCTACCGGCCCTTCACCGCCCAGGCCTGCGGTTTCGTGCCCGCCGAGGGCGGCGCGATGCTCGTCGTGGAGGACGAGCGCACGGCCCGGGAGCGGGGCGCACGGGTTCGTGCCCTGGTCGCGGGACACGCGGCGACCTTCACCGGCGCCTCCCGCTGGGAGGAGTCCCGGCACGGGCTCGCGCACGCCGTCGCCGGCGCCCTGGACGAGGCCGGCTGCGCCCCCGAGGAGATCGACGCCGTCTTCGCCGACGCCCTCGGCGTTCCGGAGGCCGACCGCGCCGAGGCGCTCGCCATCACCGACGCGCTCGGCGCCCACGGCCGGCGGGTGCCGGTCACCGCGCCCAAGACCGGCATCGGCCGCGGCTACTGCGCGGCGCCCGTCCTGGACAGCGCCGCGGCCGTGCTCGCCCTGGAGCACGGCATCCTCCCGCCCACCCCCAACGTCTACGACATCTGCCACGACCTCGACCTCGTGACCACCCGCGCCCGCGCCGTCGAACTGCGCACGGTGCTGGTCCTCAGCCGGGGGCTCATGGGATCGAACTCGGCGCTCGTGCTGCGGCGCGGCGCCGACGACGCCTCCTGACGAGGCGCCAGCCAGCGAAGGAAGAGAGGAACCGCATGAGTGACCGCATCACCGTGGACGAACTGGCCGAGCTGATGAAGAAGGCCGCCGGCGTCACCGTCGCCCCCGAGGAGCTGCAGCAGCGCCGCGACTCCGGGTTCGACACCTTCGGCATCGACTCGCTCGGACTGCTCGGCGTGGTCGGAGAGCTGGAGAACCGCTACGGCGCTCCGCTGCCCCCCGACGCGGAGCGCTGCAAGAGCCCCCGCGAGTTCCTCGACCTCGTCAACAGCAGCCTCTTCGCAGGAGCCTGACATGCCCGGACACACCCAGAACGAGATCACCGTCGCCGCTCCGCTGGACCTGGTCTGGGACATGACCAACGACGTGGCGAACTGGCCGAACCTGTTCACCGAGTACGCCTCGGCGGAGATCCTCTCCGTGGAGGGGAACAAGACCACGTTCCGTCTCACCATGCACCCGGACGACAACGGCAAGGTGTGGAGCTGGGTCTCGGAGCGGGAGACCGACCGCGCGGGCCTCACCGTGCGCGCCCGCCGCGTGGAGACCGGGCCCTTCGCCCACATGAACATCCTGTGGACCTACGAGCAGCTGCCCCAGGGTGTGCGGATGGTGTGGACGCAGGACTTCGCGATGAAGCCCGACGCCCCGGTCGACGACGACTGGATGACGGACAACATCAACCGCAACTCCAAGGTCCAGATGGCCCTCATCCGCGACCGCATCGAGAAGGCGGCCGCCGAGCAGGGCTTCACCCCGGGCCTGACCGACTGATCCGCCGCACGGCAGGAAGGACAGACCGATGCACCAGGCCCTGATCGTGGCCCGTATGGCACCGGGCTCCGCCCCGGACATCGCCAAGGTGTTCGCCGAGTCCGACCGGGGGGAGCTGCCGCACCTGGTCGGGGTCACCCGGCGCAGCCTCTTCCAGTTCGGTGACGTGTACCTGCATCTCATCGAGTCCGAGCGGGACCCCGGGCCGGCCATCGCCAAGGTGACCGGACACCCCGAGTTCCGTGACGTCAGCGAGCGGCTGGCGGCGTACGTCAGCGCGTACGACCCCGAGACCTGGCGCTCGCCGAAGGACGCGATGGCGAACCGCTTCTACCTCTGGGAGCGGGACGCCACCGCCTGAGACCGTCCGCTGCCACCGGCCGAAGGACCCGGCGACCGGTGGCAGCGGACGTTTGTGTGGGCCCTTCACCCCGGCACGTGGCAGTCGAACGCGTGCAGATAGGGGTTGACCGGACTGATGCCGTCGACGACCAGCCCGGCGCCGGTCAGCCGTCCGACCATGCTGTCGGTGGTGTGCTTGGCCCCGCCGACGTTGAGGAGCAGCAACAGGTCCATCGCGGTGCTGAACCGCATCGACGGGGTGTCGTCGACGAGGTTCTCGATCACCACGACCCGCGTACCCGGCCCACCGGCCTCGATGACGTTGCGCAGGGTGCGGGCGGTGCTGTCGTCGTCCCACTCCAGGATGTTCTTGATGATGTAGACGTCGGCCCGCACCGGCACGGCCTCCCGGACGTCACCGGGAACGATCCGCACCCGGCCGGCGAGATCGCCGCCCGGCCGCAGCCGCGCCACCGCGTTCTCCACCACCCGGGGCAGGTCCAGCAGACTGCCCTGCATCGACGGGTACTTGTCGAGCAGGCTCGCCACCACATGGCCCTGCCCGCCGCCGATGTCCGCCATCGACGCGCTGCCGGACAGGTCCAGCAGCGCCGCCACGTCCCGCGCCGACTGCTCGCTGGAGGTGGTCATCGCCCGGTTGAAGACGTCCGCGGACTCCGGGGCGTCCTCGTTGAGGTACGGGAAGAACTCCTTGCCGTACAGCTCCTGTACGACGTTCTTCCCGGTGCGCACCGCCTCGTCCAGCTTGGGCCAGGCGTCCCAGGTCCACGGCTCGGTGCACCACAGGGCGATCCAGCGCAGGCTGTTCGGGTCGTCCTCGCGCAGCAGCCGGGACATCTCGGTGTGCGCGAAGGTGCCGTCCGGCCGTTCGGCGAAGACGCCGTAGCAGGACAAGGCCCGCAACAGCCGTCGCAGCGGACGGGGTTCGGTCTTCACCGCGGCCGCCAGGTCCTCCACGGACATGGGGGCGTCGCCGAGCGCGTCGGGCACGCCCAGCCGGGCGGACGCGCGGAGGGCGGCGGCACACGCCGCCCCGAACACGAGTTCCCTCAGCCGCATCGGCGGCGGTGGGGCGGTCTGTGCGGTCGTCATGCGCCGCCTGCCTTCCTTGGGGTGATGGGAGATGCGACGGGGGAGCGGGGGCCGCTCAGCACAGGCCCGCGGGCTTGGACGCCCGGCAGGTGTTGCTCTCGAAGGTGTTGCCCTTGCCGAGGTCGGAGTTGACCAGGTCGGCGGGCGCGTTGCCGGACAGGCGGTTGCCGGTGATCCGGTTGTCGTCGCTGGTGGTGCCGACGAAGCTCTTGAACAGCACGATGCCGCCCGACAGCGGGGAGGTGCCGGCGTTGTCGCGGATCTCGTTGTTCGCGACCAGGGTCTTCTCGGCGCCGGTCAGGACGATGCCGGAGCCCTGCAGGGCGGGCAGCCGGGCGGTCTTCGGGCAGGACTTGTTGTTGGCGACGATGCGGTTCTGACGCACGGCGAGGTCCCCGGCCTTGGGCTTGTTCTCGTCGCCGACGACGAACACGCCCACGCAGTTGCCGGTGAGGTAGTTGCGGTCGACCTGCAGGTCGCGCAGCCGGCGCACGGTCACGCCGACGCGGTTGCCCTGCAGCCGGTTGCGCACCACCCGGGTGCCCTCGGTGTCCGTGGCGCCCTTCTCGGCCGTGATCGTGTTGGCGAGGAAGATGCCCGCGTCGCCGCTGCCGCTGACGGTGTTGCCCCGCAGCACGCTGCGGACCGAACGCTCCTGGGCGATGCCCCAGACCCCGTTGTTCAGCGCGGACACGTCACGCACCGTCAGACCGTCGGTGCCCATGGCGAAGACGCCGCTGTGGCTGAAGCCGCTGACCGTCAGGGAGGCGACGGTGACGCCCTTGAGGCTGCGGTCCTTGGCGCCCACGACGCAGATGCCGTTGCCGTTCTCGGAGCAGCGGTCGCCGGCCTTCTTGGTGCCCGGCTCGATCACCGTCCGCCGACCCACGCCGCGCAGGGTGATGTCGGCCGTCGTCAGCTTGACGCTCTCGTGGTAGACGCCGGGCAGCACCAGGACGGTGTCGCCGGGCCGAGCGGCGTCCACCGCCTTCTGGATGGACTCTCCCGGACGGACCGTTTGGATGATGTGGCCGGCGGCCGACGGGGCGGCACCGAGGCCCGTCCCGACGATCGCGGCGCTGCACGCCAGATAGGCGATATGGAGTTTCTTCATATTCGGCACGTTATGCCCAACTTATTTACGGACCGGGCGGATAGGCCGATCGGTGGCGTGTCACGGCGGGCCGTTCCTTTGCTCCCGCTGAGCCCTTTCTTTGGCAGGAGCGGGTGCGGGCGTCGGGCGCCGTACATTTTCGGCCACTGCCATGTCGGTGCACGGTCCGCAGACCTTCCTGCGCCCGCACGGCTTTGAGGAGAGGCACCATGCCACGAGGTCCCGTCCGTCCCGCCCGCACCGTCACCGCGGCGGCCGCCGCGCTCGCCGCCGTCGGCGCGCTCACCGTCACCGCCGCCGCACCGGCCTCAGCCCACCCCGCCACGGCGCGGCACGTCCTGCTCCTGTCCGTCGACGGCCTGCACCAGTCCGACCTCGCCTGGTACGTCGCCCAGCACCCCGACTCCGCGCTGGCCCGGCTCGCCGCCGGGGGAGTGGAGTACACCCACGCCAGAACGACCGTCCCCTCCGACTCCTTCCCCGGCATGGTCGGACAGGTCACCGGCGGCGACCCCGGTGTCACCGGCGTCTACTACGACGACACCTACAGCAACGCCCTGCTGCCGGCCGGCACCACCAGCTGCGCGGGCGTCAAGCCCGGCGTCGAGGTCGACCTCACCGAGGACCTCGACAAGAACAAGGACTCCATCGACGCGGGCCAGGGCCTCACCGGTCTGCCCGGCAGCATCCTGAAGATGACCGGGAAGGCCGCGAGCCTCATCGACCCGTCGAAGCTGCCGGTCGACCCCAAGACCTGCAAGCCGGTCTACCCGCACGCGTACCTGAAGGTGAACACGGTCTTCGACGTGGCCCGCAAGGCCGGTCTGCGGACCGCCTGGTCCGACAAGCACGTCGCCTACGAGATCCTCGGCGGCCCCTCCGGCAACGGCATCCAGGACCTGTTCGCCCCCGAGATCAACAGCACCGCCATCGGCTACCCGGCGGCCGAGGACTGGACCAAGGACAACGCGGCCACCGAGCAGTACGACGGCTACAAGGTGAAGGCCGTCCTCAACGAGATCGACGGCTACGACCACGGCCGCACCCACAAGGTCGGCACACCCGCCGTATTCGGCATGAACTTCCAGTCCGTCTCGACCGCCCAGAAACTGCCCGCCTCCGACGGCCTGACCGGCGGCTACACGAGCAAGGGCGTGCCCGGCCCGCTGCTGGCGAAGAACCTCGCCTACGTCGACCGGCAGATCGGCGCCTTCCTCGGCGAGCTCCGCAAGCGCCACCTGGCCTCCAGCACCACGGTGATCCTGTCCTCCAAGCACGGACAGTCGCCCACCGACCCCTCGGCGCTCACCCGCATCGACGACGGTCCCCTCCTCGACGGCCTCAACGCCGCCTGGAAGAGCGCCCACGCGGGCGCGGGAGACCTCGTCGCCCACGCCGTCGACGACGACGCCATGCTCCTGTGGCTCACCGACCGCTCCCGGGCCGCCACCGACTTCGCCAAGGCCTACCTGCTGGCCCAGTCGGGCACCGGCAACGGCGTCGACGGCAAGGCCAAGCCCTTCACGGCCGGCGGTCTGAAGACCGTGTACGCGGGGGCGGCCGCCGCCCGCTACTTCCACGTCGAGCCGGGCGACTCCCGGGTGCCCGACCTGTTCGGCATCAGCCAGTACGGCGTCGTCTACACCGGCGGCAAGGGCAAGATCGCCGAGCACGGGGGCGCCCACGCCGACGACCTCGACGTCCCCCTGGTCGTCTCCGGAGCCGCGACGCCGCACGGTGTCCGCGTCAACCGTCCGGTGCGCACCACGCAGATCGCCCCGACGATCCTGCGTCTGCTCGGTCTGGACCCGCGCTCCCTGGACGCCGTCCGCATCGAGCACACCCCCGCGCTCTGACTTGTCCGAATCCTGTCGGACGCGCACGCTGGGTCTTTGAGGAACCTCAGCGCGCGAATAGAGCAATAATGACCACTTATGTCCAAGGAAGCGGTCACAGCGGGTGGTCAAAAGATGTCGCGACAGTGACCCTCGGTCGCGACGGCACCGTCACGGGCTGGAGCGAGGGTGCGCGGCGGCTGCTCGGCCATCGCGCACCCGAGGTCGTAGGACGCGCCGCCGCCGAACTGCTCCTCGGCCGGGAGGCTCCCGAGGCGAGCGGTCTCGCGCTCCTGGGCTCCGAGGAGTGGAGCGGTACGGCGGCGCTGCGGCACCGGGACGGTCACCGCGTCGACGTGACCCTGCACGCCCATCCGTCGCTGGACCGCGACGGCAGGCCGCAGGGGTTCGTGGTGACCGTCGGCACCTCGTCCGCGGCCTCGGAACGGGACCGGAGGATGGTGGAGTGGGCGTTCGACCAGGCGTCGGTCGGCCTCTCCGCCCACAGCACGGCCGCCGGCTCCTGGCACCTCAACGCGGCCGCCGCCGAGGAGGACGCGGCGGGTGCCGAGGGCGGCGAGGGCGAGGAGGGCTTCCTGCGCTGTGTGCGCCGCGTCGCCGAGGAGGACAGGCCGATGCGATACGAGCGCGTCGTCCCGGAGCCCGCCTCCGCACCCGTCCGGCACCGCGCCTGGGTCATCGAACTGTGGCCGGTGCGGGACCCCGCCACCGGCGAGGTCGTCGGCGTCGGCACCGCCGCCTTCGACAGCAGCGAGCAGCACGCGGCCCGGGAGCGGCTGGCCCTGCTGCAGGAGGCGGGCGCCTGCGTCGGCACCACCCTGAACGTCACCCGCACCGCCCAGGAACTCGCCGACCTCGCCGTCCCGCGGCTCGCCGACTTCGTCAGCGTGGACCTGCTCGACTCCGTCCTGCGGGGCGAGGAGCCCGTACCCGGGCCGGTCGACGCGGCCGTGGCGCTGCGCCGGGTCGCGCACCAGTCCGCCGCCGAGGGCACGGGTGTGCCCGAGGCGGCCATCGACCTCGGCGGGATCGACACCTACCCGCCGTTCTCGCCGCCCGCCCGCGCTCTGGCCGGCGGGCGGCCGGTGCTTACCGGCGCGGGCGACCCCGACTTCGCCCGCTGGCTCGCCGGAAACGAGGCACGCACCGCCCGCAACGAGGAGTACGGCTTCCACTCCGTGATGGCGACGCCGCTGCGGGCCCGGGGCATCACCCTCGGGGTCGCCGTCTTCGCCCGGATCGGCGACTCCCCGCTCTTCGAGCCGGACGACCTGATCCTCGCCGAGGAACTCGCCGGCCGGACCGCGGTCGGCGTGGACAACGCGCGCCGCTACACCCGTGAACGCACCAACGCCCTCACTCTGCAGCGCAGTCTCCTGCCGCGGGACCTGCCCCGGCAGGCGGCCGTCGAGGTGGCGTACCGCTATCTGCCGGCCGGGTCGGGCGCCGGGGTCGGCGGCGACTGGTTCGACGTCGTACCGCTGTCGGGCACCCGGGTCGGACTGGTCGTCGGGGACGTCGTCGGGCACGGCATCCACGCCTCCGCCACCATGGGCCGGCTGCGCACCGCCGTACGCACCCTCGCGGACGTGGACCTGCCCCCGGACGAGCTCCTCACCCACCTCGACGACCTGGTGGCCCATCTCTCCTCCGACAGGGAGGACGTCGCCGCGGACGAGCCGTACTTCGTCAGCGGCGAGATCGGCGCCACCTGTCTGTACGCCGTCTACGACCCGGTCTCCCGGGTGTGCACCTTCGCCAGCGCCGGCCACATCCCGCCCGCCGTGCTCTTCCCGGACGGCACGGTCGAGCTGGTCCGTCTCACCCCCGGCCCGCTGCTCGGCGTCGGCGGTCTGCCCTTCGAGACGACCGAACTGGAGCTGCCCGAGGGCAGTCTGCTGGCCTTCTGCACGGACGGCCTGATCGAGGCGCGCGACCGTGACCTGGGCCTCGGGCTCGACCGGCTGTGCGACGCGCTGGCCCGGCCCGTGCCCTCGCTGGACGTGACCTGCGACGCGATCCTCAAGGCGCTGCTGCCCGACTCTCCCGCCGACGACGTGGCCCTGCTCCTGGTGCGGACCCGGGCCCTGCACGCCGACCAGGTCGCCGCCTGGTCCCTGCCCTCCGACCCGTCGGTCGTGGCCGACGCCCGGGCCCAGGTCTCCCGGCAGCTCGCCGTCTGGGGACTGGAGGAGGCGGCCTTCGTCACCGAGCTGGTGGTGAGCGAGCTGGTCACCAACGCCATCCGCTACGGCGCCGTCCCCATCGGGCTGAGGTTGATCCGGGACCGGACCCTGATCTGCGAGGTGTCCGACGCCAGCAACACCGCCCCGCATCTGCGCCGGGCCCGCACCTACGACGAGGGCGGCCGCGGTCTGCACATGGTCGCCCAGCTCACCCAGGGCTGGGGAACCCGGCAGAGTCCCCTGGGCAAGACCATCTGGGCGGAACAGCCCCTCCCGGTCGGCTGACCATGGCAGAGCGCACCGAGGACGTGACGGCACGGCGCACCGGGGGGTCCGCCGACGCAACGCACATGCTCGGGCTGCTGTATCCGCCGTCCGGCCGGCAGCGGACGTACACGACGATGCAGCTCGCCTTCGTCGGCGGGGTGGCCGAGACCGCCACCGCACACGGCTACGACCTGCTCCTCTCACCCGCCGGCAGCCGCACGGACCCCTCGTTCCGGCGGATGGTCGGCGGGCGGCTGGTGGACGGCGTGATCGTCATGGAGATCCGCCGGGAGGACGACCGGGTGGCACATCTGGCCGACTCGGGCTTCCCGTTCGTCGCCATCGGCCGCAACCACCTCGCCGACAAGGCCGACTGGGTCGACCTGGACTTCGCCGGGCTGGCCGGTGGTTGTGTGCAGCACCTCGCCGACCTGGGCCACAGCAGGATCGCCTTCGTCAACCGGTCGGAGGAACTGTTCGACAGCGGCTACGGCTTCGCGCGGCTCGGCGACGAGGGCTACACCGAGGCGATGAAGCGACTGCTGCTCACACCCCGCGCATACCTGTGCGGGGACGACCTCGCCTCGGGAGAGGCGGTCGTCGAACGGATCCTGCGCGACGACCCGGCGACCACGTCCCTGGTCACCCAGAACGAGGCGGCCCTGGAGGGCATCTACCGGGGACTGACCCGGCACGGCCGCAGTGTGCCGCGTGACTTCTCCGTCGTCGGCGTGGCGGCCAGCCCCTGGGCCGAACAGGTCACCCCGCCGCTCACCGCGGCCGAGATCCCCGCCAAGGAGATGAGCCGGGTCGCTGTCGAGCTGATGGTGCGGCGACTGACGACGCCGGAGGCGCGTCCCCGGCACGTCCTGCTCAAACCCCTGATCACCCTCCGCGCGAGTACCGGGCGCTGCCGACCGGTGCCGGGCTCGGAACCCGAGCCGGAGTTCCCCGATTTCGACCTGGATTTCTGATACGTCGGTTTCTGTGACCGTTCGTCTACCCAGGGAGCAGAACATGTCGTACTCCGTCGACCGCCGCGCGCTCCTGCGCACCGCGGGCGCGACAGCGGCCACGGTCGCCCTGGGCGGCACGCTGGCCTCCTGCGGCTCCGGCTCCTCCGGCCCCGTCACCCTCACGTGGTGGGACTACTTCACCCTGGACAACTTCCAGCCCGGCATGAACCGTCTGATCAAAGACATCGAGTCGGGCGTGCCGGACGTGAAGATCGAGCGGCGGACCTTCCCCTTCGCCGAACTCGACCGCCAGCTCGCCCTGGCCGCGATCTCCGGCGACCTCCCCGACATCGCCATCGTCGACAACGTCGCCATGAACACCCTCGGCGGCAACCACCTGCTGGCCGACCTCACGAGCCGGGTCGCGAAGTGGGGACAGGCCGACCAGTACTACAAAGGCCCCTGGGACGGCTGCCAGGTCGGCGGAAAGACCCTCGGCATCCCCAACAACAGCAACTGCCTCGCCCTGTACTACAACACCCGGATGCTCAAGTCCGCCGGAGTGAGGCCCCCCACCACCTGGGACGAACTGGCCTCCACCGCCCACCGGCTGACCAGCGGGGACCGCTACGGACTGGCGCTGAGCGCGATCAGGACGGAGGAGGGCGTCTTCCAGTTCCTGCCGTTCCTGTGGCAGTCGGGCGGCGACCTCGACACCTTCGGCACCTACGGCGCCACCGCCCTCTCCTTCCTCCACGACCTGATCGCCAAGGGCTCCCTGTCCGAACAGTGCGTCGGCTGGACCCAGCAGGACGTCAACACCCGTTTCCTGAACCAGCGCGCCGCCCTGCAGATCAACGGCCCCTGGCAGATCCCCACCCTGAAGAAGGCGTCCTTCGACTGGGACGTCGTCCCGCTGCCCCGCGACCGGGAGGCCGCCACCTGCCTGGGCGGCGAGAACTGGGTCGTGACGGCGACAAGCAGACACATCGACAAGGCCTGGGAGGTGCTGGAGTACACCCAGCGCCCCTCGGTGCTGGTGCCCTACCTGGTGTCGTTCGGCGACCTGCCGTCCCGCAAGGACCTGGCCGACCAGGGCACCTGGGCCTCCGACCCGGCCCTGCGCCTGTTCCTCAGCCAGCTCCCCCTGGCCCGTCCCCGCCAGTACGGCCCGCACTACGCCGACGCCTCGCAGGCCGTCGCCGAGGCGGAGCAGGCGGTGTTCACCGGGGCCGCCTCGCCGTCCGGCGCCGCGAGGACGGCGGCCCTCAGGATCGACAAAGCGCTGGGCAAGCAATGACACCGAGCCCTTCCCTCTCCGCGCGCCGGCGCCGCGCGGGGTACCTGTTCTGTCTGCCGGGGATGACCTTCCTCGCCCTGTTCCTGGCCTACCCGCTCTGCTACACCGTGTGGACCTCCGTCCACGACGTCGACCTCGGCCAACTGCTCGGCGGGACGGAACGGTTCAACGGCCTGGACAACTACCGCGCCGTCCTCGACGACCCGGCGTTCTGGCACGCCGTACGCCTCTCGCTGATCTTCACCCTGGGCTCCCTGCTGCTGCAGTTCACCCTCGGCTTCGCCCTCGCCCTGCTCTTCGCCCGGCCCTTCCCGCTGGGCGGCCTGCTGCGCTCGCTGCTCCTTGTCGCCTGGCTGCTGCCCCCGGTCGTCAGCGGCACCCTCTTCCGCTGGATGCTGGACGCGGAGTCGGGCGCCTACAACGCCCTGCTCGGCGCCGTGGGCCTGGGCAGCCTCGGGCACGACTGGCTCACCGACCCGTCCACCTCCCTCGCGGGGGTGATCTTCGCCAACGTCTGGGTCGGCGTGCCCTTCAACATGCTGCTGCTCCTGGTCGGCCTGCACACCATCGACCCCGAACTGCACGAGGCCGCCGCCATCGACGGCGCGGGCGCCTGGCAGCGCTTCCGCCACATCACCCTTCCGCTGATGCGCCCGGTCTCGGTGACGGTCCTTCTGCTCGGCCTCCTCTACACCTTCAAGGTTTTCGACATCGTCTTCGTGATGACGGGCGGCGGGCCCGTCGACGCCACCCGGGTGCTCTCCCTCTACGTCTACGAGGTCTTCTTCACCTCCTTCCGCTTCGGCCAGGGCGCCGCCGCCGGCCTGCTGTTGCTCGTCGTGCCGCTGCTGGCGGGCGTGTTCTACGTACGACGGCTGCGGCGCGAGGAAGAGACGGCGGCAGGGGGCGCGGTATGAGACCGCACCGCCGTCCCTGGCTGCTCACCGCGATCGCCACCGTCGTCACCGCGGCCTTCCTGCTGCCGGTCTACTGGATGGTGAAGACCAGTCTCACGCGCCCGGACCACATCCTGAGCCCGACCCCGCAGTGGGCCCCCACTCCCGTCACCGCCCGGAACTACACGACGGCACTGGGGTACGCCGGACTGACCCGGGCCCTGCTCAACAGCCTGGTCATCTCCTCCGGGGTGGTCGCGCTGACCCTGCTGCTGGGCGTCCCGCTCGCCTACGCGCTCGCCCGGGTCCGGATGCGGGGTTCGGGCACGATGGTGCTCGCCCTGCTCGTCGCCCAGCTGCCGCCCGCCATCGTGCTGGCGGCACCGCTGTTCATCCTCGAGCGCCGGGCCGGACTCGCCGACACCTACCTGGGGCTGATCGCCGCCGACACGACCCTCACCCTGCCGTTCACGGTGATCGTGCTGCGGCCCGTACTGCGCGGTGTGCCGCCGGAGTTGGAGGAGGCCGCGCAGCTCGACGGGTGCGGACTGCCGGGCGTGCTGCTGCGGGTGGTCCTGCCGTTGATGGTGCCCGGTGTGGTCGCGGCGGCCGGACTGTCCTTCCTGATCGCCTGGGGGGAGTTCCTCTTCGGCCTCACCCTCGCCGGAGGCCCGGACGTCCAGCCGGTCACCGTGCTGCTCAACTCCTTCGTGGGGCAGCACGGCACGTCCTGGGGCGCCCTGATGGCCACCGCCACCCTCATCAGCGTCCCCGTGGTCTGTGTCTTCGCCCTCTTCCAGCGCTTCATCGTCGGCGGCCTCATGACGGGCGGTGTGCGGGGCTGACGACCGACGCCGGTGCGAAGGTCACCTCGGCGGTGGCGTGCCGGTCCTCCCGGGGACCGGCGACGCGCAGACCGGCCCCGTCGTCGGTGGGGGAGCCGTCGGCCAGGAGGTGCTCGCCGGCGAAGGCGGGGCGGTGCAGCCGGTAGGACAGGGACCGCACGCGGCGGTCGGGGGCGTTGATGCGGACGAGTTCGAGCATCAGCAGGGCCAGCAGCGGGCCGTGCACCACGAGAGACGGATACCCCTCCACCGCACGGCAGTACGGGGCGTCGTAATGGATGCGGTGCGCGTTCGCGGTCAGGGCGCTGAAGCGGAACAGGAACGACGGGCCTGGGTGCAGGCGCAGCTGCCAGGGGCCCTCCGCCTCGGGGACGGCCTGCTCGTCCAGCGTGGCGGGGTGCGCTGTGGCGCCGCGGCCCGACCGGTAGACGATGTCCTGCTCCTCCACCAGACAGAGGCGGCCCCGCTGGCGGAACTCCTGGCGTTCGGTCACGAACAGCAGCTCTCCCGAGCGGCCCTGCTTGGGTGTCACCGCACCGAGCCCACTGACCCGTTCGGCCGGTTCGCCCAGGCGCAGCGGCTCGGTGATCTCGCAGCGCCCGCCGGCGAACATGCGCTGCCGGTCGGGGATCGGCGGCAGGAAGCGGGCGTCCCGCAGATGGCCGTCGGCGCCGAGGTCGCGCTGGGCGGGCCAGTGCAGGAAATACAGCCACTGCCACAGCGGCGGCAGCGCGTCGCCGGACTTCGCGGCCGTCTCCGGCAGATCCAGCAGCGCGGACAGGGCGGCCGCCGGAGCCGGGGAGAGGGCGTCCTCGTCCGTGACCGGGGCGGGCGTCCAGGACGCGACGTGGGAGGCGAGCGGGGTCGTCATGGTCCCAGTGTCCCCGTCACCCGATTGCGGAGGTGTGTGCGCCCGGCCCCCTTCGTGATCGTCGCTTATCTTCGCCAGGACACCGACATCCGGAGTGACCATGGTGAGAACGGATGAACTGGTCGATGGCGTGGTCGCGACGGCCGCTCCCCCCGCTCGCCGCCTGCCGGCGCAGTCGGTCGTGATCGGGGCGGCGACGGCGGCCGCGCTGGTCGCCGTGGTGCTGACCCTGACGCAGACCCGTTGGTTGAGCGGGCCCGCCTTCGCCGCCTGGCGCACCGTGTGCCTCGCCATCACCGTCCAGGCGCTGCCCTTCCTCATCCTCGGCACGGTCCTGTCCGGCGCGATCAACGCCTTCGTACCGGCGGACCTGTTCACCCGGGTACTGCCCCGGAGCCCCGCGCTCGCCGTTCCGGTGGCCGGCGCGGCGGGCGCGGTCCTGCCGGGCTGCGAGTGCGCCTCGGTACCCGTCGCGAACAGCCTCATCCGACGGGGTGTCACCCCGGCCGCCGCCTTCGCGTTCCTGCTCTCCGCGCCCGCCATCAACCCCGTCGTGCTGACCGCCACCGCCGTCGCCTTCCCCGGCAATCCCGCGATGGTCGCCGCCCGGCTGCTGGCCTCGCTCGCCACCGCCGCCGTGATGGGCTGGCTGTGGCTCTGGCTGGGCCGGGAGGAGTGGCTGCGGCCCGCCGTACGGCACGGCGGCCATCACGCCGGGCACAGCCGCTGGCGGGAGTTCCGTCTCGGTTTCCAGTACGACTTCCTGCACGCCGGGGGTTTTCTCGTGCTCGGCGCGATGGCCGCCGCCACCTTCAACGTCGCGGTGCCGCGCGCCGTGCTGGACGCCTTCTCCGGCTCGCCCTGGCTGTCGGTGCTCTTCCTGACCGGGCTCGCCATCGTCCTCGCGGTGTGCTCGGAGGCCGACGCCTTCGTCGCCGCCTCGCTCACCGGGTTCTCGCCCGTCGCCCGGCTCGCGTTCCTGGTGGTGGGCCCGATGGTCGACCTGAAGCTGATCTCCCTTCAGGCGGGCACCTTCGGGCGGGCGTTCGCCTGGCGCTTCTCCACCGCCACCGTCGTCGTGGCGGTCGCCGCGAGCGCGCTGACCGGAGGCGTGCTGCTGTGAAACGCCACGCCCAGACACTGCTGCTGGTCCTGACCGGAGCGGGACTGCTGCACGTCTCCCTCCTCACCGACCTCTACCTGCGCTACGTCAAGGAGGGCCTCCGACCCGTCCTGATCGTCTCCGGCGTCACCCTGCTCCTGCTCGGCCTCGCGAGCGCGGTCCTGGACCGGCGCCCCACCCACGACGAGGGCCACGCGCACGGCCACGACCACTCCCGGGCACCCCGCGTCGCCTGGCTGCTGTTCCTCCCCGCGCTCAGCCTGCTCCTCTACGTCCCACCGGCCCTCGGCGCGTACACGGCGGCGCGGACCAACGGCAAGGCGGTCACGGTGCGCAAGGGCTTCGACCCGCTGCCCGCGACCTCCCCGCTGCCCATGACGCTCACCGACTTCACCACCCGGGTGCAGCAGGACCGCGGCCTCGCCATCCGGCACCGCACCGTCCAGATGACCGGCTTCGTCACCCCGGCCGCGCACGGCGGCGGCTGGTACCTGACCCGGATCATCTTCACCTGCTGCGCCGCGGACTCCCAGACCGTCAAGGTCCGGATGTACGGGGGAGCCGTGCCGCCCGCCAACACCTGGCTGGCGGTGACCGGGACCTGGCACCCGAAGGGCAGCCTGGGCACCGGGTCGGCGGAGGCCGCTCTCGACGTCGGCGGGACGCGGCGCATCGCCCCGCCGGTCAACGCCTACACAGACGATCTGCCCCTCACCCCCTCCTGACCCGGTTGCGGGTTATGCCCGGCCTCCGGCGGGTTACCCGCCTTGTCGGAGAGCGAGCGCGCCCGGCGCTCGCCGGGACGCAGGGAAGGCGGTTGAAGCAAGCATGCCGCACGCACCGTCGAGCACCGCCGGGAACGCCCCACGAAGCCGCCCGGGCCTGCCCGTTGCCGCGTCGGCCGCAGCGGCGCTCCTGGTCGTGACGGCCTGCAGCGGTTCGGGGGGCTCCACGGGGGACGGCGGGCGGGGGAACGACGCGAAGCACGACGGGCTCACCGTCTCGCCCGCGTCCGACAGCACGTCCGTCGCCGTGAACCGGAAGGTGACCATACGCGCCGGTGACGGCAGGATCACCTCCGTCAAGGTCACCGCGCAGGGCCCCGGCGATCTGAAGGGGACCTTCTCCGGCGACAAGGGCACCTGGACGTCCAACGGGCAGCTCGCACCCGGCGTCACCTACACGGTGCGCGCCCGCGCCACCGGATCCGACGGAAAGCAGCTCACCAGGAACGCCACTTTCACCACCGCCGAAGCGCCCAAGTCGAAGACGTTCGTCGGCGAGTACCACCCGGACAAGGGCACCACCGTCGGCGTGGCCATGCCCGTCTCCATCGTCTTCAACAAGCCGATCCACGACCGGGCGGCCGTCGAACGCCACCTCCAGGTCACCTCCAGCCCCTCCGTGCAGGGCGCCTGGCACTGGATGACCGACCGCGACGGCAGGGACCGCGTCGACTTCCGGCCCGAGAAGTACTGGAAGCCCGGCACCGACGTCACCCTGCGCATGTCCCTCGACGGCGTGCGGGCCGGCGGGCTGTACGGCGTCCAGAACCGGGTCGTGAACTTCCGCATCGGCGACGCGGTGACCACGACCGTCGACACAGCGGCCAAGACGATGACGGTCTCCGAGAACGGCAGGAAGCTGCGCACCCTGCCGGTCTCCGCGGGCAAGAAGGGCTTCGAGACCTGGAACGGCACCATGGTCGTCCTGGAGAAGACGCCCACCATCCGCATGAACTCCCGCACGGTGAGCATCTTCGGGCCCGAGGCCTACAACCTCGGCTCGGTCAAGTGGGACGTCCGGCTCACCCCCTCGGGCACCTTCGTGCACGCCGCCCCCTGGAACGAGGGCAAGTTCGGCCGGATCAACGGCAGCCACGGCTGCATCGGCATGAGCACCGCCGACGCCAAGTGGTTCTACGGCCACGTCCACACCGGCGACCCGGTCACGGTGGTCAACTCCAAGGACGCGGTCGCCGCCAACAACGGTTACGGCGACTGGAACGTCGACTGGCCGACCTGGCAGTCGGGCAGCGCCCTGCGGTGAGAGGGCGCGGCCCGCGCCGCACAACTCACCCGCCACAATTCTGTGTTGGATTCTGACCGGACTCTTCCTTGGAAGCGTGCGTTCCTGTAGCCATGTGCGCGGAGGTGTTCACCTCCGTCGGATCCGAGGCCGGGAGAGCGCATGCTCCAGTCCGTCCGGCGCCGCGCCCTGTCCTGGGGCGGCGCGACAGTGAGTGCCCTGGTGCTGTGTCTGTCCGGCCTGACGCCGGTGCCGGCAGCCGCCGACAACGTTGCCACGACCGTCACGGTGGACGATTCCGTCCAGGGAAGCGGCCGGGACCAGTTCGACTACCACGGCTCCGGCTGGGGCCACGCCGGCGGCGAGGGCGCACCTGCCAACCCCTACCAGGGCACCAACAGTTGGACCGACCACACCGGCGACTCCGTCGACTTCGCCTTCACCGGCACCCGGCTCACCCTGCACGCGGTGACCGACCCCGGGCACGGCATCGGCACCGTCTCCGTCGACGGCGGCACCCCGGCCGACGTCGACTTCTACAGCGCCACCCGCACCGGTGACGCCACCGTGTGGACCAGCCCCACCCTCACGGACGGACCCCACACCTTCACCCTGGCCTGGACCGGCCGCAAGAACGCGGCCTCCAGCGGCACGGCCGTCACGGTCGACCGGATCGACTTCGTCGGCGAGGCACCCACGCCGGGCACCACCGACATCACCGTCAACGGCTCCGGCACCGGCCGCACCTTCGACGGCATCGGCGCCATCAGCGGTGGCGGAGGCAACTCACGCCTCCTCATCAACTACCCCGAACCACAACGAGGCCAGATCCTCGACTACCTCTTCAAGCCCGGCTACGGCGCCTCCCTGCACCTGCTCAAGGTGGAGATCGGCGGCGACACCAACTCCACCGACGGCTCCGAACCCAGCATCGAGCACACCCGGGGCACCGTGCACTGCGACAGCGGCTACGAGTGGTGGCTGATGGAACAGGCCAAGAAACGCAACCCGCACATCAAGCTCTACGGCCTCGCCTGGGGCGCCCCCGGCTGGATCGGCAACACCGGCAACACCCCTGGCGGGGGGAACTTCTGGTCCCAGGACACGATCGACTACCTGACCGCCTGGCTCGGCTGCGCCCGCCAACACAGCCTGGACATCGACTATCTGGGCGGCTGGAACGAACGCGGCTACGACACGGCCTGGTACGAGAAACTGCATACCGCCCTCGCCGCCCGCCACCTGCCCGTGCGGATCGTGGCCGCCGACTCGGGCCTGGACGTCGCCGACGACATCGCCAAGGACCAGCAGTTCGCCGACTCCGTCGACGTCGTCGGCGTCCACTACCCCTGCGAGGGCGGCGACGGCGGCACCGCGAACACCTGCTACAGCTCCGACAACGCCCAGGCCACCGGCAAACCCCTGTGGGCCAGCGAGAACGGCTCCCTGGACGAGAACACCGGCGCCGGCGCGCTGATCCGCTCCATCACCCGCGGCTACCTCGACGGCAGGTACACCGCCTACCTCAACTGGCCCCTGCTGGCGGCCGTCTACCCCAACCTGCCCTACGACACCGTCGGCCTCGCCGTCGCCAACCAGCCCTGGTCCGGGGCCTACGACCTCGGCACCAGCCTGTGGACCACCGCCCAGGTCACCCAAGTCACCCGCCCCGGCTGGACGTTCGTCGACCAGGCCAGTGGCTACCTCGGCGGCGACCGCACCAACGGCAGTTACGTCACGCTGAAACCGGCCGACAACTCCGCCTACAGCACCATCGTGGAGACCTCCACCGCCGGCAGCGCCCAGACGGCCGACTTCACCATCGGCGGCGGACTGCCCACCGGCACGGTCCACATCTGGGCCACCGACCTCGCCCCCGGCGGACGCGGCTTCGTGCACACCGGTGACGTCACCCCGAAGGACGGGCACTTCTCGGTCACGCTCCAGCCCGGCCACGTCTACTCCCTGACCACCACCACCGGCCAGGGCCACGGCACGGCCGTCAGCCCGCCCCAGGGCCATCTGGCGCTGCCGTACCGTGACTCCTTCGAGCAGCACACGCGCGGGCGGGAGGCGAAGTACCTCTCCGACATGCAGGGCGCCTTCGAGACCGTGCCCTGCCGGGGACGCAAGGGGCGGTGCGTGCGGCAGACGGCTGCCGAGAAGCCCATCGAATGGCAGGACGACAGCGACGCCTTCGCCCTCCTCGGCGACACCGACTGGAAGGACTACACGGTCAGTTCGGACGTCTACCTCGAACAGCCCGGCACCGTCGAGCTCATCGGCCGGGCGGGCGAACAGCAGCGGCCCCAGTCCCACCAGGCCGGCTACTTCCTGCGGGTCTCCGACACCGGCACGTGGTCCGTGGTCAAGAGCGACACCGGCGGACGGCTGACCACCCTGGCCGACGGCACCACCCGCGCCCTGGGCACCCGTCGCTGGCACACCCTGGCCCTCGGCTTCAGCGGCACCACCATCACCGCGAGCATCGACGGCCGGCGGATCGGCGCGGTGGACGACTCCGCGTACCGGGCCGGCCAGGTCGGCCTCGGCGTGGTCGGCTACCAGACCGACGAGTTCGACAACCTCGCCATCACCCCCGTACGCCACGCGGCCGCACCGCCGGCCACGCTGAAAGCCGCCCTGCCCGAGACCGTCCAGCGGGGCGAGTCGGCGACCCTCACGACCACGTTCACGCTCCCGGCCAAGGGCGGAGCGGCCACCGACCTCACCCTCACCCCCGGCACCCCGGCGGGCTGGAAGACCGCCGCGACCACCCCCGTCACCTTCTCCAAGGTCGCCCCCGGACACTCGGTCACGGCACGCTGGACGGTCACCGCCCCCACGGCCGCCGACACCCCCGTCACCAACAGCTTCTCCCCGCTGGCCACCTACTCACGGGACGGCGTAATGCACTGGACGTACGGCGCGGCGAGCACCCGGGTGCCGATCCCGCCGCCCACCGGAAGCCCGTACCTGAGCGATCTGTCGTTCGTCTCCAGCAGCAACGGCTGGGGGCCGGTGGAACGCGACAGCTCCAACGGCGAGCAGGCGGCGGGCGACGGGCAGCCGATCACCATCAGGGGTAGCGCACACGCCAAGGGACTCGGCGTGCACGCCGCCGGCGACGTGGCCTTCCACCTCGGCGGCAACTGCACCCGGCTCACCGCCACCGTCGGCATCGACGACGAGGTGGCCCCGTACGGCTCGGTCACCTTCGGTGTCGTCGCCGACGGCCGCACCCTCACCACCACGCCCGTCCTGACCGGCTCATCCGCGGCCACGCCCCTGGACGTCGACGTCAGCGGCGTTCAGGAGCTGCACCTGGTGGTCCAGGACGGCGGGGACGGCAACGCCCACGACCACGCGGACTGGGCCGACGCCCGGCTCACGTGCGGGAGTTGACCGTGGTTTGCCACAACTCCCTCGCCTCGGCTGCCACGCCCGGTGCGGCCAGCAGCAACGGCTCGTCGTAGGCGGGGAGTTGTGGCATCGCCACCGCGCCGGCCTCCGTCGCGATGAGAAGGGCGGGCAGGCCGTCCACCGGGTGGAACTCGCCGATCGCCGCCGCGGTGGCGCGGCCGGCCGCGACCTGGACCAGGGACAGCGCGGTGGAGCCCATCACCCGGACCGTGCAGTGGCGGGCCGCCAGCTCGCCCAACAGGGCGTCCAGTCCGGGCCAGTGGGCGTGGGCGGCCCACTCGGTCATGAACACGTGCCCGGTGAGGGTGGTGTGGTCCGCCGCCCGGATCGGAGTTCCGTCGAGGTGCGCGCCCCTGCCCGAGACGGCCGTGAAGATCTCACGCCGCCACGGGTCCGCCACCACGCCCAGCAGCGGGCTGCCGTCCGGTTCCGCGAGGCCCAGCGAGAACGAGCACCAGCCCAGGCCATGGGCGTAGTTGGTGGTTCCGTCCACCGGGTCGATCACCCAGTGCGGAGCGTGCGAGGAGCCCTCCTCGACGCCGTACTCCTCGCCGTCGATGCCCCAGCCGGGGAACTCCCGCCGCAGCACCGCCCGTACGTGCCGCTCCACGGCCTCGTCCGTGTCCGTGACGATGTCCGCGGGGCTCGCCTTCTGCCGTACCGGCCCTCCGGCGCCCGCGTCTGTCCCCCGGATCTTCTCCGACGCCCACTCGGCCAGCTCCACGGCCACCCGCAGAGCGCCGTCCAGGTCATGCCCGCCCACAGCTCTTCACCACCCCGATCACGTCCTTGCCGGTCACGATAGGCAGGGGTGCCGGTGCCGTCCGGGAGGCCCGCGGTGAACGGGAGCCGTATTCGGGGCGACAGTTCGGACGTGGCGTGGCAGGAACCCGACCGGACCCTGTGATCACATACAGCGTCAGCTCACGCGGGCCTTAATCGCCTTGCGGTAGAAGATTGCTGGCCGAGGGGGCGGGAGAAGGGCGGGACATGTCCGATTTCCGGGCGGTGAGGTACCGGCGGCTGGCGCTCATGGTGGTGTTCGCCCTGGCCGTCTACGTCCTCGTGCGGGCCGCCAACACTCCGCAGGGCCACACCCCGCCACCGGCCGGGAAGACCGTCCCCACCCCGACCCCGTCGGCCGAATCGCCCAGCGCCTCCCGCTCGTCGGCCCCGTCCTCGTACGATCCCGCCGACTACGCCCCCCAGGTCCGCACCCGGGCCCGGGAGGCCGGTGTCAGCGCCCGGCTGGTGATGGCGATCCTCTACAACGAGGCGTACAAACCGCATGATCCGGCGCTGGAGCGGGCCTGGCAGAAGATCAAGCCGGGCGCCGCGTTCGGCATCGCCGACATGCACCGCGCCACCTTCGACGAGGTCAAGAAGGGCCGCGACTTCGCCGACCGCGACTGGACCCAGCTGCCGGACGACCGGGACCTCGCCATCGAGGCCGAGGCCTGGTACCTGCACGACCTGGCGGCCCGGTTGCCCGCCCAGTGGTCCGCCCCGTACACCAAGGACGAACTGCTGGCGCTCGGCTACGACGCCGGTCCCGGCACCATGCTGGCCTTCGCCCGCGGTGCGACCCCCGGCACCGACGCCCAGGCGTACCTCGACCGGCTGCACGCCAACTGGTCCGAGGCGAGGAGGGCGGTCGGCTCCTAGCACCTACGCGTACGCGTCGGCGCGGTCCTCCCCGGGGAACGTGATCCCGCACAGGGCGCGGATCTCGTCCATCGCCCGGAGCGTGGTGACGGAGTCGGCCGGTGGGCGCAGGGGCGTCTCGCGGTCGCCGGTGCTGATGCGCCGGGCCGTCTCGGCGGCCTCGAAGTACAGGGCGTCGTGGGCCGTGCGCGGCTCTGTGAAGGTGAGCGGGGTGCCCTCGCCCGAGGGGGTCAGCAGCAGGTCGCCGGGCTGGTAGAAGGGGCCGGGCAGGGTCAGGGTGGCGTGCGTGCCGGCGATCGTGGCGCTGGTGGGCGTGTCGCTGAAGAGCGTGGTGTGGATAACGGCCTGGTTGCCGTCGGTGTCCCGCAGGACGGCCGACACCTGGCCGTTGAACCCGGCTGGGTGGGGCTGCCCCTGCGCCGTGATCCCGGCCGGAGCGCCGAGTACCCAGGTGGCGAGGGACAGCGGATAGGTGCCCAGGTCGAGGAGCGGGCCGCCCGCCAGGTCGGCGCGCAGGATGCGGTGGCCGGCCGTGAACTGCTCACCGTGGTCCGCCAGCACCGTGCGGACCTCGCCGAGGACACCCGAGTCGAGGATCTGCCGTACGACGTCGAACTTGGGCAGGAAGAAGGTCCACAGGGCCTCCGCGCAGAACAGGCCGCGCCGGGCGGCGAGTTCGGCGAGGGTGCAGCGTGTTCACATGATCGGCGCCCATGTTGCCCGCGCCGATCACGCCCACGCGTACGGCGCTCATTCCAGGCTCACCCACGTCCGCCGCTCGGCCGAGCGCACCATGGCGTCCAGCGCCGCCGCGCTCGCCACGGCGTCCTGCAGCGTCGGGCCGTGCGGCACGCCCTCCGCGACGGAGCGCACGAAGTGGGACGCCTCGATGACCTTCAGGTCGTCGTAGCCCATGGCGTTGGCCGAGCCCGGCTGGAAGGCCGCGTACTCACCGGCGCCCGGGCCGACGAAGACCGTGCTCACCGGCTGGTCCTGGTAGGAGGCGCCCCGGCTGACGCCCAGCTCGCCCATGCGGCGGTAGTCCCAGAAGACGGCGCCCCTGGTGCCGTGGATCTCGAAGCCGTAGTTGTTCTGCTCGCCGACCGAGACCCGGCAGGCCTCCAGGACACCCCGGGCACCGGAGGCGAAACGCAGCAGACAGTTGACGTAGTCCTCGTTCTCGACCCGGCCGAGCTCGCCGCCCGTCGCGCGGGTGTGGCCGGCGGTGGCGCCGGTCGGGCGGGCCCGCTCCGGGACGAAGACCGCGGTGTCGGCGCTGAGGGACTCGATGTCGCCGAGCAGGAAACGGGCCAGGTCCACACCGTGCGAGGCGAGGTCGCCGAGCACTCCGCTGCCGCCGCGAGCACGCTCGTAGCGCCAGGTCAGGGCGCCTTCGGGGTGGGCTGCATAGTCGCTGAACAGACGGACGCGGACATGGGTGACCGTGCCGATCTCACCGGAGGCCACCAGGTCCCGGGCGGCCTCGACGGCGGGGGCGTTGCGGTAGTTGAAGCCGACGGTGCCCTGCACACCCGCCTTGCCGACGGCGTCGGCGACCGCCCGGGCGTCCTCGGCCGTGAGGCCCACCGGCTTCTCGATCCAGATGTGCTTGCCGGCCTCGGCCAGCGCGACGCCGATCTCACGGTGCAGGAAGTTCGGGGCGGTGACGCTCACCGCCCGCACCCGGGGATCGGCCGCCAGTTCCCGCCAGTCGCGGACGGCGGTAGCGAAGCCGTACTGCCCCGCCGCCTCCTCGGCCCGGCCGGGTACCTCGTCCGCGACGGCGACCAGCTCGGGCCGCAGGGGCAGCTGCGGGAAGTGGTGCGGCAGACGGGTGTACGCCTGTGTGTGCACCCGTCCCATCCAGCCGAATCCCACGACGGCGATACCCAGCGTCTTCACCATGACAGCCCTTCTTTGGACCGATCCAAACGTCCGGCCCACCATGGGTCGTCCCTAAGGCAAGTGTCAAGAGGGGTCCAGGAAAGGTCTTTACAGCACGGAGAGTGTATGGAACGGTCCAACCCATGAGGACCCCGACCATCCGTGACGTCGCCGCGCGGGCCGGCGTGTCAAAGTCCCTGGTGTCGCTGGTGCTGCGCGGCGCCGACGGCGTGCGCCCCGAAAAACGCGCGGCCGTCATGACCGCGATCGAGGAACTCGGCTACCGGCCCAACGCCGCCGCCCGCAGCCTCAGCGAACGCCGCACCCGCTCCGTCGGAGTCCTCCTCAACGACCTGCGCAACCCCTGGTTCGTGGAACTCCTCGACGGCCTGAACTCCCGCCTGTACGACAGCGGACTGCACACCCTGCTGGCCGACGGTCACCTCAACCGGCGCCTGGGCGAGGACCTCACCCGCACCTTCACCGAACTGCGCGTCGACGGCCTGGTCGCCGTCGGCACCCTGCAGGACCCGCAGGCGCTGCGCACCGCCGCCGGACAGATCCCCACGGTCGTCGTCGGCACCCGCGAGCCCGTGCTGCCCGGGGTGGACATCGTGGCCAACGACGACGAGCAAGGCGCCCGACTGGCCACCGAGCACCTCATCCGCCTCGGCCACCGGCACATCGCGCACATCGCCGGCCACGGCGCGGTCGGCGAGCTGCGCCGGCGCAGCTTCGAGGCCACGATGCGCGAGCACGGGCTGGCGGACACGGCTGTCGTGGAACAGGGCGACCTGACCGAGGAGGGCGGCTACCGGGCCACGGTACGGCTGCTGAGCCGGCCGCGGCGGCCCACCGCCGTCTTCGCGGTCAACGACATGTCGTGCGTCGGCGCGCTGTCGGCCGCCGAGGAGAGCGGACTCAGGGTGCCCCGCGACCTCTCGCTCGTCGGTTACGACAACACCTACCTTTCGAGGCTGCGGCACCTGTGGCTGACCACCGTCGACAACGCCAGTCATGACGTGGGCCGCCGGGCCGCGCAACGCCTTCTGGACCGGATCGAGAACCCGGGGCGACCGGGTGCGGTGGAGCTGGCGGCGCCGTTTCTGGAGGTGCGGGGGTCCACTGGGGTGGTGGGGGAGGGGTGATGCGGGGTACCGGGCCCAGTGCCATGTCACATACCACCGGCGTTCGGCGCGCGTGATTCCGCCGTAGCTGGTGTGCTGGTTCGCGGACAAGGTCGTACCCGATGTGCGGAGAGAAGCATGAGCACCTATCGAGTTGCACAAGTGGCCACCCGCGGCGGAGCCTTCGAGATCACCGAGCGTGACGTTCCACGGCCGGGTCCGGGCCAGGTACGGATCGCCGTGGACGCCTGCGGGATCTGCCACAGCGACGTCCTGTTCGTGAACGCCGGGGTGCCCGGCGTGAGCTTCCCGGTGGTTCCCGGGCACGAGATCGCCGGCCGGGTCGACGAGCTCGGCGAGGGCGCGGCCGAGTACGGCTGGCAGGTCGGCGACCGGGTGACGGTGGGCTGGTTCGGCGGCAGCTGCGGCCACTGCAAGCCCTGCCGGCAGGGCGACTTCATCGTCTGCCAGAACCTCAAGGTGCCCGGTTGGGCGTACGACGGCGGATTCGGGGAGATGGCGATCGCGCCGGTCGACGCACTGGCCCGCATCCCCGAGGCGCTGTCCGCCGCTGACGCGGGTCCGCTGGCCTGCGCGGGCGTGACCATGTTCAACGGGCTGCGGCGCAGTTCCGCCAAGGCCGGCGCTCTGGTCGCCGTGCTGGGGATCGGGGGGCTCGGGCACCTGGGGGTGCGGTACGCGGTCGCGATGGGCTTCGAGACCGTGGCCATCGCCAGGGGCGCGGACAAGGCCGACTTCGCCAAGCAGCTGGGCGCCCACCACTATGTCGACAGCACGGCGGACACCTCCGTCGCGGACGCCCTGCAGTCCCTCGGCGGGGCGAACGTGGTGCTCGCGACCGCCAGCAACTCCGCCGCCATCACCTCCGCCGTCGACGGTCTCGCGCCGCGCGGTGAACTCGTCGTCATCGGCGGCGCCCCCGAACCGCTGGGCGTCAACCCGGCCCAGCTGCTGATGAGCGGTCGGATCCTGCGCGGTCATCCGTCCGGTACGGCGCAGGACGTCCAGGACACGATGGAGTTCAGCGCCCTGCACGGGATCCGCCCGATGACCGAGACCGTGCCGCTGGACCAGGCCGGCGAGGCGTACCAGCGGATGCTCTCGGGGGCGGCTCGCTTCCGGATGGTCCTCACCATGCGCTGAGGGCGGGGGAAGCGGCGCGTACGGCGGCAGTCCGAGGTGATCCAGGGGGGACGTCGGTTGGCCAGTCATGACTCTCGGGCGGACAGCGACGTCTGGGACCCGTTCGGCACCTTGCGGCGGGCGTTGTGGATCGGCGGGGGCCAGTGGGCCGGCAAGTCGACGGTCGCCCGGCTGCTGGCCCTCCGGCACGGCGTCACCGCCTACCACTACGACTACCACGACGCTCGCGGTCACAACGACCGGCGGATCGCCCGTCGCATCGCCCGCGGTGAGCCGGCCGACGAGCCCGACCCGGACGAGGTGTGGGTCCACACCACCCCGGAGGAGATGGCCGCCGCGGCCCTGGCGGGCTTCCGGGACCGGTTCGACTGGGCCCTCGACGATCTGCGCGCGCTCGTCTCCGGCCGTCCTGTCATCGCGGAGGGCTGGGGGCTGCGGCCCGAGCTCGTCGCTCCTCTCCTCGACTCACCCCGTCGGATGGTCGTCCTGGTGCCCACCGCCGAGTTCCGCCTCCGGCAGGCCCGCGACCTGCCCCGAGCGGGCTCCCTCGGTCACCGTGTCAGCGATCCGGTCCGGGCGCAGGCCAACCGGCTGGCCCGGGACCGGCTCGTGGCCGAGGACGCCGTCCGCGGCGCGCGTCGCCTCGGTATACGCGTCTTCGAGGTGGACGGCTCCCGCGACGCCTCCGCGATGGCGGAACTCGTCGCCGATCACTTCGGTGACCGTCTCCCCGAGCGTGAGAACCCCGGCGTCAGCCGACGCGGCCGAAGAGCCAGGTGACGGCCCGGCGGACGAAGCCGCCGAGGGCTGCCGCCAGGGCCACGTTGCCCGCCTTCTTCGCGGCACGGCGGGGTTTTTAGGACCTTGGTGCGAGCTGAAGTGGCCGCGGCGGCGGTGACCGTGGCCGAGGACGCCGTCCGCGGCGCGCGTCGCCTTGGTATACGCGTCTTCGAGGTGGACGGCTCCCGCGACGCCTCCGCGATGGCGGAACTCGTCGCCGATCACTTCGGTGACCGTCTCACCGAGCGTGAGAACCCCGGCGTCAGCCGACGCGGCCGAGGAGACAGGTGACGGCCCGACGGACGAAGCCGCCGAGGGCTGCCGCCAGGGCCACGTTGCCCGCCTTCTTCGCGGCACGGCGGGGTTTTTAGGACCTTGGTGCGGGCTGAAGTGGCCGCGGCGGCGGTGACCGTCTCACGGTCGCCGCCGCCCCGGTGTCGTAGGTGAGTGCCGCCGTGTCACTCGGCGTCGGGCGCGGGCACGCGACCCGGTTCCTGTTCCGCCGTGGGCAGGAACGGACTGATGACGAACCGGTACACCGCGGCGCCGATCACACCGCCGACGAACGGCCCGACGATCGGCACCCACCAGTACAGATTGCCGTACTGATCTCGCCACGCCGTGCCGTATCCGGTGAGGTAGCTGGCCAGTCGGGGTCCGAAGTCACGGGCCGGGTTGATCGCGTACCCGGCGTCGGTCCCCCAGGCCATGCCGATCGCCACGACGAGGAAACCGATGACCACGGGGGCCAGGTTGGCGCCGGGCGGGGTGTTCAGCAAGTCTGTCACAGCGAAGATCAGCAGCAGCAGGATGGCGGTGCCGATGATCTGGTCGCGCAGTGCGCCCAGCTCGCTGATCGGGAGGGCGCCGTTGCCGGGCAGCGTGGAGAACACGAACTGGCTCTTGATCGTGTGACCTGGGTCGAACTTCGCCAGGACCTCCGTGTAGTTCCAGCGCACCAGCAGCGCGGCGACGAACGCCCCCAGCGTCTGCGCCACGATGTAGGGCAGCACCTTGGCCCAGTGGAAGCCCTTGAAGCAGGCCAGGGCCACGGTCACCGCGGGATTGAGATGGGCGCCGCTGAGGCGAGCGGCGATGTACACACCGAAGGTGACGCCGAAGCCCCACGCCCACGTGATGCTGTCGTGATCTCCGAGGCCGCCGGCCACCACCTGGGCGACCACACCGACACCGAAGAGGATCAGAACCATGGTGCCGAGGAACTCAGCGGCCAGTTCGCCGAGGAGTACCTTTCTCGAGGTCCCGTCTGCCATGGGGCCACCGCCTTCCACCTGTCAAAGGATGGGCGTTTTTGACCGCGAGGGTAACGTTTTGATGCTGGACGTCCAGAGCCTCAGCGTCAACTGGAACAACCTTCTCCGGCGTCCATCACCCGTGGGACTCCCTGGCGCGAACGGGCGGCCGGCCGCGTGAGTCTCGTACCCGTCCGCATGTCGTCCCCCGCGCGGAAGGTGGAAGTCATGGACATGAAACTCGAGGTCGTGGTGGTGCCGGTGTCCGACGTCGACCGGGCCAAGGAGTTCTACACGGCGCTCGGCTGGCGGCTCGACGCGGACGTGGCCACCGGCGAGGACTTCCGGGTCGTCCAGGTCACCCCGCCCGGCTCCCCCGCGTCGGTCATCTTCGGTACCTCCGTCACGGACCAGGCGCCCGGTTCGGCGCGGGGGCTGCACCTGATCGTGGACGACATCGACGCCGCCCACGACGAGCTGAAGCGGCGCGGCGCCGAGCCCAGCGAGGTCTTCCACGACGCCGGCGGGGTCTTCCACCACGCCGGGACCGACGCCCGGGTGCCCGGGCCGGACCCGCGGCGCAGCAGCTACGGCTCGTTCCTGTCGTTCAGCGACCCGGACGGCAACGGCTACCTCCTGCAGGAGATCACCACCCGGCTCCCGGGCCGGCTGGACCCCGCGAGCACGGACTTCGCCTCGGCCGACGACCTGGCGAGCGCCCTGCGCCGGGCCGCGGCGGCGCACGGCGAGCACGAGGCACGCATCGGCGCGGAGGACCCGGACTGGCCGGACTGGTACGCGCGGTACATGGTCGCCGAACAGGCCGGCACGGACCTGCCCACCTGACCGCCGAGACGTGCGCCGCGGCCTCGTAGGACCCGCATACGGCGAGGAAGAAAGGTGGTTGAAACCATGCGTCCCGACATCGTCCCCGGCGGGGTCCTTCCCGACTTCGCGCTGCCCGACCACACCGGGACCGTCCGCAAGCTGAGCGAGCTGCAGGGCCGTGATCCGCTGGTCCTCACCCTGGCACGCGGGCACTACTGCCCCAAGGAGCACCAGCAGCACCAGGAGCTGGCCAGGGTGTTCCAGCCGAAGGCCGCGGTGGCCTACACGCAGATCGCCACGATCTCCACCGACGAGCACCACACCCTGCAGGAGTTCCGTCTCGCGGTGGGCGCCCAGTGGCCCTTCCTGTCCGACCCCGGCCGGATCGTCCAGCGCGAACTCGACATCCAGGAGTACACCGACCCGAACACGACCCGATGATTCCGCACACCCTCGTACTGAAACCGGGCCTGGTCGTGCACAGCGTCTACAACGGCTACTGGTTCTGGGGGCGGCCGTCCGTGGACGACCTGTGGCGGGATCTGCGCGATGCCACCCGGGAGATCCGGCCGGACTGGGACCTGAGCAGCCCCGGCCTGCGCGAGGCCTGGGAGTCCGGCGACCACGCCTCCTTCCACGGCTGGGATCGGCGGTCGACGCGGCCCGACGGAGCGTGATCGTCCGGGACCGTTGTGAGGAAAGCTTTGCCCGGTGCGGATGCGGGTCGCGCCGACGCCGTTGTAGCGTGCTGAGTGACCTGCGGGACAACCGCGGCAAAGGCGGCCAACGGTGGTACATCCGGGGCACGAACCAGAGCACGGGGCGAAAACGGGCCTGCTGGGGCGACGGCTCGAGTGCGCCGTACTCGACCGGATGATCGGTGCGGTCCGTACCGGAGAGAGCCGCGCGCTCGTGGTCCACGGGGCACCCGGCGTCGGAAAGTCGGCCCTGCTGGAGTACGCCACGAACGCGGCCGCCGGACTGCGGGTGCTGCACGCCATCGGCATCGAGTCCGAGCGGGAGCTCGCGTTCGCCACCCTGCACCAGTTGTGCGTGCCGCTGCTGGACCGGCTGCCGAACCTGCCCGAACCCCAACGCGCCGCGCTGGAGACGGTGTTCGGGTTGCGCACCGGAACCCCGCCGGAACGCTTCCTGGTCGGCCTCGCGGTCCTCGGACTGCTCTCGGACGCGTCCGAGGGGCAACCACTGCTCTGCGTGGTCGACGACGCGCACTGGATGGACCGGGTCTCGGCGCAGGTGCTGGGCTTCGTCGCCCGCCGGCTGCTGGCGGAGTCCGTGGCGCTCGTCTTCGGCGTCCGCGAGCGGGCCCAGGACCTGCTGGGACTACCGGAGTTGGAGGTCACGGGACTGCACGACGCCGATGCCCAGGCCCTGCTGGACTCCGTCACCTACTCCGCGCTCGACGCGCAGGTGCGCGACCGGATCGTCGCGGAGACCCGGGGCAACCCGCTGGCCCTGCTCGAACTGCCCCGGGGTTTGACGGTCAGTCAGATGGCGGGCGGCTTCGGCCTGTTGCACACCGACGCTCTGCACGGCCGGATCGAGCAGGGCTTCGTGAGCCGGATCGAGGCCCTACCTGAACGGACCCGGCAGTTCCTCCTGGTCGCCGCCGCCGAACCGGTCGGCGACCCCGCCCTTGTGTGGCGGGCCGCCGACCGGCTCGGTGCCCGCCCGCGAACGGCGCTCGCGGGCGGCACGGACGGCTTGCTGTCCTTCGACGCCCGCGTCACCTTCCGGCATCCGCTCGTGCGGTCCGCCGTGTACCGGTCGGCGACGAAGGAGGAGCGCCGGTCGGCGCACCTGGCCCTGGCGGAGGTCACCGACGCCCGCCTCGACCCCGACCGCCGCGCCTGGCACCTGGCGTCGGCCGCGGCCGGACCCGACGAGTCCGTGGCCGTCGAGCTCGAACGGTCCGCCGGCCGAGCACAGTCACGCGGCGGCCTGGCCGCCGCGGCCGCGTTCCTGCAGCGCTCCGTGGCCCTGACCGTCGACACCTCGCGGCGCGCCGACCGCGCTCTCGCGGCCGCGGACGCCACCCTCCAGGCCGGCGACCCCGAGGCCGCCCGCCGACTCGCCGACATCGCAGGCCGGGACGCCCGCACCGAGTTCCAGCACGCACGCGCCCAGCTCGCCCACAGCCGAATCGCCTTCGCGGCGGGCCTCGACGGCCGGGCACCGCCGCTGCTGCTCGCGGCCGCCCGGCGGCTCCAGCCCTTCGACAGCGACCTCGCGCGCGAGACGTACCTGGTCGCCTGGGGCACCTCGGCCCTGATCGCCGGGGACGCCGACAGCCTCCTGGCGATCTCCGAGGCGATGAGGACCCTGCCGGCACCCACGGGAACGCCTCGCGCCCTGGACCTGGTGATCGAGGGCTACGCGCTGCTCGTCACCGACGGCCGGGCCGCCGCCGTACCCGTGCTGCGGCGGGCCCTGGCCGCGCTGGCCGAACTTCCCGCGCGCGACGTCCTGAAGTGGGGCTGGGCGGCCAACGGCGTCGGTTGGGCCGTCTGGGACGACCGGGCCATGCGCACGCTCCACAGCCGGGCCGTCGAGGTGACCCGCACCGCGGGCGCCCTGGCCGAGCTGCCCTTCTGCCTCGCCTCCCTCGGGATGGCGACCACCTGGACCGGGGACTTCGCCGCCTCGGCGGCCGTCGTCGCCGAGGCGGACCTCCTGGCCGAGGCCACCGGTGTTCCCCTCGCACCGCACGTCAAGCTCCGGCTCAGCGCGCTGCGGGGCCGCAAGGAAGAGGCGGAGGCGCTCATCGCCGCGACCATCGAGGAGGCCGGCGTCGGCGGTCGGCTGATGGACGTCACGGTCGCGCACTGGGCGGCCGCGGTCCTGTGCAACGGTCTCGGCCGCTACGAGGAGGCGATGACGGCGGCCCAGGCCAGTACCGGGATCGCCGAGCCGTGGGTCTCCGTGTGGATGCTGCCCGAACTCGTCGAGGCGGCGGTGCGCGCCGGGGACGACCCGGTCGCCCGGGACGCGCTCGACGCCCTGGCGGAAGCGGCCGGACCCTGCGACACCGACTGGGCCCAGGGCGTCCTGGCCCGCTGCCGGGCGCTGCTCGGCGAGACGGCAGCGGCGGACGGTCTCTACCGCGAGGCGATCGAGCGGCTCGGCCGGACCCGGCTGCGGCCCGAACTCGCCCGCGCCCATCTGCTGTACGGCGAGTGGCTGCGCCGGGAGCGCCGGCGCACGGAGGCGCGGGACCAACTGCGGTCCGCGCACGAGATGTTCGTGTCGATCGGGATGGAGGCCTTCACCGAGCGAGCGCGGCGGGAACTGCTCGCCACCGGCGAAACCGTCCGCAAGCGCAAGGTCGAGTCCACCGCGTCCAGCGAGGAGCTCACGCCCCAGGAGCACCAGATCGCCCTCTTCGTCCGCGACGGCCTGTCCAATCCGGAGGTCGCCGCCCGGCTCTTCCTCAGCCCCCGCACGGTCGAGTGGCATCTGCGGAAGATCTTCACCAAGCTGTCGATCACCTCCCGTCGACAGCTCCGGGACGTCCCGGCCCGCGGCGAGTCCGGCTTCGGGCGCCAGGAGCGGCTCAGGGGATGAGCTGCTGGCCGCCGTCGACGTCGTACGTCGCCCCGGTCAGGGCCGTGTTGGTCATCAGGTGCAGGACCAGTGCGGCCACGTCGGCGGGACCGACCACGCGGCGGATCGGCAGCGTGGCCCGCAGCTGTTCCCGCCGCCGTTCGATGTCGTCACCGAGCAGGCGCGCCGACAGCGGGGTGTCGACGAAACCGGCGGCGACCGCGTTGACCCGGACCGGGGCCAGCTCCAGGGCGGCGACGGCCGTCACGGCGGGGGTCGCCGCGGTGGCGATCGCCGCGACGCTCAGCCCCACACCAGGCCGACGCGCGCCGGTTCCGGTGACGTACGTCAGCGAACCGCCGGGCCGCACGCGTGCGGCGCACTCGCGGGCGATGCGCAGCGACCCCAGCAGATGCTCGTCGAGGACGGCACGCGCCTGGTCGAAGTCCATCTCGGCGATCGTCGCGTAGATCGGCCCGCCACCGCTGACCAGGACATGGTCGATCGGCGCGGGCACATCGGCGAAGAACGCGCGCAGCCCCGCGGGGTCGCCCAGATCGAGGGTCGCGGTCGACGCCTTGAGCTCCTCGCGTACGGCGTCGAGCCGCCCCTGGTCCCGGCCGGTGACCACGAGCCGGGCGTCGGCCGCGTGCGCCTGGCGGGCCGTCTCCAGACCGATGCCGGAGGTGCCGCCGATGACGACGACGGTGCTCCCTGAGAGATCACTCACTGTCGACTCCTCGTCCGTCATGCCGCCGGGGTCGTCACGGGCGCCGAGTCCCGCGAGCCCGGGTCGCTGGGGTGCCGGGTCAGCGGCACGGTCTCGATGCGCAGCCAGTCGGCCGTGGGGAGGGAGCGCGGGCCGCGTCCGCTCAGCTCCTCGTCGGTCCGCCAGACCCGCGGGGGCATGGCGGCACCCGACCCCGCGCGGCCGGCTCACGGGTGTGCGCCGCGTCCCGGGTCCGTACGTCCTCCACGTCTCGCTCCGATGTTCCTGCCGGTACCCGGGGCGTCATCGTGACCGGGAGTTCCATGTCCCGTCCTCCTCAGCCGCCGGCCGTTCCAGCTTCGGGCGGCGGGACGACCCTTCGCGCCCGTGCTCCTCCCTGGCCGTGTCCGGGCCAGTGACGGTTGACGGATGCCTCGGCGCACCGCATGAGCGGCGGCAGGTGTGAAACCCGGGAGGTGACCGGAGAGGACGCTGGTGGACCTGGACACTGTCGCCGACGAGCTGTACGGGCTGCGGCCGGAGGACTTCACCGCCGCCCGGCAGGCCCGCGCGGCCGCGGCCCGGGAGAGCGGCGACCGGGCCCTCGCCGAGCGGATCGGGAGGCTGCGCCGCCCGAGCCTGGCGGCCTGGGCCAGCAACCTCCTGGTACGGCGGCAGCCGGAGGACGTCGAACCGCTGCTGCGGCTCGGTGAGGCGCTGCGCCAGGCCCACCACGACCTGGACGGGGCGCAGCTGCGCGATCTCAGCCGTCGGCAGCACGTTCTGATCAACGCCCTGTCCCGGCAGGCACGCCATCTGGCCGACCAGGCCGGCCACCCGATCGGCGACGACGTCCAGCGCGAGATCGAGGCGATGCTGCAGACCGTCCTCGCCGACCCCGACGCCGGACGGGAATGGGCCACCGGACGACTGGTCAAGCCCTTCGGCCCGACCGTCGGCTTCCCCGCCGCCTCCACCGACGCCACCGCCCGCCGCACCCCGCCCGCCCGTCGGCCGGCGCCGCCTCCTTCCACGCCCCGGCGCGCGGACAAGGCGGCCGACGAGCGCCGCCGCCGTCTGGACGAGGCCCGGCGGGAGGCCGAGCAGGCCGAGGCGGAGCTCAGAGCCGGCCGGGACGAGGCGGCCGAGGCCGACCGGCGGATCCGGGAGGCCGAGGAGCGGGCGGATGCCCTACGGCGGCGCGTCGGCGAACTGAGCGAGGAGCTGCGCCGGCTCGAGGAGGAGCAGCGACAGGCCGGGACCGCCGTCCGCGAGGCCCGCGAACGGGCTCGGGCCGCCGAGCGCCGCGTACGCGAGGCCGGCCGACGCGCGAAAACGGCCGCGGCGCGGGTCGAACGCCTGAACCGCACCGCCTGACCGGACACCGGGCTCCCGAGAAAATACCCCCATGGGTATCCGTGCTACCGTCGTCCATATACCCCAGGGGGTAATTTTCGAATTCTCGCTTTCCCGAATGATCGAACGGAAGGGAGCAGGTCGTGTTCTTCGTCGACGTCATCGAGGTGCCGGGCCTCGGCAACCGCGGCTACCTGGCGGGCGGTGAGCGAACCGCCGTGGTGGTCGATCCGCCGCGCGACATCGACCGGGTGATCACCGTCGCCGCGCGGCGCGGGGTGCGGATATCCCACGTCGTGGAGACGCACGTGCACAACGACTACGTCAGCGGCGGCCTGGAACTGGCCCGCGTCACCGGCGCCGCCTACCTGGTCCCCGCCGCGGCCCACGTCTCCTTCGAACGCACCCCGGTGCACGACGGCGACAGCGTGGCCGTCGACGCCGGGCTCGGCCTGCGCGCGCTGGCCACCCCCGGCCACACCCCGCACCACATCTCCTACGTCCTGGAGGACGAGGGCACGGCCGTCGCGGTCTTCACCGGCGGCTCGCTGCTGATCGGCACCGTCGGCCGGCCGGACCTGGTCGAGCCGCGGCTGACCGAACGCCTCGCCCGGGCCCAGCACGCCTCCGCCCGGCGCCTGGCCGCCGAACTGCCCGACGGCACGGCCGTGTTGCCCACGCACGGGTTCGGCAGTTTCTGCTCGTCCGCCCAGACGGCCGGCGGCGACACGACCATCGGCAAGGAGAAGGCGTCCAACGACGCCCTCACCCGGGACGTGGACGCCTTCGTCGCCGGGCTGCTGGCCGGCCTGGACGACATCCCCGCCTACTACACGCACATGGGACCGGCCAATGCCGCCGGCCCCGCGCCCGTCGACCTGACCCCGCCCGCCCAGGCCGACCCCGAAGCCATCGCCGGCCGGCTGGACGCGGGGGAGTGGGTGGTCGATCTGCGCCACCGGGTCGCCTTCGCCGAGGGGCATGTCGCCGGCTCGTTCAACTTCGAGGCCCAGGGACAGCTCGCCACCTACCTGGCGTGGCTGATCCCCTGGGGCAAGCCGGTCACCCTGCTCGCCGAGTCGGCCGAGCAACTGGCCGCCGCGCAGCGCGAGCTGGCCCGGGTCGGCATCGACCGTCCGGCCGCCGCGGCGACCGGCGCTCCGGCCGACTGGCTCCGCCCCGGCGAACGGCCCGCCTCCTTCCGGCGCGCCACGTTCGCCGACCTCGCCGCGCATCCCCGCGACGGCGTCGTCGTCCTCGACGTCCGCCGTGACTCCGAACGCGCGGGCGGACATGTCGAGGGCTCGGTGCACCTTCCCGTCCACACCCTGCACCGCCGCCTCGACGAGGTCCCGGCCGGCCAGGTCTGGGTGCACTGCGCGGGCGGTATGCGCGCCGCCGTCGCCGCCTCCCTGCTGGACGCCGCGGGCCGTGACGTCGTCGCCGTGGACGACGGCTTCGACGCGGCCGAGCAGGCCGGGCTCGTCGTCCGCAACGGCTGAGCCACCCCAGCAGGGAGCAGGGAGCAGGGAACGAAGTGAACAGCATGATGAGTCTCTTCCGGCGGGGCCGGGGCGGTCCGGGCCGGGTGAGCGTCCAAAAGGCCGCCGCCCGGACCGGCGACGGCGGCGACGCCGTCCTGCTGGACGTCCGCGAACCCCACGAATGGCAGGCCGGGCACGCGCCCGGGGCCGTGCATCTGGCCCTCTCGGCGCTGGTCGCCGGAGCCGGGCTCCCCGCGCGGGCGCAGGCGCGGCCGCTGGTCGTGATCTGCCGCTCCGGCAACCGGTCCCGGCAGGCCGCCGACCTGCTCGCCGCGCGGGGAGCGGACGCCGTGGACGTCATCGGCGGAATGCGGGACTGGGCCGCCTCCGGACTGCCGGTGGTGGACGCCCGAGGCCGCAACGGCACCGTCGCGTGACCGCCGTCGTCCTCGCCCTGGTCGCCGGCGGCGCCATAGGGCTGGCGCTCGGCGTGCTCGGGGGCGGCGGCAGCGTCCTGGCCGTGCCCGCCCTGATCTACCTGCTCGGCTTCACCCCGGTCGCGGCCACCACCGCGAGCCTGGTCATCGTCACCCTCACCTCGGCCACCGCCCTGTCCGCGCACGCCCGCGACGGCCAGGTGCGCTGGCGTACGGGACTGCTGTTCGCGGCCGCCGGAACCGGCCCGGCGATGCTGGGCGGCGCGCTCGCCGGGAGCGTGCCCCAGCCGGTGCTGACGGCGGGCTTCGCGGTGATGGCGGGAGCGGCGGCGGTACGGATGCTGGGCTCGCGGCCCGCCCTGCAGGGCGCCGTGGCGGTGCGTCCGGGCCGCGCGACGGCGGCCGGTGCCGGTCTCGGCGCGGTCACCGGTGTCCTCGGTGTCGGCGGCGGCTTCCTCGCCGTGCCCGCGCTGGTGGGCGTGCTCGGCCTGCGGATGCGGGCGGCGGTGGGCACCAGCCTGCTCGTCATCACCGTCAACTCGCTGGCGGCACTGGCGATGCGGGGCCGTACGGCGCAGAGCCTGGACTGGGCCGTCGTCGGTCCGTTCGTCGGGGCCGCGATCCTGGGCGCCTGGGACGGCAAGCGGCTGGCGGCCAAGGTGTCCGGCATCGCGCTTCAGCGGATCTTCGCCGTCGTCCTGCTGCTCGTGGCGGCCTTCATGCTGCTGGACGCGCTGCTGTGACCGCAACGGCCGCCCGTCTCACGCCAGTGACAGGAACAGCTTCTCCAGCCGGGCCCGCATCTGTTCGGTGTCCTCACCGTTCCTGCGGCCGGACTCGACATCGGTCAGGCACTGCTGCAGACCGGTGGCGATGATCGCGAAACCGGCCCGGTCGAGGGCGCGCGAGGCGGCGGCGAGCTGCGTGACGACGTCCTCGCAGTCGCGTCCCTCCTCGATCATCCGGATCACCCCGGAGATCTGACCCTGTGCGCGCCGCAGCCGGTTCAGCACGGACTTCAGGTCCGCGCCCTCGAGTTCCAGTTCCACCATCACTCCTCGACCAATACCCCTAGGGGTACTGTACGTCCCGGTTCGGGACGGCGTCGACCATTACCGGATCACAAGGATCACACCTGCCATGACCACCCCCCTCGCCCTCGACCCCGGCCAGGCCCGCACCCGGCTGCCCGACCTCACCGTCATCGACGTCCGCACGCCAGGCGAATACGCCTCCGGTCATCTCCCGGGCGCACTCAACATCCCGCTGGACCACGTCCGTCGCGCGCTGCCGGAGATACGCGGTGCCGCCGACCGGGGCGGCGTCCTTGTGGTCTGCGCGTCCGGCGCCCGCTCGGACACCGCCTCCCGGCTCCTGGCCGAACACGGTGTCGCCACCGCCACCCTCGCCGGCGGCACCGCCGCCTGGGCCGCCGACGGCCATGAACTGCACCGTCCCGCCGCACGGGCCGGCTGGACCATGGAGCGTCAGGTCCGCTTCACCGCGGGCAGCGTGGTCCTGCTCGGCCTCCTCCTCGGCCTGCTGGTGCACCCGGCCCTGCGGTTGCTCGCCGCCGCTGTCGCGGCCGGTCTGGTCGTCTCCGCCCTGACGAACACGTGCGGCATGGCGGCCCTGCTCGCCAAGCTGCCCCACAACCGCCCGCCTGCGAGCGACCTCGACGCCGCCCTCACGGCGTTGCGCACGCGCTGAGCGCGTCGCACGCAGTGGGGCCCGGTCCTTCCGGAAGGACCGGGCCCCACTGGTCATGCGGTTGGCATCAGGCGGCGCCGTGCTGCCTGCGGCGCATCGTCAGGTACGTGCCCGTGGCGCCCGCGGCCAGCAGCGCGCCCACGCCCAGGCCCACCGCCAGGGTGGGGTACTGCGAGGCCTCGGTGCTCGCGGCGGTGTTCTGCATCGCCGGGCCCGGGGTGATGTGCGTGGAGACCGGGGCGATGTGCCGGATCGGACCGACCGACTTCACCGAGCCGTTCGCGTTCAGCAGCACCTGTTTGTCGTTGGGGTGCCGGAAGTCGAACATGCCGGACAGCGAACCGGCCGTGGCGTCGAAGGAGTGGTCCCCGATACGGCCGGTGTGCCAGTTGTCCTCCACGAAACGGATGATGGAGGACTGGTCGGTCAGCGTGTGGTCGACCTTGTTGACCTTGCTGTAGGGCGAGATGACCAGCAGCGGCTGACGGGTACCGGGGCCGCAGCGGTCCGCGTAGCCGCCGGACGCCTTCGGACCGGCCTGGCAGGCGGGGCTGTCCGTGGCCTTGTTGTTGGAACCGAGCGAGGTGTCCGTGGAGCCGTTGCGCGGGGCGACGTAGGCGTGGTCGTACCAGCCGTCGGAGTCGTCGTACGCGATGACGACGGCCGTCGACTTCCACTGCGGCGAGCTCTGGAGCGCGTTGATCTGGCTGACGAGGAAGTGCTGCTCGTCGATCGGGTCGGAGTAGCCGGCGTGGCCGTCCTGGTACTCGCCGGCCTTGACGAAGCTGACCGCCGGGAGCTTGCCCGCCTTGACCGCGGCGGTGAAGTCGGTCAGGTCGTAGTTGTGGTTGGCCTGGCCGTTGTGCCCGATCTCGTCGACGCTCCTGGGCGGCAGGTGGTGCGGGTTGGACGTCGACTTGTAGTACTGGAACGGCGAGTGGTGCGGGCTGTAGTCGACCGAGGAGGCGCCGCCGATGTTCGCGTGCGCGGTGTCGCACTTGGCGTAGTCGCCCGACTTGCCGTCCCAGGCCGTGGACGGCCGGAAGCCGCCCTGGAACCAGCCCCACGTCACCTTCTTGGCGTTGAGCAGGTCACCGATGTTCTTGCCCTGCATCGCGGCCAGCGCGCTGGCGCTGGTGCGGTCCTTGTCGGAGCAGTCGTCGAAGGCCGGGTCGGGGTCGTTGATGACCGTGCCGACACCCTTGGCGTCCGGCGACTTGACCGCGTACGAGTCGGGGGTCGAGGTCTGCTTGCCGGTCGTGGGGTCGACGGAGACGACACCGTGCGTCTGCCCCGAGACCAGGTTCAGCGCGCCGGGCGTGGAGGGACCGTAGACCGAACTGAAGGAGCGGTCGCTGAGGGAGTACTGCTGGGCGTAGTTCCACAGCGCGGTGACGGTGTTGCCGTCGTAGTAGTCCATCACCAGGCCCGGCTCGCCGAACAGGCCGCCGCTGCACTTGTCGACCTCGGTGTTCTGCACGTACTGGTCGGCCTTGCCGCCGTCCGCCGCGTACTGCTCCGGCCCGTAGGAGTGGTTCTGGTCGCAGGTCAGGGCCTGCGCGGGGGTGAGCCGCTTCGGCAGGTACTGGTTGGGGTTCTTCGTCAGCAGACCCGCGTGCGCCAGCGTGTCGATGTTCTTCGGCGTCTTCTTGGACGCCGTGAACTTCGTGCCGTCGGTGTTGGCGGCCTTCGGGTAGGTGGCGAAGTAGTGGTCGAAGGAGATGTTCTCGTCGAACAGCACGACGACGTGCTTGATCGGCGTCGCGGTCGAGGAGTGGCCCGGGTGGCCCGCGGGTACGGCCGCCCAGGTGGGGGCGCTGCTGCCGAGGACGGTGAGCGCGGCGGCCCCCACCATTGCCCCAAGGCTCCTCGTCGCCGTTCGTCTTCCAGTGCTGGCCATGCTGGTTCACCCTCCGGGCATGAAGGTCGGTGCGTCTTACCGGCACGGATGCTCCGCCGTGCGCGGGGCACTTCGGCGGAGACATGATGGCGCGAGGGTGAACACCGGGTCAGGGATGCTGGGACAAACCTTGACTGTGTATTGACCGATCGGGCTAAGAAGTTGTCCATACAAGGCCAGGTGATACACAGTCAGGTGATACACGGTCAGGTGATACGCGGTCAGGTCAGCAGGGCGCGCCCGTACCAGTCCCCGCTGTCGCGCACGCCGGGCAGGGCGAAGAAGTAGCCGCCGCCGAAGGGGCTGATGTAATCGGTCAGCGGCTCTCCGGACAGCCGGTGCTGCACGGTCTCGAACTGCCGGGCCAGGTCCTGCTGGTAGCAGCAGAACAGCAGCCCCATGTCGAGGTTGCCGTTGCCGTCCATGCCCCGGTCGTAGTTGTAGGCGCGGCGCAGGACGCGCTGGTCGGCGGTGGCCGTCGTACGGGGGTTGGCGAGCCGGATGTGGGAGTCCAGCGGAATGACGTCGCCCTTGGGGTCGTCGGTGTACCTCGGCGTGTCGTGCTCCGCGTCGCCGTCCAGGGGCGCGCCGGACTCACGGGAGCGGCCGAACATGCGCTCCTGCTCGTTCAGCGAGACCCGGTCCCAGAACTCCACCAGCATCCGGATCAGCCGGACGACCTGGTAGCTGCCGCCGACGGCCCAGTCCGGCTCGCCCAGCGAGCGGCCCACCCACACCAGCCGGTCCATCTCGCGCGCACTGGTGTGGTCCGGGTTGGCGGTGCCGTCCTTGAAGCCCATCAGGTTGCGCGGGGTGCCGGAGGGCCTCGGCGGGCTGGAGAAGCCGTCCAGGCGCCAGCGGACCTGCATCCCGCCGCGGGTGTGCCGGGCGATGTCCCGCAGGGCGTGCAGCACGGTGTCGGTGTCGTCGGCGTGCAGTTGCAGGCTGAGGTCGCCGTGGCACCAGTCCGCCCTGAGGTCGTCGTCCGGGAAGGACGGCATGGCTGTCAGACGGCGGGGCCTGAGCTCGGCCAGCCCGAACCGGTCGTCGAAGAGCGACGCGCCGACGCCCACGGTCACCGCCAGTGCCCCGGACGGCAGTTGCTCGCCGAGGACGCCGGAGTCGGCGGGCGGGGCGGTGATGCCGACCGGGTCGGGGGTGCCGCCCGCGGTCAGGAAGCGGGCGCGCTCGGTGACCGTCCTGAGCAGGTCGGTCAGTTCGGCGCGGTTCTCGGCGGTCACGTCGAGGGAGGCGAACACCGTGCACCTGCGGGGCTTGGCGATCACGGAGGCCTGGTGGACGCCGTGGAACGGCGCGATCGGGGGAGTGGCCGCGTCGGAGGCGGTCGTCGCCGCGCCGGGGGCGGCCGCGCCACCCGCGGCCAGCCCCGCTCCCGCCAGGGCCGCGCCGCGCAGGAACCGGCGCCGGCCGACTCCGCCCGGCTGCTCGTGCGTGCTCACACCGTCCTCCGCGGGTCGAACAGGGTCGCCACCGACGCCAGCCGCTCCACCAGATCACCGAACACCGCGTCGACGTCCTCGCGCTGCGTACGGCTCAGTCGGTCCAGCGGCGTCCAGGTGCCACCGTGCCGGAAACCGTCCAGGGTCTGCCCGGCCCGGTCCAGCTCCTTGTCCAGGCCGGGCAGATCGGCGTACCGGGTGGTGAGCAGCGGCCGCAGCCGGGAGAGCACCTCGCGCGTGCCGTCGAGGTTGGCGCGGGCGGTGGCGAGGTTGCTGCCGCTGCCGAAGTCGGTCCGGCCGGTCAGCTCGAACTGCACGGTGTTCTCCAGAATCTCGTGCGCCCGCAGCCCGAGCTGGGCGGGGTCCATCCGGGTCTGCGCCCAGTCGTCGCGCAACGCGGTGACGGCCTTCACCAGGGCGCCGGCCGGGCCGCGGAGTTCCTGCGCCGACTGCCCGTGCCACAACCCGTACTCGATCCGGTGGAACCCGGTGAAGTCCTTGTCGCGCGCCCCGGCGGCCAGCCCCGCGTCGGTGCCGTTGATCTGCCCGTCGGCGTCCCCGAAGGCGTCGTAGGCGGCGCCCAGCCGCTCGTACTCCAGATGCGCCGGCAGCCAGTCGGTGCGCGCCCCGGCGAGATCGCCGCGGTCGATGTCGTCGCGCAGGGTGGTGGTCAGCCGTACGACGTCGGAGAGTCCGGTGCCGACCCACTTCTGGTAGGCGATCGCGGGCAAGATCAGGTCGTGCTCGCTGACCGGGGCGGCGGCCGGTCCCGGACGGCCGCCGCTGATCCGGACGGTGGGTCCGGTGACGGCGTCGGCGTCGTCGGGCACGCACTTGAAGGCGTAGGAGCCCTTGCCGACACGGACGGTCAGGGTGCGGGTCGTGCCGGGGCCGATGTCCTCGACCTCGCCGTACACGGCCTGGCTCCTCGGGTCCTCCAGGAAGACCTCGGCGGCGCCGTCGGTGGTGTTGTGCAGGTCGAAGACCTGGACGCCGGGGACCGGGTCGTCCCAGCCGCGGCCGCAGCGGCTCGGCGAGACCTCGACGGTGGTGTGTGGCAGCCCGTCGGAGGCGGTCCGGGCGTGGGCTCCGCCCCCGGAGCGGGCCAGCGAGAGGCCGACCAGCGCGAGCACCAGCAGCAGACCGAGCGCCCCGCCCAGCCGGAGCGGGGTCAGCCTGAGGCCGGAGAACGGCATCCGGACCTCCGGAGTCGTACGTACGTGATCACCACATCCTAGGAACCGGAATCGGCACGAACAGGAGTCCACAACAAGCCATGACCAAGAGTTCCCCCTGGGTTCACCCGGGCTCCTGCGAGGCGTTCAGCGGTCACCGGGGATGTCGAGAAGGTAGCGGACGACGGCCCTCTGGAGCCGCCCACAGATCGGACCACGGCAGCGGACGGTCGGACCAGCCGGAAGGCGGGAGCCGGCGCGCCCGCACTGTGCCATGCCGTTCACCCGGCTGGTCGACTGTGGCAGGGACGACGCGGACGCCCCTCGGCCGCTCGCCGGGACCGCCGGCTGGACACGGTGGCAGGATGCGGCCGTGGCCATCGCGGACGAGCAACTGGAGCGCGTCGAGATCCCTCACCGCGGGACGCTCACCGGCTGGCTGTATCCGCCGCCGCGGCACCCCGGGCGACGGTCGTCCTCCGGCGTGCCCGCTCGCGGAGAGGCCGGGTCAGGCCGCTTCCCGGGGAACACACGCTCTACGGCCACGCAGGCGAACGCTACGCGTACGCTGCAGACTGGTTTATGGATCAACTACTGGGCCGCGATCTTCGAACAGCTGGGAACGCCATGGACTTCACCGTCGAGACCGCCACCGACGCGGTCGTGGAAAGCTTCCGCACCACCAAGGACCAGCGGCTGCGGGAGCTGCTGGGGAGCCTGACCCGCCACCTCCACGACTTCGTGCGGGAGGTCGAGCCCACGATCGAGGAGTGGGAGCAGGCGATCGACTTCCTCACCGCCGTCGGCCAGAAGTGCGACGACACCCGGCAGGAGTTCGTCCTGCTCTCCGACGTCCTCGGCGTCTCCATGCTGGTGGAGACCATCAACGGGACCGAGGACGGCACCGAGAGCACGGTCCTGGGTCCCTTCCACATGACCGAGTCCCCGAGCCGCGAACTCGGCGATTCCATCGACCTGTTGGGCACCGGCCGGGCATGCGTGGTCTCCGGCCGGGTGCTCACCGCCGACGGGACCCCGTTGCCGGGCGCCGAGCTCGACGTATGGCAGTGCAACGAGCAGGGCTTCTACGACGTCCAGCAGCCCGACGTCCAGCCGCCGGGCAACGGACGCGGACTGTTCCGCGCGGACGACGAGGGCCGCTACTGGTTCCGCACCGTCGTCCCCTCCCACTACCCGATCCCCACCGACGGCCCCGTCGGCCGCCTCCTCGACGCCACCGGCCGCCACCCCTACCGCCCCGCCCACATCCACTTCATCGTGAAGGCGGCGGGCCATCTCCCGGTGACCACGCACGTGTTCGTCGCCGACAGCCCCTACATCGACTCCGACGCCGTCTTCGCCGTGAAGAGCGGCCTGATCACCGAGTTCGCCGAGTCCCGCGACGAGGATGACGCCGAACGCCTCGGCGTGGCCGTGCCGTTCGCGCACGCCCGCTTCGACATCGTGCTGGCGCCGGAGGGCTCCCGATGACCTTCACCTACGAGGCCCTGCCCATGCGGGTCGTCTTCGGTTCCGGCAGTCTGCGCCAACTGCCTCAGGAGGCGCAGCGGTTGGGGCTGCGCCGGCTGCTGGTGCTGTCCACGCCCGGTCAGCGCGCCCTCGCCGAGCAGGCGGCCACCCTCCTCGGCGACGCGTGCGCCGGGACCTTCACCGAGGCCCGGATGCACGTCCCGGTCGAGGTCGCCGAGGCCGCCCGCGCGGCGGCCCGGGACACCGGTGCCGACGGCTGTCTGGCCATCGGCGGCGGATCGACCGTCGGCCTGGGCAAGGCGATCGCCCTGGACTCCGGGCTGCCCGTGATCTGCGTGCCCACCACGTACGCCGGCTCGGAGATGACCCCCGTGTGGGGGCTGACCGAGCACGGCCGCAAGCGCACCGGCCGCGACCGTGCCGTCCTGCCCCGCAGCGTGGTCTACGACCCCGACCTCACCGTCGGCCTCCCCGTCGAGGTGTCGGTCACCAGCGGCTTCAACGCCGTCGCGCACGCCGTGGAGGCCCTCTACGCCCCCGACGCCTCGCCGATCGTCTCCGCCATGGCCGAGGAGGCGGTCCGCTCCCTGGGCACGGCCCTGCCCGCGATCGCCGCCGACCCGCTGGACACCGACGCCCGCGCCGACGCCCTGCGCGGTGCCTGGCTGTGCGGCGCGTGCCTGGGCGCCACCACCATGTCCCTGCACCACAAGCTCTGCCACATCCTCGGCGGCACCTTCGACCTGCCCCACGCCGCCACCCACACCGTCCTGCTCCCGTACGTCGCCGCCTTCAACCTCCCGGCGGCAACGGAAGCAGACCAGTCCCTGCGCCGGGCGCTGGCCACCGACGACGTACCCGACCACCTCGCCCGCACGTCCGCCGCGCTGGGAGCACCGCGCTCCCTGTCCCAACTCGGCCTCACCGAGGCGGACCTGGACGAGGTCGTCACCCAGGCCCGGGCCCAGCCCTACGCCAACCCCCGCCCGGTCACCGAACCGGAGCTCCGCAGCCTGCTCACGGACGCCCTCAACGGGAGCCTCGCGCCCTGACGGCCCACGCATGATGTGATCGTCGCCACAGAGACGACCCGGGCCGGGCGGACAGAGCTGGTTGTGGAACTTTCCCTACGTGAGCGGATACGCGCGGGCGATCCCGAGGCGTTCGCCGAGCTGTTCACCGCGCACGCCCGGGCCGTCTACGGCCATGCCGCCCGGCTGACCGGGGACCGGGGCACCGCGGAGGACGTGGTGTCCCTGACCTTCCTGGAGGCCTGGCGGCTGCGCGAGCGACTCAGACCCGAGGCCGCCGGCCTCGACCGGGACACCGCCACGCCCGCGGACGAGAGCCTGCGGTCCTGGCTGTACGGCATCGCCACCAACGTCCTGCGCAACATCCGCCGAGCCGCCCGCCGACACAGCGCCGCGCTCGCCCGGTTACCGGACCGGGACCCCCTGCCCGACTTCGCCGACGACCTCGTCGGCCGCATGGAGGACGCCGCACGCCTCACCGCCGCCCGCACCGCGCTGAGCAGGCTCCGTACCGGCGAGCGCGAGGTGTCTCCCCTTGGCTCCGGACCGGATGTTCCAATTTGAACGAACGGTAAGGTGGTGGCATGGGTCATACACGATGGCTGAACGAGGAGGAGAAGCGCGCCTGGAGTGCCTTCACCAACGCCCACGCGCTGCTGTACCGGCGGATCGAGCAGCGGCTGAAGCGCGACTTCGGTCTCTCCGGGCTGCAGTACGAGATCCTCGCCCGGCTCAGTGGCGCGCCGAACCGGGAGCTGCGGATGGCCGAGCTGGCGGGGGCCCTGGTCAACTCCAAGAGCGGGCTGACCTATCAGATCGGGCAGATGGAGAAGTCCGGATGGGTGCGCCGGCGGTCCTGTCCGAGTGACGAACGCGCGGTCTACGCCGTACTCGACGACGCGGGCATGGCCCTGCTGGAGCGGGCGGCTCCCGGTCATGTGGAGCTGGTGCGGGAGTTGCTCTTCGACGCCCTCAGCCCCGAGCAGGTGCGGGCGCTGGCCGACGGGCTCGGCGAGGCGAGCCGCCGTATGACCGGGGCGGCGGACGAGGCGGACCCGGTCACGGTCGACTGCGCGGCTTCCGCCGATGGCGGGGTGGCCCCGGCCGATCATCCGCTCAGCGGACCGACCTCACCTAGACCTTGATGATCAGGCCGCCCGCCAGGGCGGGGACGGCGCCGATCCGACGATGTCACGGGTGGGGCTGCTGCGGGGCGGGAGCATGAGGGCCCTCCACGGAGCGGTCGGCGGGTACGGCGTCGGGGTCAGGCCGTCTCACCGGCGTCGGCGAGGAGTGTGCTGCCCGTCATGAAGGCCGCCAGGTCGCTCGCGCAGAACAGCACCACGCGCGCGATGTCGTCCGGCACGCCGAGCCGGCCCAGTGGGCCCGGCTGCATCACCGTCATGATCGTTTCGGAGTCCAGCGGGACCCCCGCAGCGGCGGCCGCCGCCATGTTCCCCTCGGTCGGCATGAACGTCGGCGCGACGCCGAGTACACGGATGCCGAATGGCGGTCGAGCACGGACTCCTCGTGGACGCAGGGGACGTCCGCCTGTTGGACACCGTGCTGCACCCCGCCGATCTCGGTTACGTCCCCTGCGGTACCGACACCTCGACGCTGGTCAACGAATCGGACGAGCCCGCACGCACGATCCTGCTCGGCGGCCCGCCCTTCGAGGAGGAGATCGTCATGTGGTGGAACTTCATCGGGCGCAGCCACGAGGACATCGCCCGGGCCCGCGAGGACTGGGAGGCCTCCTCCGACCGCTTCGGCACCCTCGAGGACTTCCCTGGAGGCCGCCTCCCCGCCCCCGCCCTGCCCAACGCCGTCATCACCCCACGCCGCAACCCTCCTCCGCACCACTGAGCCGTCGTTGACACGTCATCGGCCCGGCCGTCATGCCGGTCGGGGCTCAGGCGTCGTGGCCGTCGGCCGTGAAGAGGCAGAAGGGGTGGCCGGCCGGGTCGTACAGGACGCGTACCTCGTGCTGGGGCTGGAAGTCCGCCATGGTGGCTCCGAGCGCCAGGGCGTGCTCGACGGCTGACGCGAGGTCCGTCACCTCGATGTCCAGGTGCATCATCATCTGCTGGTCGGAGCGGGTGGAGGGCCACTGGGGGCGAGTGAAGAGGGGCTCGGTCTGGAACGACAGCCCCTGGCCGCCGTCGGGCGGCGCGATCTCCAGCCAGTCCGGCTCCTCCTTCCGGACCGGCCAGCCGAGCAGGCCCTGGTAGAAGTGCGCGAGCGCGCGGGCGTTCGGTGCGTCAAGGGTGGTCGCGGCCAGCGAGAAACGAGGTTGGGGCTTCATGCGGTACGGCTGCCCCGCTCGCCGCCCACCAGACGCCCCAGCGACTGACCGCTGCCGCACTCCATGAGCGATACGTCGTACCGTACACTGACCCGTATGCCCCGCCACTCCGCCGCTCTCGACCGTGCAACCCCCGAGCGCATCGCCGAAGCCGCCCTCGGGCTCCTCGACGAAGGCGGGCCCGAGGCGCTGACCTTCCGGGCGTTGGCCGTGCGGCTGGAGATCTCGCTCGCCTCCCTCCAGCGGCGCTGCACGGACCTGGCGGGACTGCTCGACCTGTGCGTCGACCAGGTGGCCGCCAGGCTGCCCGATGTCGAGCCCGGTACCGAGTGGGCCGCCGCCACCGAAGCCCGGTTCACCGCGCTGTACGAGCTGTTGGCGGCCCATCCCGGCCTGCTCGCCCTGCGCGGGACGCGCCCGTGGCTCGGCCCGAATCTGCTGGCGCGGCTGGTCGAGCCGCAGCTCGCCGACAGTCTCGCCGCCGGCATGACCCCGCAGGAGGCGATCGCCGCGTACCGGCGGATGTATCTGCTCACCCTCGGCAGCGCCGGCTTCGTCGACCACCGCGACCCCGGACCCGCCCGGGCGGCCACCCGCACCGCCCTGGCCGCCCTCGACCCGGACCGGTTCCCCGCGCTGACCGCCAACCTCGCCGCGATCGTGCCCGCCGTGACCGATCACGAGGTCTACTTCGGCGCCCTGCGCCAGCTCATCGAGGCCGCGGACCCGGGCGAGCGCGACCCGCGGTCAGCGAACACCCCCGCACCTGACGGACCGTAAGGACACCATCATGAGCTCCGCTCCTCCCGCAGCCCGTGTCTTCAGCAGCGACAACACCGCCGGCGCCTCCCCGGAAGTACTCGAGGCCGTCAGCCGGGCCGCCGCGGGCCAGGCCCTGCCCTACGGCGCCGACGACATCACGGCCACGGTCCGGCGCCGGCTGTGCGAGGTGTTCGAGCGGGACGTCGACCTCCTGCTGGTCTCCACCGGCTCCGCCGCCAACGCCCTGAGCCTCGCCGCGCTCACCCCGCCCTGGGGCAGCGTGCTGTGCCACCGGGACAGCCACATCAACAACGACGAGTGCGGGGCGCCCGAGTTCTACACCGCGGGCGCGAAGCTCGTGCCGCTCGGTGGATCCGACGCCAGGATCGATCCCGAGGAACTGCGCGCCGCCGTACGGCACAAGGCCGGGGACGTGCACAGTGTGGAGCCCTCCGTGGTGAGCGTCACCCAGGCCACCGAGACCGGTGCCGTCTACAGCCTGGACGAGATACGCACCCTGGGGTCGATCACCAAGGACGCCGGGCTGCGTCTGCACATGGACGGTGCCCGCTTCGCCGGTGCCGTCGCCGCCCTCGGCTGTGCGCCCGCCGACGTGACCTGGCGTGCCGGGGTCGACCTGCTGTCCTTCGGGGCCACCAAGAACGGCACCATGACCGCCGACGCGATCGTCGTCTTCGACCGCTCACTCACCGCCGAACTGTCCTTCCGCGCCAAGCGCGCCGGTCAGCTCGCCGCCAAGATGCGCTTCCACGCCGCCCAGTTGGACGCCTATCTCACCGACGACCTGTGGCTGCGCAACGCGGCGCACGCCAACGCCATGGCGGCCCGTCTCCAGGAGGGCCTGAAGGCCGTGCCCGACGTCGGACTGCTCGGTGCCGCCGACGCCAACATCCTCTTCTGCCGTCTGCCCCGGCAGGTCATCGACGGACTCCTGGCCGACGGCTACGCCTTCTACCACGACCGCTGGGAGCCGGGCGTCGTCCGCCTCGTCACGTCCTTCGCCACCACCCCGGAGGACGTCGACCACCTCATCGGGGCCGTCCGCCGCCACGCCGCCTGACCGCAGGCGCTGCTCAGTCGGTGGCGCGCAGCAGCAGCTTGCCCGTGGAGGTGCGCCCGCCCATCAGACGGTGTGCCTCGGCCGCGTCCGACAGATCGAACTCCGCGGTGACGGGAAGGCTCACCGTGCCGTCGGTGACCTTGCGGAAGGCTCGCTCGGTCAGGGAGCGCAGCTCCTCGGGCGCGGACCGGGCCAGCGCGAGGATGGAGAATCCGGCGACGGAGCTGCCGTACGGGTACAGCTCCGGCTGGCCCACCCGCCAGGGCTCGGCTCCGCTCGCGTTGCCGAAGGAGACCAGGCGTCCGAAGACGGCCAGCGCTTCGAGGCCGCGGCGCAGGGTGTCGCCACCGACGGGGTCGAGGACCAGGTCGACGCCCCTGCCGCCGGTGGCGCGACGCACGTCCTCGGAGAAGGTGTCGGCGGTGAACACCTCGTCGTAGCCGTGCTTGAGCGCGTGCTCGGCCTTGCCCAGGGAGGAGACCACGCCGTAGACCGCGCCGGCGCCGGCCGCCCGGGCCAGCTGTCCGGCCGCCGTGCCGATGCCGCCGGCCGCGCCGTGCACCAGCACGCTCTCCCCGGCGCGCAGCCGGCCCACCTCGTGGAGCAGGGCGTGCGCCGTCGGCAGCACCGTGGGCAGCGTGGCCGCCGTCCGCAGGTCCAGGCCCTCGGGGAGCGGGAAGACGGTGGCCGGCTCGGCGAGGACGACCTCCGCGTACGCCCCGCCCTCGACGAGCGCCACGACCTCCTGGCCGGGACGCAGACCCTCGACGCCTTCGCCCACGGCCCGGACCCGGCCGGAGACCTCCAGACCGGGGCGGAAGGGCAGCGACGGCACCCGGTAGCCCTCGGCGCGTGCCTTGAGGTCCGCGAAGTTCACGCCGACATAGGCCGTGTCGATGGTCACCTGTCCGGCCTGCGGTTCGGGGATGTCTGCCGCTACGACCTTCAGCACCTCGGGGCCGCCGTACTCCTGGAACTCGACTGCGCGCATGGGTCGTCCCCGCCTCTCGGTCGTCTTCATCGGCCAGTGTTCAATGGAAAGCGAACACTGGGACTGTAAGATATCCATCGAACACTCGGCAAGCGGCGTGGGCGGGACGACGGGGGACGGGGAGAGGGGCATGGCGAAGCAGGCTGTGGGCGGCGGTCACCGCGCGGCACCGGTGCACACCGATCCCGAGGACGTCTCCGTGCTCACCGCGCTGTCCGCGGTGGCCGATCCCGTGCGCCTGCGGCTGATCCGCGAGCTCGCGGGCTCCGCCGACTGGAGCCGCAGCTGCGGAAGCTTCGACGTGCCGGTCGGCAAGGCCGCGCTCAGCCACCACTTCTCCGTCCTGCGCGCTGCCGGCCTGGTGGAGCAGCGCGACGAAGGGCCCCGGCGCGTCAACCGGCTGCGCCGCGAGGAGTTCGAGGCGCGCTTTCCCGGACTGCTCGATCTCGTGCTGAACGACGACGGCGACCGACCCCGGGGGTGCGAGCCCGCGTAGTACCCCGGTACCACCCGCCCGGCCTAGATCGAACCGCGGTACCACCGGATCGGAGGGTCCGGTTCCTTAGCGTGTGAGGTGCGGCGGCCGACGGGTGCCGCGGACCGAGAGAGAGCACGCGGATGATCGAGGCACAGCAGCTCACCAAGAGGTACGGGGAGAAGACGGCCGTGGACGGGCTCGACTTCGTCGTCAAGCCGGGCACGGTGACGGGCTTCCTGGGACCCAACGGCGCGGGCAAGTCCACCACCATGCGCATGATCGTCGGGCTGGACGCCCCGACCAGCGGTTCCGTGACGGTCAACGGCCGTCGCTACGCCCAGCACCGCGCGCCGCTTCAGGAGGTCGGCGCGCTCCTGGAGGCGAAGTCGATCCACCCGGGCCGCTCGGCCTACAACCACCTCAAGGCACTGGCGCTGACCCACGGCATCCCGCGCGGCCGCGTCGACGAGGTCATCGAGCTCGCGGGACTGGGCAGTGTGGCCCGGAAGCGGGCCGGCGCCTTCTCGCTCGGCATGGGGCAGCGGCTCGGCATCGCGGCTGCCCTCCTGGGCGACCCGCAGACGGTCATGCTGGACGAGCCGGTCAACGGGCTCGACCCGGAGGGCGTGCTGTGGATCCGCAACCTGCTCACCTCGCTCGCCGAGGAGGGCCGTACGGTCTTCGTCTCCTCACATCTGATGAGTGAGATGGCCCTCGTCGCCGACCACCTGATCATCGTCGGACGGGGCCGGCTGCTGGCCGACACCACCGTGTCGGACCTGGTCCGCCAGGCCGGCGGTGACACCGTGACGGTGGCCACCCAGGACCCGGCGCGGCTGCGGGAGGTGCTGGCCGGACCCGGCGTCGACATCACCGGACACATCGGCTCCGAAGAGCTGCAGGTCACCGGGGTCACCGCCCGCGAGATCGGCCTGAAGGCGGCCGAGCACGGCATCGCCCTGTTCGAGCTGAGCTCCCGCACGGTGTCGCTGGAGCAGGCCTTCATGGACCTGACCAGGGACGCGGTGGAGTACCACGGCACCACGACCGCCATCGAGATCCCCGGGAGGGCGGCATGACCACCATCACCGCGACCACCGAGACACCGCGCACCACCACCCCCGAACGCCCCGCCTACCGGGTCACCACGGCGGGAGTGCTGCGCTCGGAGTGGGCCAAGCTGTGGTCCCTCCGCTCGACCTGGATCACGCTGGGGCTCGGGCTGCTGTTCCTCGTCGCGTTCGGGCTGATCGCCACGGCCCGCTACAAGTCCGGCTACGACTCCGGCACCCTCGACAAGGACTTCGCCAGCCGGACGGGCGTGGAACTGTCCCTGTTCGGCACGAACTTCGCCCAGCTGGCCCTCGGCGTCCTCGGTGTCCTGGTCACCGCGGGCGAGTACTCCACCGGCATGATCCGCTCGACGCTGGCCGCGGTGCCGCGCCGGCTGCCCGTGCTGTGGTCCAAGGCCGCCCTGTACGGCGTGGTCGTGCTCGTCGTCGGCACGGTCGGCGCGTTCGTCACCTTCCAGATCGGCAGCGGCATCGTCTCCGGCACGCCGGCCGCCATGAGCCTTTCCGACGCCGGTGTCGTCCGTGCCCTGTTCGGCGCCGGGCTCTACCTCGGCCTGGTCGGGGTGGTCGGCGCGGCCCTGGGCATGCTGCTGCGCTCGGTGGCCGGCGGGATCTCGGTGCTGGTCGCCACGCTGATGCTGATCCCGGGCCTGGTGACGCTGCTGCCCAGCTCCTGGCAGGACAACATCAGCCCCTACCTGCCCAGCAACGCCGGCGAGTCGATGTACGCCCTCACCCACGACGCCACCAGCCTCTCGCCCGGCGCCGGACTGTGGGTCTTCCTCGGCTGGACGGTCCTCGCGCTGGCCGGAGCGGCGTACCGGCTGGTGCGCAGCGACGTCTGAGCACCTGCACCATGGACGGGTGACATCCGTGACCTTCGACGACGCCGGCGGGCTGGGGCCGCTGGTCGCCCGGCTCGCCCGGGCCGGCCAGCGGCTGCGGCAGGCCGACCGGGCGCGGCCGTGGGTGCTGGACACCGCGGTCGTGGTCCTGGTCTTCCTGCTGTTCTGCGTGCCGGACCTGATGCACGCCACCGGCGCCGCCACGGACGACGACGGACCGCACCGGCTCCGCCTCGCCCTCACCGACCTGTCCCTGCCGGCGATGCTGGCGGTGCAGGTCGGACTGGTGCTGCCGCTGCTGTGGCGGCGGCGACGGCCGCTCATGACCTTCGGCGTCATCACGGCCGTCTTTCTGCTCCAGTGGGCACTGGGCGCCGGACTGCGCGCGGACTTCGCCCTGTTCATCGCCCTCTACAGCCTGGTGCTGCACGGGCGGCTACGACAACTGCCGTGGGCCTGCGCGGTCATGGCGGGTGCCCTGACCGTGGTCGCGCTGCGCGTGTCGCACGCGGTGTCGGTGTGGGACGCCCTGTTCTTCCTGCTGAGCACGGCGACCGCGGCCCTCGCGCTGGGGCTGACGGTCCGCATCCGCCGGGCCCAGCTCGCCGGGCTGCGCGAGCGGGCGGCCCGCCTCGAGATCGAGCGCGACCAGCGCGGCAGGCTGGCGGTGGCCACCGAACGGGCCCGGGTGGCCCGCGAGATGCACGACATCGTCGGCCACAACCTGTCCGTCATCATCACCCTCGCCGACGCCGGCAGATACGCCACCGACCTCGCCCCCGAACGCGGCAAGGAGGCCCTGGAGCTCATAGGCGACACCGGCCGCCAGGCGCTGAGCGAACTGCGGCGCGTCCTCGGCGTGTTGCGCGAGACCGCGGGCACGTCCGACGCCGAGCCCGCGCTCAGCCCGCAACCCGGCCTCGCCGACATCGACGCCCTGTGCGCCGGGGTGCGCGCGGCCGGTCTGGAGGTCGTCTACCGCACCGCCGGGGACGTGGAAACCCTCGACAGCGGGGTGCAGTTGACGGTGTACCGGATCGCTCAGGAAGCCCTTACCAACACCCTCAAGCACGCCGGCCCCGACACCCGGGTCCACCTGGCGATCCTCGTGGAGGACACCTCCTTGACCATCCGTGTCCAGGACACCGGCCCCGCTCTGCTGCCCGGACCGCCGGGCGAGGAAGGACACGGCCTGGTGGGTCTGCGCGAACGGGCGGCTCTCTACGGTGGCGACGTGAGCGCGGGCCCGGCACCCGGCGGCGGCTGGAGCGTCCGGGCCACCCTCGACCTCACTCCCCAGGGCGGTACCGAGTGACGACCGTGCTCATCGTCGACGACCAGCCGCTGCAGCGCTACGGCTTCCGCATCCTGCTGGAGTCGGTCCCCGAGACCGACGTGGTCGGCGAGGCCGCGCACGGCGCCGAGGCCGTCCGCAAGGCCGCCGAACTGCGCCCCGACGTCGTCCTGATGGACGTCCGGATGCCCGGCATGGACGGCATCGAGGCCACCCGCCGCATCGTCGCCGCCGGCGACCGCTCCCGCATCCTGGTGCTGACCACCTTCGACCTCGACGAGTACGTCCACGCCGCCCTGCGCGCCGGGGCCAGCGGCTTCCTCCTCAAGGACGCCCGCCCCGAGGAACTCCTCGCCGGCATCCGCGCGGTGGCCGCCGGCGACGCCGTCATCGCCCCCGCCCTCACCCGCCGCATCCTCGACGAGTACGCACAGAACCGGCCGGCCCCCTGCCGCGATCCGGACGAGGACCCGAGACTGACCAGCCTCACCGACCGCGAACGCGAGATTCTGGAAGCGATCGGCAAGGGCTGGACCAACGGCGAGATCGCCGCGCACTTCGTGCTCTCCGAGTCCACCGTGAAGACCCACGTCGGCCGTGTCCTGGCGAAGATAGGCGCCCGCGACCGCATCCAGGCGGTGATCTTCGCGTACGACATCGGTCTCGCCCGGCCCAACGCGGGCTGAGCGACGGTCATCCGTCCCGTTCGGCGGACGGACCCGCGAGCACGGTGACCGCCACCACGACCGCGAGCACGGCGACCGCCGTCAGCGTCCAGGGCGTGCCGGCCGACCGCACGGTCACCGCGCCCAGCGCGGCACCGGCGACCAGGGTGAGAACACTGAGCGCCTGTCGGCGGGAGGTCGACGCGGTGCGCTCCTCGGCCCGGCCCGCGACCAGGCCGGTCAGGGTGCTGGTCATCACCGTGGTCGTCAGGCCGGCCAGGCCGAGCCGTCGTACCGCCGCGTTCTGCATGCCCAGCGCCACCGCGCCCAGCAGGATCGGCAGCACCGCGACATCGTCGTACGACCACACCAGGGCCGCCGCGACGAACAGGGCCGCCTCCAGCGCGGCGCAGATGCCGAGGAGCGTGCGATGGCCGACCTGGCGTGGCGCCACCGCCCGCACCAGCAGGGCGCCCACCACGAAGCCGCCGAGCGCCACCAGCGGACCCGTGGGCGAGGACCCGGGCGCGCCGGTGAGCGACAGGCCGACGAGGACGAGGTTGCCGGTCATGTTCGCCACGAACACATGGCCGAGACCGAGCAGGCTGACCGCGTCGATCACACCACTGAGCAGGGTCAGCATCAGCAGCGGAGGGACGAGCCGGTCGTCCTCGCTCACGACGGCCCTCGTCGCCGCGAACAACCTCCTGCCGGGCCCGCGGTCGATGGTCTCGCTGCTCATGGTGATCCCTGTCCCCGGCACCTCAGACCGCCACCACCGGCCGGTACACCGGCTCCCACATGGCCCGGCGCACCCGCTCCTCGATGCCGTCGTCCACGGTCTCGCGGGCGACACCGTCCTCGGCGGCCGCCCGCGCCACGGCGACCGCCACGGCGGCGGAGGTGCGCCGCAGGTCCCGGGTGTGGGGGAGGAGGGAGGCACCCTGGTCCGTGGAGTCGACCTGCTCGGCGACGGCGTGGGCGGCGGCGGAGAGCATGGAGTCGGTGACACGGGTGGCGCGGGCGACGACGGCGCCGAGACCGAGGCCGGGGAAGATCAGCGCGTTGTTGGCCTGGCCGATCTCGTAGGTCACCCCGCCGCTGGTCACCGGCTCGAACGGGCTGCCCGTCGCGACGAGCGCCCGCCCGTCCGTCCAGTCAAGGAGTTCCGAGGGCACCGCCTCGGCGAGCCGGGTCGGGTTGGACATCGGCAGGATGATCGGGCGCTCGGTGTGCGCGGCCATCTCCCGCACGATGCTCTCCGTGAAGGCACCGCCCTGGCCGGAGGTGCCGATCAGCACGGTCGGCCGCACCCGCCGGACGACCTCCTCCAGCGAGATGCCCTGGACCTTGTCGTCCCGCCGCCAGTCGGCGACCTCGTCGGCGGAACGGGCGTAGGGGGCCTGGAAGTCGCGCAGTCCCTCCTGGTCGCGGGTGATCAACCCGTAGCGGTCCACGGCCCAGAAGCGGGCGGTGGCCTCCTCACGGCTCAGCCCCTCCGCGACCATGGCGTCCCGCAGTTGGTCGGCGATGCCCATGCCCGCCGTACCGGCGCCGAAGACCACCACCCGGTGCTCGGGCAGCGGCATCCCGCTGGCCCGTACGCCGGACAGCACCGCGGCCAGGTTGACCGCGCCCGTGCCCTGGACGTCGTCGTTGAAGACGAAGTGCCCGCCCCGGTAACGGTCGAGGATGCGGCGCGCGTTGGCCGGTCCGAAGTCCTCGAAGTGCAGCAGCGCATCGGGGAAGAGACGTTCGGCGGTGGTGACGTAGCGCTCGATGAAGGCGTCGTACGTCTCCGTGTCCACCCGCGGGTGACGGTTGCCCAAGTAGAGCGGATCGTCGAGGAGTTGCTTGCGGTTGGTGCCGACGTCGAGGACGACGGCGAGGGTGCGGGCGGGGTCGATCCCGGCCGCGGCCGTGTAGACGGCGAGCTTGCCGACCGAGATGTCGATGCCGCCCACGCCCCAGTCGCCGATGCCCAGGATGGCCTCGCCGTCGGTCGCCACGACCAGGTCGACGTCCTCGGCGCCCAGCCCCGAGGCGCGCAGGGCGCGTTCCATGTCCTCGGGTGCGTCGACCGACAGGTAGATGCCACGCGGACGCCGGTACTCGGTGCTGTACCGCTCGATGGCCGTGCCGACCGTCGGCGTGTACACGATCGGCAGCATCTCCGAGAGGTGGTCGCTGAGCAGACGGTAGAACAGCACCTCGTTGCGGTCGTGCAGGGCCGCCAGGTTGACGTGCTTGGCGAGGTCGGTGGGCTGGGCCGAGTACTGGCCGTAGGCCCGGTCGGCCTGCTGGTCCAGGGTCAGCACGCGGGGCGGGATCAGTCCGTCCAGGCCCAGGTCCCGGCGCTCCCGCTCGGTGAACGCCGTACCGCGGTTGAGGCGGGGATCGGCCAGGACGGCCCGTCCGCGCGCCGAGGTCTCGAACTGGTTGGCCTGCGGCTTCCACTGGGTACTCATCGTCGCTCCATGACGTGTCCGGATCGCGACCCGCCGGTCGCCCTGTCCCTCCCCAGAGTGGACCCCGCACTTCCATGCGTCCAATGACTCGATACGGGGAAACCCATGTACCGGTAACATGGATCGCATGGACGTGCAGGTACTGCGCTGTTTCGTCGCGGTCGCCGACGGTGTGACGGTGACCCAGGCCGCGGAGGAGGCGCACATGACCCAGCCGGCCCTCTCCCGGGCGCTGCGCCGCCTCGAGCACGAGGTCGGCGCCGAGCTCTTCCAGCAGGTGGGGCGCGTGCTGCGGCTGACACCGGCCGGACGCGCCTTCAAGGAACACGCGGACGCGGCACTGGAGCGCCTCGACCGGGGGCTGCGCGCGGTCCACGAGACCGTGGCCCCCGAAGCGGGCCTGATCCCGTTGGCCTTCCTGCACTCGCTGGGCACCTGGCTGCTGCCCCCGCTGATCACGGGCTTCCGGGAGAGGTTCCCGCTCTCCCGGTTCGAACTGCGCCAGGGGAGTGAGGCCGTCCTCGTCGCCTCCCTGCTGGACGGCACCGCCGACCTGCTCCTCACGGCCGGCGACCCCGGCCACCCCCTGATCACCTGGCGCCGTCTGCTGGTCGAGCCGCTGTGGCTGGCCGTGCCTCCCGGGCACCGGCTGGCGCAGCGCCGCCGGGCCCGGCTGGCCGAGGTCGCCGAGGAGCCCTTCATCCTGCTGCGGCACGAGCAGGGCCTGCGCTCGGTGACCGAAGCACTGTGCGGCGAGGCCGGTTTCAGCCCCCGGGTCGGCTTCGAGGGGGACGAGGTCGCCACCCTGCGCGGCCTGGTCAGCGCGGGCCTGGGCGTCGCGCTCGTCCCACGCCCGCACGCCGCCGCGCCCGCCGGCGGACCGTCCTACCTCCAGGTCACCGACGTGGAGGCGGCCCGGGACATCGGCATCGCCTGGCTGACCTCCCGCACGCTCCCGCCGAGCTCCGGGCGGTTCCTGGACCATGTGCGAGGACATGCCGCGTCGGTGGCCGAACAGGAGATCCTGGCCTAGGAAGGACGGTGACGCATGGACGTGGACCTGCGCAAGCTGCGCTACTTCGTGGCCGTGGCCGAGGAGCTGCACTTCGGGCGCGCGGCGGAGCGGCTGCACATCGCCCAGCCGGTGCTCTCCCGGCAGATCCGCGCGCTGGAGGACGAGCTGCGCGCCGAGCTGCTCCGCAGGGACCACCGCGGCACCGAGCTCACCGCCGTCGGCGAACAGCTCCTCGAGGACGCCCGTCCACTCCTCGCCTCCGCCGAGGCACTGGTCAGGAGGGTCGCCGACGCCGCCACCGGCGTGCCGACCCTCACCATCGGCTTCATGCCCGGCATCACCGTGACCGCCGAGGTCCGCGCGCTGACGGCCCGCCGTCCCGGCCTCGGCGTCCGCCTCCTGCGCACCAGCTGGGACGACCAGGTCGAGGTGCTCAGGGACGGACGGGCCGACGTCAGCGTCGTCCGGCTGCCTGTCGACCAACAGGGCCTGGAGGTACGCCCGCTGTTCCAGGAGCCGCGGGTCGTCATGCTCCCCGTCGGACATCGGCTGGCGGGCAAGCAGGCCGTCACCGTCTCCGACCTCGCCGCCGAGCACCTGCTCCAGGACCCGGAGGCGGTGCCCGAGTGGCGTGACGTGGCGCTGGAACTGCGCCGGGCCGACCGGCCCGGGAACCCGCCCATCCGCCATGTCGAGGAGAAGCTGGAACTCGTCGCCGCCGGGGCCGGGGTGTGCGTGCTCCCGCTGTCGACGGCCGGCTTCTACCCGCGGCCCGACGTCGTCGCCGTGCCGGTGGAGGACATCGGGCCCAGCCAGGTGTGCCTGGCGTGGACGGCGGTCCGCCGCTCGCCCCTGATCCGCGACTTCGTGGAGATCGCCCTCGCTCTCGCGCGGCAGAACCGGCCCGACGGCGGCCGGGGAGCGGCCGGATAGCATCCCGATCATGGCGGACTGGGAGATACGGCCGGCTTCGGCGGCGGACCTCGAGGCGGTGGCTGAGCTGCGGGCGCAGGTCATGCGACCGGACCTGGAACGGCTCGGCCGTTATGACGAACACCGCGTACGGCAGCGGCTGCGGGACGGGTTCGTCCCGGCGCACACCTGGGTGATCGAGGTCGACGGCACCTTCGCCGGCTGCGTGGCGTTGCGGCCCGCCCAGGACGCCCACTGGCTGGAGCACTTCTACCTGGACCCCGCGCTCCAGGGCCGGGGCATCGGTTCGGCCGTGCTGGGCACGCTCCTGGAACGGCACGACCGCGACGACGCGCCGATCCGGCTGAACGTGCTGCGGGGCAGCCCGGCTCTCCGGCTCTACGAACGGCATGGTTTCCGGGTCGAGAGCGAGGATCCGGTGGACGTGTTCATGGTGCGCGAGCCGGTTCCCGCCGCCGGCTGATCCGGTCAGCCGCGTTCGAGATCGGCGAGCGGGTCGGTGTGGACCGGCGTCCAGCCCAGCTCGGTGCGGGCGCGGGCCGGGGTGAACCGCTGGTCGAGGGCGAAGGCGTCGGCGATGGCGCCCATGCGCTCACGGGCCTCGTCCAGGGAGATCGAGACGATCTTCCCCGCGATGCCCGCCGCCCGGCTCAGCGCCAGGGCCACCTGCCTGGCTGTCGGGTTCACCCCGCCCACGCCGACGTACACCGCTCCCGCCGGGGCCCCGAGCGCGGCGACGTACAGCTCCGCCACGTCGTCGACGTGGACCAGCGCCCACTGGTTGCCGCCGTCGCCGATGTAGGGGATGGCGCCCGCCTGCCTGCCGGGGGCGGTGAAGAACAGGTCGATCAGGCGGTTCTCCCCGCCGTACAGCAGGCCGGGCTGGACGACGACCGGGCGCCCGCCGCGCTCCGCCCGCCGCAGGACCGCCTCCTCGACCGGGTGGCGCCAGGCGACCACGGGCGGCGGGTTCCACGGGGCGGTCTCGTCGGCCACACCGTCCGTGTCGCCGTACACCCAGGTCCCGCCGGTGTGGACGTACGTGCCGGAGCCGATTCCGTCCTGCAGGGCTCCGGCCGCCGCGAGATCGGCCTCACCGGTGTCGGCCTGCGCCAGGTGGACGACGGCCTCGGCGCGGGCTGCGGCGGCGTTCAGCACGTCGAGGTCGCCGAGACCGCCGGTCACCGGTACGGCCCCCAGCTCGCCGACCGTACGGGCCGCGTCCTCGCTGCGGGCCAGCGCCTCCACGGTGTGCCCGTGCCGGATCAGGGCGGCGATCGTCGCCTTGCCGATGTAACCGGACCCGCCGGTCAGGAAGACCTTCATCGGATGTGCTCCTCAAAGGGGTGTCGAAAACGTCGACTTCAGCGTGCGGGCGGTCGGGGCGGGGCGTCCAAGACCTCTTCGGGCCGCTGTCATGCCCTGCGGGTATCAGCGGTGGCGGGACGGGGTTCGGCCCGGCCGTGGGTGCGATGATCGGGTGCACGTCGGTGGCCGTGGAGCGATGCGTGGGGAGAGGGAATGGACCTTCGGCAGATGGAGGTCGTCGTCGCGGTCGCCGAAGAGGGCGGCTTCACGGCGGCCGCCCGACGGCTGCACGTGGTGCAGTCGGCGGTCTCCGGCACCGTGCGCGAGCTGGAGAAGGAGCTCGGCATCCGGCTGTTCGACCGCACCACGCACCGGGTGACGCTCACCGCGGCGGGCGAGGAGTTCGTGCCGGCGGCGCGTGCCGCGCTGCGGGCGGCCGAGCAGGCCCGCGAGGCGGCCGCCGCCGCACGCGGTGAACTGCGCGGGCGGATCACGGTCGGCACGATGCAGGGCGTGTGGGCGGACCTGCACCGGGCGCTGGCCGCGCTGCGCGCCGAGCACCCCCGGGTCATGGTCCGGCTGCGGCAGGCGGCGGTCGTCGACATCCGGCAGGCCCTGCGGGAGGGGTCGGTGGACCTCGCCGTCGTGGCCTTCGACCGGCAGCAGCAACGGGGGCTGGTCACCAAGGTGCTGGCCCGTGAGGAGATGGTGCTGGCGGCGGCGCCCGCCCGGTCCTTCGCCCGCCCCGACGAGGTCACCCTCGCCGAGACCGCCGGCCTGCCGTTCGTCGACTTCGCCCCCGGATGGGCCGTCCGCCAGGCAGTGGACCGGGCCTATCGGTCGGCCGGGGTGGAGCGCGGCGCGGTGTTCGAGGTCAACGACATCGTGGCCGCGGCCGAGCTGGTGCGGCACGACCTCGGAGTCTGCGCCATGCCGGAGTCGATCGCCGCCCGCTTCCCGGATCTGACCCTGCGCCGCTTCATGCGGCAGGCCCCGCACTGGGACGTTCTGCTGGCCCGTCCGCCGGGCCCGGTGCCGCCGGCGGTCGCCGCGCTGCTGCGGTACATCAGCTGACGGGCCGGGACCGGGAGTTCGCCCGGCCGGGGACGGCCGGTCCTGGCACGATGGCGGCATGGAACGTGTGCTGGGAATCGGCGGATACTTCCTGCGGGCCGGCGACCCGCAGGCCCTGAGCGCGTGGTACCGGGACTGCCTGGGCCTGGACACCGACGAGCACGGCCTGTGGCGTCAGGAGCCCGGGGACACGGTGTTCGCGGCCTTCGAGTCCGGGACCGATTACTTCGGCTCCCGCGCCCAGCAGACCATGCTGAACTTCCGGGTCCGCGACCTGGACGCCATGCTCGCGCAGCTGCGCGCCAAGGGAGCGGACGTGGACCCGGAGACCCAGGACATGGAGGGCGTCGGCCGCTTCGGCTGGGTCACCGATCCCGACGGCAACCGGATCGAACTCTGGCAGCCCGCCTGACGGTTCAGCGGGTGCGCCGCTCCGTCAGCCAGTACAGCAGGGCCAGGACGGGAAGGACGGCGCCCAGCGCGGTGACCGCGTTCCAGCCCGCCGCGTGGTAGGCGACCGAGCCGAGCTGCGAGCCCAGTGCGCCGCCCGCGAAGAAGACGGCGATGAAGGCGCTGTTGAGGCGGGCCCGGGCGGCCGGGTCCAGCCGGTAGACGGTGTGCTGCCCGACGATCAGCGTGGTCTGCACGGCCGTATCGAGCAGGACGGCGGCCAGCGCGACCAGCACGACCTCGTGCTGTCCGAGCCCGGCCAGCACGAAGGCGAGGGCGCCGACCCCGAACGCGATCCCGGTGACCGGCCGGGCCAGCCCCCGGTCGGCCCAGCGGCCCGCCAGCGGTGCGACGGCCGCGCCCGCCGCACCCACCAGGGCGAACAGCCCCACGCCGATCGCGGAGTAGCCGTACGCCGGTCCGGTGAGCAGGAAGGACACCGTGGTCCAGAAGGCGCTGAACGCGCCGAACATCGCCGCCTGGTAGAGGCCGCGGCGCAGCAGCGCGGGGTGCGTGCGCACCAGGCGGAGGGTGGAGCGCAGGACGTGGTGGTACGGCGCCCTGGTGGTCGGCGCGTGCTCCGGCAGCGTCAGATGCAGGGTCACGGCCAGGATCGCCATGAGCGCGGCGGAGCCCAGGTAGACCACCCGCCAGCCCGCGGCGTCGGAGACCAGACTGCTCAGGGTCCGGGAGAGCAGGATCCCGGTCAGCAGGCCGCTCATCACCCGCCCGACGATCCGGCCCCGCGCGTGGTCCGGGGCCAGCCCGGCGGCGAACGGCACCAGGATCTGCGCCACCACCGAGGTGGCCCCGGCGATCAGGGACGCGCCCAGCAGCACGGCGAACCCCGTCGCCGTACCGGCCGCCACGAGCGCGAGGGTCGTGACGGCCAGCAGGACGGTCACCAGGCGTCGCTTCTCGACGCGGTCACCGAGCGGGACGAGCAGCAGCATCCCGGCGACGTACCCGATCTGCGTGACGGTGATGATCAGGCCGACGGTCGCCGTACCGGTGTGGAAGACCGAGCGCAGTGTCGAGAGCAGGGGCTGGGCGTAGTAGAGGTTGGCGACCGTCAGCCCGGAGGCGACGGCCAGCAGCGCGACGAGCCTGCCGGGCACGCCGGACGCCGGCGCGAGGGCGTCCTGGGCTGGAGCTGTGTTTGAGCGCATGGAGCCGGTATCCGGGGACATGGCCGCCTTCTCGGTCTCGGAACGGAAAGCTTCGGTGAGCGGCTGCGTCGGCGCTCGTAGGGCTTCAGCACCGATGCAGGGAGGAAGCTTCCGCACCTGTTGCGATGATCCAAGATGTCGCTCATCTCGAAAACAGATGACCCTGCACATCCTGGGGAGCGGTTGTACGTCAGCCTCATGGCAGGCGCCTGCGAAAGCTGTGACCATGTCACAGAGCCCGCAGACAGACCACGGCAGCCCGGGAGACGACATGCCGATCAGCCGGTTGGGACTCGTCGTGCACGAAGGACGTCCCGAGGCGGTGTCGGGAGCGCAGGCCGTGCGCGAGTGGTGCGCGCGGCGCGACATCGGCTGCGTGGACATCGACGTGTGGCAGGGGCAGGGCAGCCGCCGAAGCGGCCGGGAGGAGATGCGGGCCGCGGGCAGTCCCGACCTGATCGTCACCCTCGGCGGGGACGGCACCTTCCTGCGCGGCGCCCGTATCGCGGCCAAGAAGAACATCCAGGTGCTCGGCGTCGACCTCGGCAAGGTCGGCTTCCTGACCGAGACCCCGGTCACCGAGGTCGAACGGGCGCTGGACGCCGTGCACGCCGGGCGCTCGGAGTGCGAGGAGCGGATGACCCTCACGATGCGGGCGTCCAAGCCGCTCGAGATGCCCTCCGACATGGAGCAGATCCTGTGCTACGGCCGGGGCCCCGCGCTGCCGCCGCCACCGCCGCGGTCCGGTTCCGACGACTCGTGGGGCGTGGCGCTGGACGTCACCGCGCTCAACGACATCGTGGTGGAGAAGCTGGCCCGGGACCGCCAGGTGAGTGTCGGCGTCTACATCGCGGGCCGGCTGCTGGCCTCGTACTCCGCCGACGGTCTCATCGTCGCCACCCCCACGGGCTCGACCGCCTACAGCTTCGCGGCCGGGGGACCGGTGCTCTCGCCCCGGATGCGGGCGGTGGTGTTCACGCCGGTCGCCCCGCACATGACGTTCAACCGCACGGTGATCGCCAACGCCGACGAGCCGATCGCCCTGCGCGTCCTGCCCCACTCCGGGCGCGCCGCAGTCAGCGTCGACGGCCAGCCGCGCGGCGTCCTCGAACCCGGGGACTGGATCGGCGTGATCGCGGCGCCCGAGCCGCTGCGCCTGGTCAGGCTCAGCCCCGCCGACTTCTACGGCCGCCTGCGTGACCGCATGCGCCTGACCGACGCGCCGGCCACGGCCGCGGACGGCGAGTCGGCACCCCTGTTCCGCCCCAGCGGGCCGGTTCCGGAGGATGTACGCCACCTCCAGCTCCCGCCGCCCCCGCTGTCCTGACGGAGCCGTCGCGCAACGAATGGTTGCACGTTCGTCGCTCGGGGCGTACGGTGATGTGCAACCAAAGGTTGCGAATGGAGTGAGGGCGGATGGAGTACGGCAGCATCGAGCGCGAGATCTACGTGGAGGCCGCACCCGAGGTCGTCTACGAGGTGGTCAGCACGCCCGAACACCTCCAGGAGTGGTGGCCGGACGAGGCGGAGCTCAAGCCGGAGCCCGGGGCCACCGGGGTCGTCGTGTTCGGCGACAGAACGACCCCGGGGGCGAACGTCGTACCGCTCACCGTGCTGGAGGCCGACCCGCCCCGGCGCTTCTCCTTCCGGTGGGCGTACGAGGAGGGTGAGGTCGCGTCGGTCGACAACTCGCTGCTGGTGACCTTCGACCTGGTCCCCTCCGGCACCGGCACGTTGCTGCGGTTCTCCGAGGGCGGCTTCCGGGAGAACGGCTGGGAGGCCGCCGTGCTCGAAGAGCGCTACCGGCAGAACGCCGCCGGCTGGGACCACTTCCTCCCGCGGCTCGTCAGCTACGTCGACCGGGTGGTGTCGACGCCGTGAGCACTGCCATCGACGACGAGCTCTGGTCGGCGGTGGGCGACCCCATACGCCGGCGGATGCTCGATCTGCTGCTGGCCGACGGCGGCGGTACGGCGACCACGCTCAGCGAGCGACTGCCGGTCACCCGGCAGGCCGTGGCCAAGCACCTCCTCGTGCTCGGCCGGGTCGGACTGGTCCACGTCACCCCGTCCGGACGCGAGCGTCTCTACCGGGTCGACGAGGCCCAACTTGCCCGGGCCGTCGACCAGTTGTCAGCGGTCGGCGCCGCCTGGGACGCCCGGCTCCAACGCATCAAGCGGATCGCCGAGGCGATCCAGCGCCGTAACGAGGAGCACTGACCGCGCGCGAGCGCGGCGAGTGCCCGAGAAGCATCGGAGAAGGAGATATCGACATGGTGGACATCCTGCACAGGATCGGCGTCACCTCGTCTCCCGACGAGGTCTACGCGGCCCTGACCACGATCGACGGGCTGGCGAACTGGTGGACCCAGGACACCGACGGCGACCCCGAGACCGGGGGAGTGGTCCGGTTCCGCTTCGAGCCCGGCGGGTTCGACATCAAGGTCCTGGAGGCCCGGCCCCGCGAGCTGGTGCGCTGGGAGGTGGTCGACGGTCCCGAGGAATGGGTCGGCACCCACATCACCTTCGACCTGAAGCAGGAGGACGGCTTCACGATCGTCCTCTTCCGGCACGAAGGCTGGCGGGAGCCGGTGGAGTTCATGTACCACTGCAGCACCAAGTGGGCGACCTTCCTGATGAGCCTCAAGAAGCTCGTCGAGACCGGAAAGGGCGACCCGGCACCTCAGGACGTCAGGATCAGCAACTGGCACTAGGCGTATCGACATCACCGTCCTGACAGGTGATGAATCCTCGGTCGACGCGGGCGTCTCACAGGCCGAGGTCCGCGGCCAGGCAGGAGAAGGACATCCAGGCGCCCTCGGGGTTGTAGGCCTCCCGTGCCGGGTCGTGCGGTGTGGCCGCCTTCTCCTCGGTCATGTCCTCGTAGCGGATGCGCTCGGGCAACGTGCCGAACCGTGCGTGGCGCGCGGCCGCAGCGCTGCTCGGGGTGCTCTGGATCTCCACGGTCAACCTCCGCTGTTCGCTTGGCGGATCGAGTTCTGCGGTCCGCCGTGGGACTCAGGCTCGCATGAGGTGCGTCACCGGTCAAGATGGTGACGCACCTTCGTTGGGCGGATAGCGGTCCGACGCTTCACTCGCACGCTCTATTAGTGCGCGCTAGCCGGGTACGATGTCCCCAGCCCCAAGGTCATGCCAATAGGGTGGGCGGCGTCGGAGGGTGGTCACGGGTGGATGCATCGGGCAAGCAGCGGCCCACGATGGCGGACGTCGCCGAGAAGGCCGGCGTCTCGCGGGCGCTCGTCTCGATCGTGTTCCGCAACCAGCCGGGCGCGAGCGAGGAGACCCGGGAGCGGGTGCTGCGGGTCGCCGACGAGATCGGCTACCGGCCCGACAGCGCGGCCCGGCTGCTGGCGCGTGGCCGGAGCCGCACGCTCGGCGTCATGTTCACCGTCCAGCAGACCTTCCACACCAATCTGATCGAGGGCATCTACCCCGAGGCCGAACGTCTCGGCTACGAGGTCCTGCTCTCCGGCGCCACCCGGGGCCGCAGCGAGGAGAAGGCCGTCGAGGCGCTGCTCAGTCACCGCTGCGAGGCGGTGATCCTGCTCGGCTCCTTCGCCGAGCCCGCCTTCCTGGACGAGTTGGGGCGCCGCACGGTCGCCGTCTCCGTCAGCCGCCGGGTCCCGCACGCCCATGTGGACTTCGTCCACTCCGCCGAGGGCAAGGGCGTCCGGCAGGCCATGGACCATCTGGTCGAACTCGGCCACCGACGGATCCTGCACATCGACGGCGGCCGGGGACCGGGGTCGGCCGAGCGGCGGCGGGCCTACCGGGCGGCGATGCGTCGGCACGGGCTGGAGGAGGAGGCGCGGGTCCTGCCCGGCGACCACACCGAGGAGTCCGGCATCGAGACCGGACGTCTGCTGCTTCAGGAGCGCGACCGGGGCCTGCCCCTGCCCACCGCCGTCCTCGCCGGCAACGACCGATGCGCGATGGGCCTGTTGATGCCGCTGACCCGGGCCGGTGTCGAGGTCCCCCGGGACATGTCCGTCGTGGGGTACGACGACAGCCACCTCTCGCATCTGATGCCGATCGGCCTGACGACCGTACGGCAGGACGCGGTGCTGATGGCCGAACACGCGGTGCGGTTCGCGGTGGAGCGGCTGGAGGAACCCGAACTGGACCCCCGGGAAGCCGTGTTGGACCCGAAGCTGGTGGTACGCGGGACCAGCGGGCCGCCGCCGGCGGACTGAGCACCGGTACGCACACAGGTGTCCCGCCATGGCGGCGCGGCACGGTCGAGGTCAGGGTGGAGCCATGTGCTGGAGCGCGACGGCCGATCTCGTCGCCGGCGCCGGGATCGCCGGCGTCGGCGCCGTCTGCGTGGCGCGGGTACGTCGGGTGCGTGAACTTCCGCTGGCCGCACTGCCGTTGCTGCTGGGCGGCCATCAGCTGGTCGAGGCGTGGGTCTGGCATGCCGACGGCGGTACCGGTCCGGCCACCGTCGCCTGGGCCGTGATCGCCTTTCCGCTGTTGGCGGTGTGGGTGCCGTTCGCGGTGCTGTGCGCGGTTCCGCGACGGGCCAGGGTTCGGCTCGCCGTTCCCGTGGCGAGCGGGGTCGCGACCGCCGCCGCGCTGTCGTACGCCATCGCCACCCGCCCCGTCCGCGCCGAGATCCGGGGCCACACCGTCGGCTACGTGCTCGGGCTGACACACGGGGGTGTGCTCGTGGCGGGGTATCTGCTGGCCACCGTGGGCGCGCTGCTGCTGGCCACCGACGGATGGGTGCGCGGACTCGGTCTGCTGGCCGGGGTGGGGGCGCTGCTGTGCTGGGTGCTGTGGCGGCTGGAGTTCGTCTCGACGTGGTGCGCGCTCGCGGCCGTGTGCTCGGTGGTCGTGTACGGCTGGGTCGTGCGCCGGGAGCCCGCGTATTCCCGCTGACGCTGGTGGCGTTGCTACCGGGACCGGTGATCCTGCGTGCGGGAGGGACCTGGTTGCGTCGGCTCCCGCGACGCAGGGTGGGACCATGAACATCAGTGGAACGTCACGGATCCGCAGCCGGGTGACACCGCTGCGCCGCCTGAGCGGGGACGTCTACGTCCCGCGAGGGACCTCGACTCCTGTGCCGCAGCGGCGGCACAGGCGGGACGCCGTCGAAGGGGAGTGCGAGGACCGCGAGTACGTGGAGCCGAACCGCGGATGACCATACGGCTCAGAGCAGGATGACCGTCTTGCCGCGGGCGTGGCCGGAGCGGGCGCGGGCCACCGCGGCGGGGGCGTCGGCCAGGGAGATCTCCGCGTCGACGGTGACGCGGAGCTTTCCGGCGGCCGCGAGGTCGGCGAGGGCCGCGAGTTCGGCCTGGCTCGGGCTGCTGGAGAGGTTGACGCCGTGGATCTCGCGGGCGGCCAGGGCCTCGGGGTCGGTGGCGTGGTTGGTGCTGATCAGCCGGCCGCCGGGCTTGAGCAGGGCGGCGAAGGCGCCGATGTCTCCACCGGGGTGGGTGATCAGGTCCAGGACGGCGTCGATGCCGTCCGGGTGCGCGGCCAGCACCTGCTCGGCGACGGGCGCAGCGGTGAAGTCGAGGGTCTCGTGGGCGCCGAGGTCGCGGAGGTGACCGGCGATGTCGGGGGCGGCGGTGGCCAGCACCCGTGCGCCTTCGTGAACGGCGAACTGGATCGCCGACTGACCGACGCCGCCGGAGGCGCCGTTGACGAGGATGATCTGCCCCGTGTCCAGCCGGGCCGCCTCGATGGCCTGGTAGGCGGTGGCACTGGCGGTCGGCAGGGCCGCGGCGACAGCGAACGGCAGGTCCTCGGGTATGCGGGCGAGCCTGCCGTCCTCCGGGACCAGGACGTACTCCGCGTACGAGCCGTGTCCCCGGGCCACGTTCATGAACTGGCCGTAGACGGTGTCGCCGAGGCGGAAGCGGTTGACGCCCTCACCGATGCGCTCGACCACTCCAGCGCCGTCGGAGCCCATGACGAGGGGGAAGTGGTGCTCGACCGCGTCCCTGAGGGCGCCGTCGGCCACTTTCCAGTCGAAGGGGTTCAGCGCGGCCGCGTGGAGGTGTACCAGCAGCTCTCCTGGGCCCGGTTGCGGCACGGGAAGGTCGGTGAGGCGCGGCTCGGCGCCGAAGCCGTCGATCGTGACGGCCCTCATGACTGCTCCCAGACGACGGTCAACTCGTTGCGGCGGCCGAAGCGTTCGAGGTGGCTGGCCACGACGTCCTGGATGGCGGTGAGCGCGGAGGCGTCGGGCGCGGTCACCCGGATCAGCAGGTGGTCCTCCGCGGGCTCCAGCAGGACGTCGGTCTGCTGGAAGGTGAGGCGGTGGCGCCCTTCGGGCAGTTCCTCGGTGGGGATCTTCCGGCCGAAGTGCGAGGCGAGTTGCTTGGCGTAGCGCGGGGCGGCGTCGGTGGCGGCGCGGCCGTGGGACATGGGCATGGTGCGACTCCGGGGTGAGGGCGTCAGCCGGCGAGACCGGCGACCAGGGGCAGGTCGAGGGTGTGGTGGGTACGGCGGACCTTGGCGTGGAGGTAGCGCAGGTTGCTGGGGGTGGTGTGGACGCCGGTGGGCCGCACGAGGCGGACGTCGACGCCGAGGGCCCGCAACTGGCCCGCCTTGTCGGGGTTGTTGGTGAGCAGGTCGAGTCCGGTGATGCCCAGCGCGCCGAGCATCTGGGCGGCGGCGGTGTAGTCGCGTCCGTCCTCGGGCAGGCCCAGGGCGGTGTTGGCCTCGTAGGTGTCCAGGCCCGCGTCCTGCAGGGCGTAAGCGTCGAGCTTGTTGTAGAGGCCGATGCCGCGGCCTTCCTGACGCAGATAGAGCAGGACGCCGCCGGTTTCGGCGATGCGCTCGACGGCCTCGCGCAGCTGGGGTCCGCAGTCGCAGCGGGCGGAGCCGAAGACGTCCCCGGTCAGGCACTCCGAGTGCATCCGTACCAGCGGCGCCGGGGCCGCGGCGGGATCCCCGAGGATCAGCGCCACGTGTTCCTTGCCGTCGACGAGCCCGTGGAAGGTGACGGTCTCGGCGGTGACTTCGTAGCCGTCGGGGAAGCGCAGCGGGATGGTGACACGGGTGCGGACGGAGGCGGCGGGGGCGTGGGCGGTCATGGCATCTCCCGAGGGCGATGGCTTATTCAAATTTGAATCGGATAGCTGGACCATAGCCGCTGTGCTTCAAATTTTGAACATCTGTCGTGGTGTGGCGTCGATCACGTGATGCGGTGACGGGGCTGTTGTCCTTGTGGACACCTTCTGGCCAGTGGCCCGTGCGAGGCTGCGGCCATGGACAGGACCGCGCTGGCCCGCGCGCTGCTGGAGCCGATACCCGCACATCGCACCGCCGGTATCGAGGTCGTCCGCGCCGCCGACGCCGCGGCCGAGGTGGCGCTGCGGACGTCTCCTGAGCTGGCCAACGTCATCGGCTCACTGCACTCAGGCGGACTCGTCGCCCTGATCGACGCGACCGGCCTGGCGGCGATCATCGCGGCCGGCGGCGCCGACGGTGAGATGGAAGGCGTCGTGCCGCTCGGCAGATCCGCCTCCGTGGAGTTTCTCGCCCCGGCGCGCGGGCGGCTCCTGGCCTCCTGTCGTCTGACGGACGAGGCCCGCGACGCCCTGCGCCCGCTGTGGACGCGTGAGACGGACCGGGTCCGGCTCTCCACCGAGGTCGAGGTCGTCGACGCATCGGGAGCGCTGGTGTGCCGGGGGAGCTTCGACTGGAGCGTGCGGCGGCGGTGACGGTGGGGCCGGGTACGGTGCGGGTGGCGCCGCTGTTTGTCACGATTTGAAGGTGTTCAGAGTCGTGCGGCTGATCCGGTCGCTCCGCACTGCCAGGCCGGTGGACGCGTCCCCGGCGGTGGAGTCGTGCGGCTCCGTCGGCGAGGCGCTGGAGACGCTGCGGGCCGCGGTGGCCGGGATCGGCACGACCCTCGACGAGGAGACGACCTGCGCTGAGCTGACCCGGGCGGTCGCCGACCGCTTCGGCTGCTCGGCCGCGGTCGTCCGGGTCGAGGGCGCGACCGTCTCGGGGTACGTGGCGATCGTCGGCGACGCGGACGCCTTGCCGGACGTCCGGTGGGCCAGGGCGATCGCGCGGGACACGGTGGACTCGTGGGCCGAAGCACAGGCCGGGTTGCCGGAGGGTTCCACGGCACCCGGGCGGTCACGTCCCGCGCTGTGCGTGCCCGTGGCCACCGGCGCGTTGCGCTACGGCATCCTCGTCTGCGCCCGGGACCACGCCCCCTTCACCCCGACCGAGGGCCGTCTCCTCGCCCTTCTCGCGGAGCGGGCCGCCTCCCATCTCCGGCACGCCCGGGACTACGCCGGTGTCAGCCGCACCGCCGGGGACCTGCAGCGCGCCCTGCGTGCCGAGCCGGGACGCCCGCACCCCAACCTCGACGTGGCCACCCGTTATCTGCCCGCCGGCAGGCGCGCCCTGGTCGGCGGTGACTGGTGCGAGACGGTACGGCTGAACTTCGGGCGCACGCTGCTGGTGGTCGGCGACGTCATGGGGCACGGCGTGGAGGCCGCCGTCGACATGGCCGCCTACCGTTCCGACCTGCGCTCCCTGGCCGCGGCCGATCTGCCGCCGCAGCGCATCCTGCGCCAGCTGGACGAGATCGCCTCAGCCGCACCCGACCGCAGACCCGCCACCTGTCTGATCGCCCGCGTCGACCCGGCCCGGGGCAGGGTGACGCTGGCCGGTGCCGGGCATCTGCCGCCCACGGTGATCGGCCGCCGGGGAGGGACGGCCGCTCTGCCGATGCCGGTCGGGCCGCCGCTCGGCACCGGGCTCGGGGGCTACGAACCCACCACCTACGCCCTGGACGAGACGCAGACCTTGCTGATGTTCACCGACGGCCTCGTCGAGCGGCGGGGCGAGGACATCGACGTGTCCCTGGAACGGCTCGCCCGGATCCGGTTCCGGCCCGGCGCCGGAGTGGAGGACATCCTGAACACCGTCCTCACCGGCCTGGGCGCGCGGCACGCCGAGGACGACGTGGCGGTCCTGGCGGCCCGGCCCCGGCGCGACGGAACCGGCTCCCGCTGAAGCCGGCCGGGCGGTTCAGCCCGCGTGCTGGGGGAGCACCGGGCTCGGCACGGGGCGCTTGGCCACGAAACCGTCGCCGGGTACATGGCCGCGCAGGCGCCGCCATGCCCAGGGGCCGACATGGTCCACCGCCCAGCGGACATCGGCTCCCAGGGCGCGGAACACCGACACGGGGGTCAGGGCCGGAAGCGGCTCCGCCCAGTTCTCGTGGCCCGGCAGCCCCAGGGTGTGGGCCATGCCGGCGGCGATCCGGGCGTGCCCGACCGGGCTCGCGTGCAGGCGGTCGTCGCTCCACAGGCGGGGGTCGGCCGTGAAGGGGTGCGGGAAGACGTCCAGGACCGATACGCCGTACCGTCCCGCGATGTCGCGCAGCCGGGAATTGAGACCGATGATGCGCGGTCGCACCCGGCGCGCGACCGGGGAGACCGTGCCGAGGTCGGGGAAGGTCATCGTGACGACGTGGGCACCCGACGCGGTCAGCCGGGCGAACGTCTCCTCGATGTTCGCGGCGACCGCCTCGGGGTCGTAGCGCCGCCGTACGACGTCGTTCATGCCCGCCGTCACCGTCACCAGGTCGGGCCGCAACGCCAGCGCCGGGGACAGCTGGTCGGCCCTGATCTGGGTGCTGGTCTTTCCGCGCACGGCCAGATTGGCGTAGGTCAGACCGGGCTGCGTCCGCGCGAGGGTCTCGGCGAGCCGGTCGGCCCAGCCCCGGGGCCCGCCCGTCGGGGTGGGATCACCGACGCCTTCCGTCAGGCTGTCGCCGATCGCGACGTAGCGGGTGAACGGGTGTGAGACGGTCATGCCGCCCGAGTCTATCTTCGGTTCATCCGTGGTTCAGGCTGGGCAGGCCCCATGGCGTCGAAGCCAACAACCGGAGAGGGAGCGGCACGTGGCGCAGAAAAGGGCCCTGGTGGTGCGCGGAGGATGGGAGGGGCACCAACCGGTCAAGGCGACCGAGCTGTTCATCCCCTTCCTCGAGGACAACGACTACGCCGTGCGCGTCGAGGAGACGACTGAAGTGTACGGCGACGCCGAGGAGTTGGGGGCCACCGATCTCATCGTGCAATGCGTGACCATGGCGGAGATCACACACGAGCAGGTGGCCGGACTCGGCGCGGCGGTCGCCGCGGGAACCGGCCTCACCGGCTGGCACGGCGGGATCGCCGACTCCTTCCGCGCCTCCTCCGACTATCTCCACCTGGTCGGCGGCCAGTTCGCGACCCACCCCGGCAAGGAGCCCTGTCTTCGGCGCGGGGAGGCCGAGGACAACTTCCTGCCGCACACCGTGCACTTCACGGAGCTCGGCCGTGAACACCCCGTGACCGCGGGGCTGGAGGACTTCGAGCTGGAGACCGAGCAGTACTGGGTGCTCCACGACGACCTCATCGACGTCCTCGCCACCACCACCCATCCGGTACGGCCCTGGCAGCCCTGGAACCGTCCGGTGACCTCGCCGGCGATCTGGACCCGGCGGTGGGGCGAGGGACGCATCGTCGTCACCACGCCGGGACACAGTCTCGACGTACTGGAGGACGCCGCCGTCCGGACCGTCATCGAGAGGGGAATGCTGTGGGCGACGCGCACCGCATCGGCATCGTAGGGCTCGGCGTCATCTCGCAGGCGTACCTCGGCACGCTCACGGAGCACCCAGACGTGCAGATCGCCGCGGTCGCCGACCTCGACGCCGCCCGCGCGGCCGAGGTCGCCCAACAGCTGCCGGGCACCGAGGCGTTGAGCGTAGAGGACCTGCTCGCCGCCTCCGACCTCCACACCGTCCTCAACCTCACCACCCCGGCCGCGCACGCCGAAATCGCCCTCGAAGCGATCGGCCGCGGCAAGCACGTCTACACCGAGAAGCCGCTGGCCAGTGCCTTCGACGACGGCAGAGCGGTCCTCGACGCCGCCGCCGCGGCGGGAGTCGGTGTGGCCTGCGCGCCGGACACCGTCCTGGGCACCGGTACCCAGACGGCCCGCGCGGCCGTCGACGCCGGGTTGATCGGGCGGCCGTTCGCGGCGTCGGCGGTCATGGTCACCCCGGGCCACGAACGCTGGCACCCCAACCCCGACTTCTACTACGGGCCGGGCGGCGGCCCGTTGCTGGACATGGGGCCGTACTACATCTCGGCGCTCGTCCACCTCCTGGGCCCGGTGCGGACGGTGACCGGCGCGTCCAGCCGGCTGCGCGGCGAGCGGGTCATCGGCTCCGGGCCGCGTCAGGGGGAGCGGATCCCGGTCGAGGTGGACAGTCATGTCTCCGGCGTCCTGGAACACACCAGCGGCGCCCTGTCCACCCTCACCACGAGCTTCGACGGTGTCACCACGACCGCCGCGCCGATCGAGGTCCACGGCGAGAGGGGGACCCTGGCCGTCCCCGATCCCAACCAGTTCGACGGTGAGGTACAGCTCTTCGAACTGGGCGGCACCGACTGGCGCACCCTCGCTCCGTCGGCGGGTTACGCCGACGCGGCCCGCGGCATCGGCCTGCTCGACTTTCTCAGGGCCGACGACCGGCGCCCGCCCCGCGCCGGCGGGGACGTCGCCCTGCACGTCCTGGAGACGATGACCGCGCTGCTGCGCTCCGCTGCCGAGGGCAGGCGCATCACGCTGACGACCTCCGTGGAGCGACCTGAGCCGGTCCCGCTGACCCCGGCCTGGACGTGGAAGGGACCAGAAGACCGTCTCCCTATGTAGACACCGTCTTACATGTGGGACGCTCGCCGGGCAAGATGGGGCCTCCGTGCTCACCGACTGGAGAGGGAGGCCCCGTGTCGGTCGGCTCCGTGTTCCTGCTCGCCGTGGCCGGTGTCGCCTCCGGGCTCGCCGGATCGATCGCGGGACTGGCCTCGCTCTTCAGCTATCCCGCGCTGCTGGCCGCCGGTCTGCCACCGGTGGCCGCCAACGTCACCAACACGGTCGCGCTGTTCACCAACACCCTGGGAACCGCGGCCGGTTCACGCGAGGAGCTGCGCGGACAGCGCCGCCGTCTGGTCCGGCTCGGGCTCCTCTCTGCGGCCGGCGGCTCGGTCGGCGCGGCACTGCTGCTGGGCACGCCGTCGTCGACCTTCGAGCATGTCGTGCCATGGCTGATCGCCCTGGGCTCGGTCCTGATCCTGGTACGTGAACCACTGCGTCGGCTCGCCGACCGACGCCCGCCACGGGACGGCCTGCGCGGCCGGCTCCCGCTGATCCTCGCGGTCCTCCTCGTGGGGCTCTACGGCGGCTACTTCGGGGCCGCGGCCGGCGTCCTGATGCTCGCGGTGCTGTCCCTCGCCGCCGACGAGCCGCTCCGGGTGACCAACGCCGTGAAGAACGTCGCCACCGGAGCCGCCAACGTCACCGCGGCGATCGCCTACGCCTTCCTCGCGCCGGTCGACTGGAGGGCGGCGGCGGCACTCGGCCTCGGCTGTCTGATCGGCAGCCGGGTGGGGCCGGTGGTCGTACGACGGCTGCCCGAGAAACCGCTGCGGATCGCCATCGCGCTGGCGGGGCTCGGCCTGGCCGTATCCCTCTGGTACCGGACCGGCTGACGGCGCGTCAGCCCAAGCCGACCGGTGCGCACCCATTGACCCGGCCGTGTCGATCAACCTAACCTCCGTCCTCATATGTAGACGACGTCCTCATGGGAGGACTTCGTTCAAGTGAATGGACGGCAGTTCAAGGGAGAACTGACAGATGCCGCTCGTGGTGGTCGGGATCAGCGTGCTGATCCTCCTGTTCCTGATGACGAAGCTCAGGCTGAACGGCTTCGCCGCGCTGCTGCTGGTGGCGGTGGGGGTGGCCGTGGTCCGGGGCATTCCCCTGGAGAAGATCTCGGACGTCCTGTCCGAGGGCATCGGCGGCCAGATCGGCGACACGATGCTCACCATCGGGCTCGGCGCCATGGTCGGCCGGGTGATGGGGGACTCCGGCGCGGCCCAGCACATCGCCACCAGGATCCTCGACGTCTGCGGCCCGCGCTGGGTCCAGGTCGCGATGGTGCTGACCGCCATGCTCATCGGCGTGACGATGTTCTACGAGGTGGCCTTCGTCATCATCGTGCCGGTCGCCTTCACCCTGGTCCGCGTCACCCGCTCCAACCTGCTGTGGGTGGGCCTGCCGATGTCCATCGCCCTGTCCACCATGCACAGCTTCCTGCCGCCCCACCCGGGCCCTACCGCGGTCGCCGCCACCTTCCACGCCTCCGTCGGACTCACCCTGTTCTACGGCCTGTTCGTCGCCGTCCCGGCCGGTGCCCTCATCGCCCTGGTCTGGCCGCGGCTGCCGTTCGTACGCGCGATGAACCCGACCGTCCCCAAGGGGCTGGTCAGCGAGCGCGTCTTCGAGGAGGAGGAACTGCCCGGCATCGGCTGGTCGTTGGCCGTGGCATTGTTGCCCGTCGTGCTGATCGCGGGCGCCGCGGTGACCGACCTCGCCACCTCCGGATCGAGCCCGTGGCTGCACTTCGTCGCGTTCATCGGCTCCGCGCCGATCGCCCTGCTGCTCACCCTGCTCCTGGCGATCTGGGCGCTCGGCCCGCGCATCGGGCGCAGCCTCGCGGACGTCGCCGCCTCCTGCCGGGAGGCCGCCCAGGCCATGGCGATGATCCTGCTGGTCATCGGCGCGGGGGGCGCCTTCAAGCAGGTGCTCGTCGAGGGCGGCATCTCCGACTACATCAAGGACTCCACCGAGAACTGGTCCATCTCGCCGATCATCCTGGCCTGGCTGATCGCCGTCATCCTCCGCGTCGCTCTCGGTTCCGCGACCGTCGCCGTCGTCACCGCCTCCGGTGTCGCGCTGCCCCTGCTCGCCGGCAGCGGCGTCCACCCCGAGGTCATGGTGCTCGCCGTCTCCTGCGGCTCGATCGCGTTCTCCCATGTGAACGATCCCGGCTTCTGGATGTTCAAGGAGTACTTCAACCTGTCCGTCATCGACGCGATCAAGGCACGGACGACCTACACGACGGTGCTCGCGATACTCGGCCTGGGCGGCGTGCTCGTCCTTGAACAGGTGCTCGACGCCCTCAACGTGTGACACCTCACCGCCAACCTCCCGCACGAGAAAGGCACTTGCCCATGACCCAGCCTGTCGTCACGACGTTCTCCGTCTACCCGGTCGCCGGCCGGGACTCCATGCTGCTCAACCTCTCCGGCGCCCACGCCCCCTACTTCACCCGCAACGTCGTCGTCATCGAGGACTCCGAAGGGCGCACCGGTCTGGGCGAGGTGCCCGGCGGCGAGAAGATCACCCAGACCCTGCGCGACGCCGAACACCTCGTGCTGGGCGCGCAGGTTGGCGACTACAAACGCGTACTCCGGTCCGTGCGGGCCCGGTTCGCCGACCGTGACGCGGGCGGCCGCGGTGCCCAGACCTTCGACCTGCGCACCACCGTGCACGCCGTCACCGCGATCGAGTCGGCTCTCCTCGACCTCCTCGGCCAGCATCTGGAGGTCCCGGTCGCCGCCCTCCTCGGCGACGGCAAGCAGCGCGACGCCGTACGCGTCCTCGGCTACCTCTTCTACGTCGGCGACCCCGACCGCACCGACCTCGACTACCACCGCGCGCCGGACGCCGACGTGGCGTGGTACCGCGTCCGCCGCGAGGAGGCGCTGACCCCCGAGGCGATCGTCCGCCAGGCCGAGGCCACCTACGACCACTACGGCTTCCGGGACTTCAAGCTCAAGGGCGGTGTCCTGCCCGGCGCCGAGGAGGTCGAGGCCGTACGGGGCTTGAAGGACCGCTTCCCCGAAGCCCGCGTCACGCTGGACCCGAACGGCGCCTGGTCCTTGCGCGAGGCCGTCGAGCTGTGCCGCCCCCTCGTCGGCACCCTCGCCTATGCCGAGGATCCCTGCGGAGCCGAGGACGGCTACTCGGGCCGCGAGATCCTCGCGGAGTTCCGCCGGGCCACCGGGCTGCCGACGGCCACCAACATGATCGCCACCGACTGGCGGCAGCTGACCCACGCGCTCGCGCTGCAGTCCGTCTCCATCCCGCTCGCCGACCCGCACTTCTGGACCCTGCAGGGGTCGGTGCGCGTGGCCCAGTTGTGCGACGCGATGGGGCTGACCTGGGGCTGCCACTCCAACAATCACTTCGACATCTCGCTCGCGATGATGGCGCACTGCGGAGCCGCGGCCCCGGGCGAGTACAACGCGCTGGACACGCACTGGATCTGGCAGGAGGGACAGGAGCGGCTCACCGTCGAGCCGCCGAGGATCGTCGGCGGCGAGGTCGCCGTGCCGGACACTCCCGGCCTCGGCGTCCGTCTCGACCGGGAACGGCTCATGGCGGCCCACGAGTTGTACCGGGCGAAGGCGCTGTCGGGGCGCGACGACGCGGTCGGCATGCGCTATCTCATCGAGGGCTGGACCTTCGACGCCCAACGCCCCTGTCTCGTACGCTGAGTTCGGCGGCGAGCCTGCCCCATCGCTTCACGGGACGCACACAAACTCCCCCCATTTGCTTAAAAGTTCAAGCGCTAGGCTGCTCATCAGTTCGAGTGGCCGGGGGAGCCGACGGAGGGCGCCGCTCACCACCCCCCACTTGCACAGGAGACCCGGCGTGCTGCACGGCGACGTAGTGGTGATAGGCGGTGGCTACGCGGGCGTGCGCGTGGCGAAACGACTCGACGGGACCGCGCGGGTGACGCTCGTGGACCGCAAGGAGGTGTTCTTCCACCGGATCGCCTCCCTGCGGGCCGGAGTCCGCCCGGAGTGGTCCGTGACGCCGTTCATCCCCTACGACCGGTTGCTGCAGCACGGCCGGGTCGTCCTGGGCAAGGTGGTCCGTGTCGACACCGCCGAACGGCAGGTGGTGCTGGGCACGGGGGAGCGACTGCCGTACGACGTGGTGGTGATCGCCACCGGCGCCGACTACCCCGAACCGGCCCGATTCGTCGGCAGCACTGCCGACGAGGCGGTCGAGGCCTTCGCCGGCCACCAGCACAAGGTGGCCGACGCCGAGCACATCCTGGTCGTCGGCGGCGGGCCCTCCGGGGTCGAACTCAGCGCCGAGATACGCCTGGCCCGCCCGGACGCCCGGGTCACCCTCGCCCACTCCGGCACCGAACTGCTGCACTCGACGGGCATCGCGCGCGCCGGCCGGCGTGCCCGCGCCTGGCTGGAGTCGCACGACGTCGAGGTCCGCCTCGACTCGTTCATGTCGCCCGGCAACGACTTCGGCACCTACCGCGACGCACGGGGCAACGTCATCGCAGCGGACCTGTCCTTCTGGGCGACGGGCACCACGCCCAACACACTCTGGCTGCGACTGGGCGGCCACGGCGACTGGCTGAACGAGACCGGACACATCAAGGTCGACCGGACGCTGCGCGTCGGAGGCCGCCTGGACGTCTTCGCGGTCGGCGACGTCAACGACGCCACCGAGCTCAAGATCACCCCGGCCGCGCTGACCCAGGCCGACCTCGCCGCCTGGAACATCCGCACCTACCTGAACAGCGCCGGACGCCACCGCAGGGACCTGCGCCTGTACCGGCCTTTCCACCGCACCCCGATGATCGTCCCGTTCGGCTCCGCCGACGGCGTCACGACGGTGCCCATCCCGGGCGGCGAGACCGCCGTCCTGGGAGGCCGCACCTCGGTGCTGGCCAAGGCGAAGACCCTGATGACGCCGTACATGCGACGCCAGCTCGGCTACACCGCGACCTGAGACCGGCACTCAGCGCGGCTCGCCCCGGTAGGTGCCGAAGTACCAGCGGTTGCCCTCGGGATCGCGGGCGGCGAAGTCGCGGGAGCCGTAGTCGGTGACGTGGAGGCCGGTGGTGATGTCGGCGCCGGCCGCCTTGGCACGGGCGTGCACGGCGTCCGGGTCGGCGGTGACGACGTAGGCGCTGAAGGCGCCGGGCGGGGTGGGGCCCTCGCCGGGGGCCTGGTCCTCGCGCACCGAGCCCAGCATCACCCCGCCGCCCTCGGGCCAGCTGAGCTGGGCGTGCTCGACGAGATCGCCGTCGCCGTGGACGACGGTCTCCTCGAAGCCGAAGGCGTCGACCAGGAAGCGGATCAGCGCCCGGGCGTCTCGGGCGCGCAGGGTGGGCCAGACCTGCGGGGCGGGCGGCTGCTTGGCGGTGTCGGTCATGACGGCGGGCCTTTCGGTGCGGGGAGCCAGAGTCGGCCGTACCCCTTCAGCGTCACGCGGGCGGATGGTGCCCGGATTGGATGTTTCGGAACTCCTGCGCCAGCCAGGCGCTCGGCGTGCAGGAGGCCAGCGCCGCGAACTCGCGGTCGAGATGGGACTGGTCCGCGTAACCGCAGTCGGCGGCCAGGGCGGCGAGGTCGGGCCGGCCGGGCCGCCGCGCGAGGCGGCGCCGGGTCAGGTCGAAGCGGACGACCCGGGCGGCCGCCTTCGGGGTGAGGCCGATCTCCGCGCGGAAGCGGTTGCGCAGATGGCGGTCGCTGTAGCCGGTCACGGCGGCGAGCTCCTCGACGCGTACCCGGCCGCCGGTGGCCAGCAGCCGCCGCCAGGCCTCCGTGAGGGCCGCGGCGGCCGTGGGGGTGCCGTCGTGGCGTGTCAGCCGGGTCAGCAGCCAGTCGTCGAGGACACGGAAGCGGGCGGGCCAGTCGGGTGCCTCGCGCAGTCTGTCGTGCACCTTGCGCACGTCCGGCCCCAGGGCGTCGTCGGCGTGGACGTCGATCCCGGCCAGCTCGCCCGCGGGCAGCCCCAGCAGGACGCGGGCGCCGAGCGGGCTGATCGCCAGCTGGATGCCGGACTGCCGGCCGGGGATCCGGATGAGGGCGGGCGAGGTGTGCAGACCGCCGAGCAGGGTCGGGTAGTCGCCGGGCGCGGCGCCCGGGTCGGGGTGGGCGGCGATGCTCAGCGGCTCGTCCAGGGTCAGGATCAGCGTCAGCCACGGGGACGGCAGCCCGCGGTGCGTGGCGGCGGGGACGCCGCGCTGCCGGTAGCCGGAGTACCAGCCGACCAGTCCCCTGAGCGGCGGCGCCGGTAGCACCCGTACCGCCTCGTCCACGACCTCGGCGACCATACGGCCATTGTGCCGCGCCGGCCCGGAACGGTCTCGTTAACGGCCGGAGCCCACCGCCCACGAGTGGCCCTGCTCCTCCCGGTGTTCGGTGAGGACGTCGATCAGGGCCGCGTTGACGGCCGGCGGCGGCCGTGTGCCCCGGAGCGGCGCCGGCACGCGCAGGCCGGCCACGCCGAGCACCACGTCGGGCCGCAGCAGCGCCGTGTGTCAGGCCACCGGCGCGCCCCAGTCGTGCCCCTACGACGTACGCGCTCTCCTCGCCCAGCGCCCGCACCAGACAGACGCCCGCGAGCGAGTTCACAGCAGCGCGTCCCAGTCCGTCTCGAGGTCACCCCCGCCGAGGAACATCAGCTCCATCGCGTCGGCCGGCTCCTCGTCCGAGCCGTCCGGCAGCGGAAGTTCGGCCCAGATGCACTTGCCCGTCGGTGTGTAGCGCGCTCCCCAGCGCGCCGACAGGGCCGCGATCAGCTGCAACCCCCGCCCGCCCTCGTCCGTCTCCGTTGCCCGCCGGATCCGCGGCATCGTCTGACTGCCGTCGAAGACCTCGCAGACCAGCCCCGCCCGGTACAGCAGCCGCAGCCGCACCGGGCCCTTGGCGTGACGCACGACGTTGCCGACGAGTTCGCTGGCCAGCAGCTCGGTGGTGGCGGTCAGGCCGTCCAGCTCCCAGGCGGCCAGTTGCTCGCGCACATGGCGGCGCGCCTGCCCCGCCGCCTTCGGGTCCAGGGGCAGCGACCAGGACGCCATCCGGTCCGAAGGCAGCGCGTGCAGCCGCGCGACCAGGAACGCGGCGTCGTCGGGGGCCTGCTGGCCGGCGGGCAGCAGACCGGCCGTCAGCGTGTCGCACAGCCGCTCGAGATCCCGTGCCGTGCCGTCCGCGTGGGCCGTGCCCAGCAGCCGTGCCAGCTCCGCCGTCCCTTCGTCGATCTCCCGCTTCGCCGACTCGACCAGACCGTCCGTGTACAGCACCAGCAGACTGCCCTCCGGCACCTCCAACTCCACGGTGTCGAAAGGCGGTTCAGCGGCGCCGAGCGGCGGATCGGCCTCGTGGTCGGAGAAGTGCACGGTGCCGTCGGGGCGGACCAGGGCGGGCGGCGGATGTCCGGCGCGGGCGATGGAACAGACCCGGGTGGTGGCGTCGTACACCGCGAACAGGCAGGTGACGTACGAGGTCTCGCCCATGCCGTCGACGATGTCGTTGAGGTGGCCCATGATCTCGTCGGGCGGCAGTTCCAGATCGGCCAGCGTGTGCACGGCGGTGCGCAGCCGGCCCATGGTGGCCGCCTCCGGCAGACCGTGCCCCATGACGTCGCCGACGACGAGCGCGACCCGTCCGCCGGACAGCGGGATGATGTCGTACCAGTCGCCGCCCACGTCCGTGCCCGGCCCGGCCGGGAGATAGCGGGCGGCGGCCGTGCACTCCGGCAGGTCGGGCAGGGCCTGGGGGAGCAGACTGCGCTGGAGCTCGCGGGACCGGGTGTGCTCGGCGTCGTAGAGACGGGCCCGTTCCAGCGACTGGGCGACCAGGGCGCTGATGGTGGTCAACAGGTCGCGCTCCTGGTAGGTGAGCAGCCGAGGCCGGTCGAAGGCGACCACGCAGACACCGAAGGTGTGCCCGGACGCCGTCAGCGGCAGAAAGGCCCAGGACCGCTTGCCGCCGACGGCCGCCAGGTGGGCCGTCTCGGGGTAGCGCGCGGCGAACTCCGACGACGAGGACAGGAACAGCGGTGTCCCTACGGTGATCGTGTCCCACGCCGGGTCGCCGCGTCCCGGCCGGGGACGGGCGTCGAGCCTGTCGACGAAGCCGTCGGGAAAGCCGACCGCCCCGACGTGGTGCAGCCGGTCTCCCTCGATGACCTGGACCAGCAGACCCGCGGCGGCGAACGCCGGCAGCACCCGCCGGGCGACCACGTCCACCACGTCCTGGGAGGTCGTCGCCTTGGCCAGTTCCGCGGTCAGCTCCGCCAGCCGGGCCGAGCGTTCGGCCGCGTCGCGATCGGCCGCCTGCTGTTCCTCCGCCAGCCGCCGTTTCTCCGTGACGTCCTGGAAGTAGAGGGTGCGTCCGTCGGGTCCGGGCACCAGCCGCAGATGCAGCCGCCGCCCGCAGTCCGGGACGAGGACGTCGAAGCCGGCGGGCCGCTCCTCGACCGCCGCCTCCAGACATCCGCCGCGCAGCCCCGGAATGTCCCGGGCGGCCGGCAGGTCCCACAGCAGCCGGCCGAACAACTCCTCCTCGGAGAAGCCCAGAAAACGTTCCGCCTCCAGATTGGCGAAGGTGATCCGCCACTCGTCGTCCACCGCGATGAAGCCGTCGCTCATGTGCCGCAGAGCCCGGCCGAGCGCGTCGCGGGCGGTGCGCGACTCGTTGCTCTCCCAGCCCACGCCGATCATCCGCAGCGGCTCGCCGTTCTCGTCGTACGTGGCCCGGCCGCGCGCCTGGGTCCAGCCCCAGGTGCCGTCCAGCCGCCGTACCCGGTACTCGGCCTCGAAGACGCTGTGGTCGAGGATCGCCCGCTGGGCCGCCGCCAGAGTGGGGGCCAGGTCGTCGGGGTGGACGATCCGCATCCAGTTCTCGATCTTCCCGGTGAAGTCGGCGGGCCGGGTGCCGTACAGCTCCAGGGCCGCCTCGTCCCAGATGAGTTCGCCGCCCCGGATGTCCCAGTCCCAGGAGCCGACCTGGACCTCCTTGAGGGCGTGCCGCAGGCGCTCGCCGTTCAGCTCGGGCTGCGCGGGTCCGGACGGTGGCGGGGCCTGGGCCATGCGGTCCTCGGTCCAGGCGACCACGTCCCGCAGGAAGTCCCAGTGCTGCGGGGTGGGTTCGCCTCGGTCGCCCGCCAGGACCGTCAGCGCGCCGATGCTGCGCCGCCCGCTGAACACCGGTAGGGCGGCGAGCCCCGTGCCGGGCCACACCGGTTGGGGCGGGGTGCCGGGAGCGGAGTGCGGCACCCAGACGCCCTCGCCCTGCTGGAGGGCACGGGCCGGGGCCAGGGGGCCCTCCTGGTCGACGATCTCCCAGGAGCGGGTGAGCGCGGGCGGCAGCCCCACCGAGGACACCAGCCGCAGAGCCGACATCGGTCCGCGCAGGTGCATGGTGCCGCCGAGCCCGCTCAGCTCGCCCACCGCCTGCCCGAGCGCCAGCCTGAAGACCTCGCTCTCCGTCACACCGGGAGGCACCGTGCCGAGAAGAGCGAGCCGCGCGTTCATGGTGGGAACTTATCGTTCCTGTTTCCGATCGAAACCTGCTTCACGGATTCCGACCGGCCGCCCACCCCAACTCTTCCTCGGCAACGGCCAACGGACAACGGCAAGTTGTTGAAATTTCGGCCGAGTACCGTGCCCCTGCACGGGCAGGCTTCCGATCATGAGGAGCGGCATGGACATCGGTGTCTTCATCCCCATCGGCAACAACGGCTGGCTCATATCCAAGAGCTCGCCGCAGTACATGCCGACGTTCGAGCTGAACAAGGCGGTCGTGCGCAAGGCCGAGGAACACGGCCTCGACTTCGCCCTGTCGATGATCAAACTCAAGGGCTTCGGCGGCGAGACGGAGTTCTGGGACCACAGTCTCGAATCGTTCACCCTGATGGCGGGCCTGGCCGCCGTGACGGACCGCATCAGGCTCTACGCGTCGACACCGATCCTCGCCCTGCCGCCGGCGATCGTCGCCCGCATGGCCGTGACGGTCGACTCCATCGCCCCCGGCCGCTTCGGCGTCAACATCGTCACCGGCTGGGCGCCCGGCGAATACGGCCAGATGGGCCTGTGGCCCGGCGACGAGCACTTCGGCAACCGCTATGACCGGGCCGTCGAGTACGTCACCGTGCTGAGGGAGTTGTGGCGCGAGGGCGTCAGCAACTTCAAGGGCGAGTTCTACGAGATGGACGACTGCGTGCTCTCCCCGCGCCCGGCGGACGGGCACATCGACATCGTCGCCGCCGGCCAGAGCGGCACCGGCATCCGCTTCGCCGCCGAGCACGCCGACTACAACTTCGTCCTGGGCAGCGGCGTCAACACCCCGCTCGCCTTCGCGGACACCACGGCCGCCCTGGCGGAGGCGGCCCGCGACAGCGGCCGGGACGTGGGTGCGCTCTCCCTGTTCATGGTCATCGCGGACGAGACGGACGAGGCGGCCCGGGCCACGTGGCAGGACTACCACGACCACGCCGACCACGCTGCCCTGGCCTACATGGCGGGGGAGTCGGCCACGGACACGACCGCCGACGACTCCTCCACCGCCCGCACCATCGTGGCCCCCGAAGGCGCCGTCAACTTCAACATGGGCACGCTCGTCGGGTCGTACGAGAACGTCGCCCGCATGCTCGACGAGATCGCCGAAGTCCCCGGCACCAAGGGCATCATGCTCGTCTTCGACGACTTCCTCGAAGGCATCGAGAACTTCGGCACCCGTATCCAGCCGCTGATGCGCTCGCGGTCCGGGCGCACCGTGGCGGCGAACTGACTCAGGCCCGCAGCGGGTTGGCGCGTGCGACGGCCAGCAGGTACCAGGCGGTGGCGCCCGTGTGCCGGTACGGGTAGTAGCCGAACCCGAAACCGGTGTCGAGGGGGCTGCTGGCCGAGACGACACCGGACCGCTCGGCCACCGCCACCGACCCGAGGGTCTGGCCGCCGCCGAGCAGGTCCTGGGCGCGCTCGACGGACGCGATCAGCCCCCGGGCGCGCGCCTCGTCGCCGGGAGCGCGGCGGTCGCGCAGGGCGAGCGCGAGATGGGCCGTGCCCTCGAACCACACGCCGTTGCGGTCGGGCTTCGGCTGCCCACTGGCGATCGGCGCGTCCTCGTTCGCCACCGGACCGGCCGAGCTGAAGGTGACGCCCGCGTACGACTGTCCTGCCGCAACCGTGCTGTTGGGGCGGTCGGCCGTGTCCAGCACGGCGAGGTGGGCCGCCGCCCAGTCCAGGGAGCGCGCGTGGGCGGGGGAGGGAAGGGCGAGGCGGGTCCAGGTCTGGGTGTCCTCGGGGACGGGCGACTTGTTGATCGTCACGCCGTCGTTGGAGCCGGTGTAGAAGAAGCCCCCGGCGGGCTCCCACATCCGCTCGACGAAGGCCTTCGCCCAGGCCCTTCGCTCCCGCCACACCCGGCCCCCGGTCAGCCGGGCGAGCCGGCCGAACAGACCGACCAGGTCGGTGTTGTGCTCGGTGGAGCTGAACGGCTGCTTCTCGTTCGCTCCGTTCACCCCGAACGTGTAGCCGCCCAGCGGCTCGTCGGTGCGGGCGTTGCGCTCGATCCACTCGCCGATCCGCACGGCGCCGGTCAGGAACCGGCGCTCTCCGGTCCGCCCGGCGAGGGCACCGAGCGCGATGCCGGCCCACGCCATGTCGCCCACCGCGGTGCCGGTGAAGCCGAACTGGGTGCCGACGTTGGCCGTACCGTCCGCCCGGACGAACCCGTCCGGCTGGGCCGAGCCGTCGTAGAAGGTGTACGGGCCGACGTTGTAGGCCTGACGCAGCCTGCCGTCGTCATAGCCGGGGTCATGGGCCTGCGCGTACAGCAGCGCGTCCCCGAGGGCCGTGGCGCGGGTGCCGCCGTCCGCCGTGCCGGAGGCCAGGTTCGCCAGGATCACCAGGGCGTTGTCGTAGGTGAACGCCGTGCTGAACAGGCCCGCCTGGTCGGTGTAGCTCTGGGCCAGACGGACGGTGCCGTGGTCCGGGTAGGCGTCCATGGCCGCGGCGAGGAAGGAGAGGGCGCGGCGAGGGGCCGAGGGGCCGCTCGCCGCCTCGGCTGTGCCGGTCCCGGCGGTGAGGAGGGCGGCGCCCGCGCCGACTCCGGTCCCGATGAGCGCACGGCGGCTGATTCCGGGGCCTCGACTGCCGGTCATGGGTCTCCCTGGGCAGGTTACGGTCACGCCTGAGAGCGCTCTCAGGCGGTGTGGGCCCATTCTGCTGGCGGAAGCGAAGTCCGGTCAACGACTGTGGCGTAAGGGTCAGTTGAGAGCAGCGGTCAACCGGTGGTGTGCGCAGCGGCGTCGAGGAGGGGGCCCAGCTCCCGGGCCACGGTCGTCAGGGCGCGGGTGTCCTGTTCGGCCCGGGCGATGAGGATGGCGCCCTCCAGCGCGCTGATCATGAGCGTGGCGAGGGCACCGGCCCGTTCGCCGGGTACGCCCATGTCCGTCAGGGCCTCGGCCACGGGACCGGTCCAGGTGGCGAACGCGGTGGCCACCGCTTCCCGGGTGGACGTGCTGGACTCGGCGCAGTCCACGGTGGCGGCGGCGACGGGGCAGCCGCCCGCGAAGCCCACGGTCTCGTACTCGTCCGTCCACTGCCGCACCATCTCGGCGAACAGCCCGCTCGGCGTCGGCTCCGCGAGCGTGGCGAGGAAACGGGCGACCCGCTTGCCGGCGTAGCGGCCGGCCCAGCCCACCGCCTCGTTGACCAACTGCTCCTTGCCGCCCGGGAAGTAGTGCTGGAGCGAGCCGCGCGGGGCCTCGGCGTGCGCGGCGACCTCGCGCATCCCGGTGGCCCCGACGCCTTCGCGCCGGATGAGCTGGGCCGCGCTGAAGACCATCCGCTCGCGTGGCCCGCGTTCGGACTCCGCCATGCCCGACCTCCCTCGACGTCTCCGCGGACACTCTATGACCGTGGTCATAGAGACGGCTACTATGACCGCGGTCATAGCCGGCAGCTGGGGTTCGGAAACGGCGGTGCATCGTGGACTACGTGGGATTCGTCGGCCTCGGGGTGATGGGCCGCCCGATGGCGCTCAACCTCTCCCGCGCGGGAACACCGCTCCTCGTCTGGAACCGCACGCCGGACCGCTGCGAGCCCCTGCGCGCGTCCGGAGCCGAGGTCGCCGCCGACCCCGCCGAGGTCTTCGCCCGGGCGGGCGTCGTCTTCCTCATGCTCGCCGACGAGGTCGCGACCGACGCCGTCCTCGGCCGGGGCACACCGGACTTCACCGCGCGGGTCGCGGGACGCACCGTCGTCCACATGGGGACGACCGCGCCGGAGTACTCGGGCGGTCTGCAGGACGCCGTGCGGGCGGCGGGCGGACGCTATGTCGAGGCGCCGGTCTCCGGCTCCCGAGTCCCGGCGGAACAGGGGCAGTTGGTTGCGATGCTGGCCGGCGACAGCGACGCCGTGGCGGAGGTACGGCCGCTGCTGGCGCCCCTGTGCCGCGAGACGTTCGACTGCGGTGCCGTACCGGACGCGCTGCTGATGAAGCTGTCGGTGAACCTGTTCCTGATCACCCTGGTGACCGGTCTGACGGAGGCCTTCCACTTCGCCGACCGGCACGGCCTTGACCGGCGGCTGTTCCTGGATGTCCTCGACGCGGGCCCGATGGCCAGCGCGGTCTCCCGGATGAAGGCGCCGAAGCTGCTGGCCCGGGACTTCGCGGTCCAGGCGGGCGCCTCCGACGTACTGAAGAACAACCGTCTGATCGCCGAGGCCGCCCGCAAGGCCGGCCTGGCCTCGCCCCTGCTCGACGTATGCCACACGCTCTTCGGCGAGACCGTCGAGCAGGGGCACGGCGGCGAGGACATGGTGGCCGTGCTGCACGCCCTGGAATCCCGGACCGACGGAGCGGACCGGCCGACGCTATAGTCAACAATGCGAATAGGTGACTAGTCGTATGACTGATGGCTCATCGACTGGGGGCTTCAATGGCCGACAGCGGGTATCTGCGGTACGTCGCCCTGGGGGACAGCCAGACCGAGGGGGTCGGCGACGGGGACGAACTCGGGGGGCTACGGGGGTGGGCCGACCGGCTCGCCGAGCGCATCGCCCGCGACAGCCCGGGCCTGCTGTACGCCAACCTCGCCGTCCGCGGCCGGCTCGCCGGGCAGGTGCGGGACGGGCAACTGGCGCCCGCCCTGGCCCTCGAGCCCGACCTCGCCACGGTCGTCGCCGGGGTCAACGACGTGCTGCGGCCCCGGTTCGACGCGGACGAGGTCGCCGGCCATCTGGAGGCGATGTTCGCCGCGCTCACCGCACGGGGTGCCCGCGTGGCCACGCTCACCTTCCCCGACATCGGCCGCATCGCCCCGCTGGCCCGGCCGCTCGCGCCCCGGGTCCTCGCCCTCAACGCCCGCATCCGTGAGGCCGCTCGGCGGCACGGCGTCCTGGTGGCCGACTCCTCGCCCCACCCGGCGGTGACCGATCCGCGGCTGTGGAGCGCCGACCGGCTGCACGCCAGCCCCGAGGGCCACGCGCTGATCGCCGACGCGGTCGCCCATGCCCTCGCCCTGCCGGACAGCGATGACGGCTGGACCCGGCCCCTGCCGCCCGGCGCGGCGACCCGCTCGGGCCTGCGGGCCGTCGGCGCCGAACTGCGCTGGGCCGGAACCTTCCTCGGACCCTGGATCGTCCGCCGTGCACGCGGCCGCTCCTCCGGCGACGGACGCGGGCCCAAGCGCCCCGCCCTGCTCCCGGTGACCGTGCCGGCCGAGGGCATCTGAGTGCTCCGGTGCGAGTGCCGCGATCTGCCGTCGTGGCTGGTCGCGCCGCTGCGGCGGAGTCGCATGTCGATACAGTCCCGCGCCCCTTGGGGGGCCTTGGTCACCCCTTTGATTAATCAACGCGGTGTTAATTTGGGGCAATGGCATTGCGCAACGCGGTGATGGCCGCACTGCTGGAGGGCGAGGCGTCCGGCTACGACCTCGCCAAGGGGTTCGAGGCCTCGGTGGCGAACTTCTGGATGGCCACCCCGCAGCAGCTCTACCGGGAGCTGGAGCGCATGGAGGGCGAGGGGCTGGTCTCGGCGCGGGTCGTGCAGCAGGAGCGCCGCCCCAACAAGCGGCTCTTCTCCCTCACCGAGGCGGGCCTGGAGGTCCTGCGCGACTACATCCTGGCGACCCCGGCCAAGCCGCTGGCCATCCGGGACGAGCTGATGGTCAAGGTGCAGTGCGTCGACATCGGCGACCTCGACGCCGTACGGGCCGCGGTCGCCGAGCGGGTCGAGCGGGCCACCGCCAAGCTCGCCCGCTACGAGCGGCTGAGGGAGCGGCTGCTCGACGGCCGCACCGAGGACGAGTACTTCACCCACGCCGAGCGCATCGGCCCCTACCTCACCCTGTTGGGCGGCCTGGCGCTGGAGCGGGCGAACGTGCAGTGGGGCGACGCCGCCCTGAAGCGGCTCGACCAGCGCGCGGCCGCGCGCTGACCCAGGGGGTTCGTTTTCCAAACTCAACAGACGGCCGGCCTTGAGTCCGGAAACCGATCGGTTTACAGTGAGATGAAACCGATCGGTTTCCGTATCTGTTCTGTGCATCCTCGTTCTCAAGGAGTGGTCATGACCGCGATCAAAGACGCCGTCGTCCTCGTCACCGGCGGCAGCCGGGGGATCGGCAAGGCCCTGGTGGAAGAGCTGTACGCGCGTGGCGCCGGCAAGGTGTACGCCACCGCCCGCGACCCGCGCACGGTGACGCACCCGGATGCGGTACCGCTGGCCCTGGAGGTCACCGACCCCGACTCGGTGGCGGCAGCGGCGGCGCGGGCGCAGGACGTCACCGTCCTGATCAACAACGCCGGCGTCTCCGTCGGCGGGCCCTTCCTCGACACCCCGGTCGACGACGTGCGCCGGGAGTTCGAGATCAACTTCTACGGGCCGCTGCTGGTGACCCGCGCCTTCGTACCCGTCCTCGAACGCAACGGCGGCGGACACATCCTCAACGTCCACTCCGTGCTGTCCTGGCTGGGCAACGCCGGTTCCTACAGCGCTTCCAAGGCGGCCCTGTGGCAGCAGACCAACTCCCTGCGCCTCGAACTGCAGCCCCGCGGCATCGCGGTCACCGGCCTGCACGTCGGATACGTGGACACCGACCTGACCGCGCGTGTCGACGCCCCCAAGTCCGCGGCCCGCGATGTCGCCGCGCTCGCGCTCGACGGCATCGAGTCCGGGGCGCACGAGGTACTGGCCGACGACATCTCACGCCAGGTCAAGGCGGGACTCGCCGGCGAACTGGCGGCGCTCTACCCGCAGTTGGCTGTGTAGCGGGGGTTAACCGGACGCGCCGACCAGGGCCCACACGGTCTTGCCGTTGCGCCCCCGGTCCCGTACCCCCCAGGTCCGGGCCAGCTGGTCCACCAGATGCAGTCCGCGGCCGCGCTCGTCGTCCGGGCTCGGAGCGTCCCGCAGAACGGGCCGGGCCGGGCTCTGGTCGGACACCGCTATGAAGCAGGAGCCGTCGGCCCGTGCGGTCACCGATATCTCGAACTCCCGCTCGAGGATCGGTCCGTGGCGGACGACGTTCGCCGCCAGCTCGGAGGCCAGCAGTACGACGTTCTCCGTGATCGCGTCATCCTTGCCATGTCCCCACGTGGCCAGATGACGTCGTACCCGATGCCGGGCGAAGCCCACGGAAGCCGGGTGCCGGGGCACCCGGAAGGCCTCTCGTCTCAGCACAAAGCATCCCTCCCCTGTCAACACCGAAAGCCTCCCCACTGGAGAGCGCACACTGACAGGTCAATGTCACCGCGGACCCGGCACCCGACTGATTCCGGCCACCCCGGGACCACCGGTAACGCGGGGGCGTCCCAGGCGGGTGCCGAGACGCCCCACGGCTCCCGACGACCGCCGTATGAGAGGAAAACGGCAGTTCGTATGGCATGGCGGGCGATGACCCCATGCCCGTTCGGCAGGCCGGGGCCGGTTCGGGAGCGTCCTGCCGAACCGCCTGGCATATGCCCGCACGCCCGCAGAATGGCCGAACACGGCGTTCCCGATCTCGTCGCGGGCACGGATTGGTTGCGGCCGGGGATTCGCGGAGCGGCCCCGCCGGGGACTCCGGCAGCATGACGAGCCATGGGGAGAGATCGGTACGTCGACTTTCTGCGAGCGTGGGCGATCGTTCTGGTGGTGCTCGGCCACTGGTTGATCACGGCCCTGGTGCACGGCCCGGACGGTTCGCTGGGCGCGCCGGAGCTGCTGGCCACAGCGCCCTGGACCCAGTGGCTGACCCTGCTGTTCCAGATCATGCCGCTCTTCTTCCTGGCCGGCGGACACGCGGCGGCCGGATCCTGGGCGCGGACGCGTGCGGCGGGCGGTTCGGCCACGGGATGGGTGGGACGGCGGGCCGTACGACTGCTGCTGCCGACCGGGCTCTACAGCGGGCTGGTGCTGCTCGCCGTCGGGATCTGCGAAGCCGTCGGCGTGGATCCGGGCACCCTCGCGCTGGTCAGCTGGGCCATGGCGATGCAGTTCTGGTTCCTGCCGGTGTACCTGCTGGTCAGCGCGCTGACGCCGGTGCTGCACGACGCCCACCGACGCTGGGGGCTCGCCGTCCCCGTGGTGCTGGGCGCGGTCGCGGTGGCCGCCGACACGCTCGTGCTCACCGTCCACGCGCCCTTCGTGGGCCTGCTCAATTACGTCCTCGTCTGGGGCGTCGCCTACCAGCTGGGCTTCTGCTGGCGCGACGGACTGCTGACCGGGCGCCGGCTGCCCGCCGCGATGGCCGTCGGCGGCGGGCTGGTCTTCGCGGCGCTGGTCGGCCTCGGCCCCTTCCCCGTCAGCCTGATCCTGGTGACCGGACAGACCCCGAGCAACACCAATCCGCCGTCGGTGGCGATGCTGGCCTGGGCGGTGGCCCAGGTGGGCGCCTGTCTGCTCGCCGCGCCCGCCCTCCGGCGCCTCCTCGAACGCGAGCGGGGGTGGCGGGTCGTGCGGACGCTGGGCGGTGTCAGCATGACCCTGTATCTGTGGCACATGCTGCCCGTGCTGATCGCCGCGGCCGCCTTCTACCTGACCGGCCTCGCTCCCGAACCCGCCCTGAACTCCGCGTCCTGGTGGGCCCTGCGCCTGCCCTGGCTGCTGGTGCTCGGCGCGCTCCTCACCGTCGTCGTGTCGGCCCTGCGTCCTTCGGAGGGCGCCCTGGTCGCACGGTACGAGCACATCCGCCCGGACACCGGCCCGTACCGCGCATGGCTGCTGTGGCCCGGTCTCGCCGCGACCGTCCTCGCCCTGATCCGCTTCGCCACCCGGGGCTTCGCCGAGGACGGACGCGTCCCCGTCCTGGCCGCCGTGGGTCTCGTCCTGGGCACGGCCCTGGTCCTGCTCCACCGGGCCCCGGGCGGACACGGTTCCGTACCTCGACGGCCCGCCGAGACCGAGGGCGCCTTGGAGGAGGCGGCCTGACGGCGACTCCGTAGGGTGTGCCCATGTCCACGACGCCACGCTGGCTCAACGCCGAGGAGCGACGGGCCTGGCTGGCCTACATCGACTTCTCCACCCTGCTCGCCGACCACCTGAACCGGCAGCTGCGGCGGGACGCCGGCATGACGCACGCCGACTACAGCCTGCTCGCCCACCTCTCCTCGGCGCCCGACGGCGTCCTCGGCATGTCCGAACTGGCCCAGCGGCTGAAGATCACCCGCAGTCGGCTCACCCACGCGGTCAACCGGCTGTGCGAGGCGGGCCTCGTGGACCGGCGCGAGGACCCCGCCGACGGCCGCGGCCAGCTCGCCGTCCTCACCGACGAGGGCCACGCCCTGCTGGAGCGGGCCGCCCCGGGCCATGTGGAGGCCGTCCGCCGAGCGGTCTTCGACGCCCTCACGCCCGAGCAGATACGGCAGTTCGCGGAGATCGGCGAGGCGATCAGCGACGCCCTGCACCGCGTCGACGAGGCGGACGACCCGACGGTGCTGCCGTGGCGGCGCCGGTGAGCGCCTGCTGCGCGTTCATCCCCGCAAGGCCCGCACGTATGACTCAGTCGGCCCTCACCTGATGGGACGGCCGAGTCCCGTGCGGGCCGGTTCCGGCCGGTGGACTCCGCGGGGGCGGTAGCCGAGCTCGTCGGAGCGGCCCAGCAGGCCGGCGAGGTACCAGACGACGGCGAGCCACATCTCCGTACCCTGCAGACCCGGTTCGGGCCCCGGGCCGCCCGCTCCGCACCCGAAGCCCTTGCCGTCCTGCCAGCGGGAGAGTGCGGCCGTCAGCTGCCGCTCGGCCCAGGCCCTGATGTCGGCCGTGCGGTAGCCGTCGCCGCGCGTGCCGATCTGGCGCGTGCACAGCCGCAAGGGGTGGGCGACGTCCAGTACGTTGCAGGCGTTGACCTGGCCCGGCCCGAAGTGCCGGGAGTCTCGGGCGTGGTCCAGCACCGTGTCCACGACCCGCTCCGGGGTGGACACCGGCAGCCCGAACTGCGCGAAGATGCCCCGCGTCAGCCGGTAGTAGCCGTTGACGACCTGCAGTCGGCCGTCCAAGGGGCGAAGGTTGGACAGGCGGGCGTCCGGCCGGGAAGTGCGTCGGGCGGATCTTGCCGGGGAGGCGCGGTTTACCCGGGCCGGTGCGGGCTACGCGGCTGGCATGCCACCTGTGCTCCCTCCGGCACCCGGGAGGTCCTCATGAGCCGGAAGATACGAGACGTGATGTCGCCCGGCGCGGCCGCCCTCGAACCCATGACCACCGTGGCACGCGCCGCCCGCGTGATGCGGGAGCGCGACGTGGGTGACGTGCTCGTCGCCTACGACTGCGATCTGTTCGGCGTGCTCACGGACCGCGACATCGTGATCCGGGCCCTGGCCGCGGGACTCGACCCGGAGCACACGACCGTCGGGTCCGTCTGCACCCCGCCACCGGTGGCCACCCTGTCGCCGGACGACACCACCGACCGCGCCATCGAGCTGATGGGCCGGTACGCCGTCCGTCGCCTGCCGGTCGTCGAGCGCGGCGGCTGCCCGGTCGGCGTGGTCAGCATCGGCGATCTCGCCACCACCGAGGACCCTTATGCGGCCCTCGCGGACATCAGCAGGGCCGCTCCCAACCATTGAGCGCACCGGGCGTGAGGGCGTGCCCTCACGGGTAGGCGCACGGTCAGGGACCGCATCGTCCCGCGGGAGACTCCCATGAGCGTTCATCCGCGCCCCAAGTTCGCCCGGGTACGGCTCATCGAACCGCCGCCGACCGGCTATCTGCATCTCGCCGCAGCCGTGGAGCCGCCCCCGGGCGGAATCGGCAGGCCGGGACACAGCCGGGGCAAGTCCCACCTGCTCGACCTGCTGCGGGCCGAGGCGGAGGACCTGGCCAGCCTGACCGAGGTGAAGCGGGCGAGTGTCTACCGGGCCGCGGCCCTCGCGCCCGCCGTCGGCTGGGACCCGCCCGAGGGACTGCACCGCGCCCGCTACGACGTCGTCCTCCTCGTGGAGACCCGGACACCACGCGACATCGCCCCGGTACGGGACAGCGTCGCCTACCGCCGTCTGCGCCGTCGGCTGGAACACGCGGCCCGGGACGTCCACGAGATGACCGCCCGCTGCGCCAAGTGCCTGGCGGACGTGGACCGCGGACACCAGGGCCTGTTCCAGTTCACCTACTTCGTGGCGGAGGACCCGCAGCGCACGGCCGAGCTGTGGGAGCACCTCGTCGGCTGGTACGCAGCCGAGACGGGCCTGGACAACTCGGTGCTGCTCCAGCCGCTGGACGAGAGCGCGTCGGACTACAGCTTCGTCGCCCACGCCCGCTGGGACGCGGGCCTGGCCGCCGTCGCCCTGCGCCAGTTCACCAAGCCCAGCTTCTACCGCTTCCTCGGGCCCACCCTGCGGGAGAACCGCACGGCCGCGATGCCGGTGCTCCACCACCTCGTACAACTGCGGGACCGGTGAGAGGGACTGCCGTGCCGCGTCAGGCGCGGGTGTCCGGGCCCATCATCTCGTCGAGGTGACTGTTCGCGCCCGTGTCGTACGACCGCGGGGTGCGGTGGCGGCGGTGCGCGCCCCCGCTCACCATGGCCAGACCCAGGCAGAACAGCAGCGCCAGCGCCAGGCCGGAGCTGAAGATCGCCAGCGTGTTCATGGTGGCGATGTGGTGGTCCAGCACCGACACCGAGTACTCGGGGCCACCGGACAGGTTGCCGGCGATCGCCAGGGCGGTGAAGGCGCCCGTCGCGCCGAGGAGGAGCAGTCCGAGGAACAGCATCCGAGTCATCTCCTCAACATCCTCACAAGAGGTCGTTCACCAGCACGGGTACCCCCGTCCCGGCGGCCCATGACCCGCACGCGCGATCGGGAGCGGTGCATCGGCCGGGGCGCCCGGGGTAGGCGGGCAGGAGAGTGTGGACGTCGTGCGGGAAGGGGTGACGACCGTGACGACCGCGATGCAGTTCCATGACCGCAGGCACGCCGGGCGGGAACTGGCCGAGCGGCTGCGGATCGAGCAGGAGAAGGGCGTGCTGCCCCACCCCCTGGTCCTGGCCCTGCCGAGAGGCGGTGTCGCCGTCGCCCGTGAGGTGGCGTGGGCCCTGGACGCCCCGCTCGACGTGCTGGTCGTACGGAAGATCGGCGCCCCCTTCCAGGAGGAGTTCGGCGTGGGCGCGATCGCCGGGGACGACGAGCCGCTCTTCGATGAGGACGCCCTGGACCGGTTGGGCCTGACCGAGACCGAACTCGCGCCCGTCGTCGAGCGGGAACGCGAGGAACTCCGGCGCCGCCAGCGCCGCTACCGGCAGGACCGCCCCGCCCCCGACCTGGCGGACCGCACCGTGATCGTGGTGGACGACGGGCTCGCCACCGGCGTCACGGCCCGCGCCGCCCTGCGCTCCGTACGCCGACAGGGACCCGAGCGGGTCGTGCTGGCCGCCCCGGTCTGCTCGCCGCAGGCGGCGGACCTGCTGCGCGCGGAGGCGGACGCGGTGATCTGTCTGCAGCGGCGGGACGACTTCATGGCGGTCGGCCCGTGCTACGAGGAGTTCGAGCAGCTGACGGACGAGGACGTCCTGACGGCCCTCGGCGAGACCGCCGACCACTGACCTGCGCGGCCGTCCGGGCCGACCGCGACCGCCGCTCGCTCAGGCCGAGGCGTGCGGGCGGGCGTTCGGCTGAGCGGTGGTCGTGCGGTCCGCCTCGGCCTGGATGAGCAGCGACAGCAGCGACGCCACCGTGAGGCCGGCCTCGGCCGGATGCCGCAGCACCTTGCTGGGGTCGATCCGGTACGTGTTGGAGCGTCCCTCCCTGGTGTGGGAGAGGTATCCGGCCTGCTCCAGGTCGGCGATGATCTTCTGGACGGCGCGTTCGGTGAGGCGGCAGTGGGCGGCGATGTCGCGGATTCGGGCGCTGTGGTTGTCCGCGATGGCTGCCAGCACCCGCGCATGATTCGTGATGAACGTCCATCCGGTGTGTGGCTCGGGCACTCCATCCATGCCCCCACTCTAGCGACCCAGGTTTCGCGCATTCAAAAACACGTACTGCGTTTCCTGTATTGGTTGACGTATGTGGGTCGAACCGGGGAACCTGGGAGTCGAGGGCGGCCGAGCATACGAGGGAGACACGCCATGCCGGAGCCGGCGCACGCGGCGCGGCCCCGTACGAGGCAGGACGCCGACGACACGACGGTCGGCGGTGCCCCGTCGTCCGTGCCGCCGTGCCTCGCGACGATCCATGTGCTGCCGGTCGGCGAGCGCACGGACATCCGGATCGACGGCGAGCTCGACTTCGGCAGCCGACAGCTGCGGGACCGTCTGGAGGAGGCGCTCGACAACTCGGCCGGAGGCGTCGACCTGGACCTGGGCGAGGTCGCGTTCTGCGACTGCGCCGGGCTGAATCTGCTGCTGGATCTGCGGCGGCGGGCCATGGACCACGGCAAGACGGTGACCCTGCGCGTGAGCTGTCCCTCGGTCGACCGGCTCCTGGAACTGACCGGCGCCCGGGAGCTGTTCCCGCAGGCCGGGCCCGCCTCTCAGAGCGCGGGGGCCACCCCGGACGAGCGTGTCCCGCGCGTGGACGTCGACGGGGAACTGCGCAGGGAGGTCGCCGAGTTACGGCGTGCCATGCGGACCCGGCCCGCCATAGATCTGGCCCGGGGCATCCTGATGGCCACGTTCAACCTGACTCCGGAGGCCGCATGGACCGTGCTCGTCACGGCGTCGCAGAACACCAACACCAAGCTGCATGTGCTGGCGCAGGACCTGGTGGACACGGTGCAGGGGTTGCCGCTGCGCGAGGAGGTCCAGCAGCAGGTGGCGGCCGCGGTCACGCGGGTCCGCCGGGTGATGGAGGCTCCGCCCGCGTGAGGGGGCCCGGGACCTCGACGGTGAGCCTCGCGGCCCCCGGGACCGTCCGGCGGCGCACCGCATGAGCGGACGGGCTCCGGTCGGTGACGGGCCCGGTGCGGCGGTGGTGCGGTTGACCGGGCGCGCGGTGCGCGGTGAGCGCCCGCTGGCCGGTGCGGTCACCGAAGTCGCCCTCGACGGCGGTGGATCGGTGCTGGTGAAGCGGGCCGACGAGGCCGACGCCGTGCGGGCCGAGGCGGCGGGACTGCGCTGGCTGGCGGACGCGGGCACGGTTCGCGTTCCGAACGTCCATGGGTGCGAGGGGAGTTGGCTGGTCACCGATCTCGTACCGCAGGGCCGGGCGACGGCACGGACGGCGGAGGAGTTCGGGCGCGAGCTGGCCGCACTGCACGCGACCGGCGCACCCGCCTTCGGCGCGCCGCCGCCCGACGGACCCGTCGACGCGTACATCGGGCTCGCCCCGATGCGGAACGTCCCCGGCGCCGACTGGCCCCGCTGGTACGCCGAGCACCGGGTGCTGCCGTATCTGCGTGCCGCGGTCGACGGGGGCGTGATCCGCCCCGCCGAGACGTCCGCCGTCGAGCGCCTCTGCGAGCGGCTGCCCGACCTGGCGGGTCCTGCCGAACCCCCCGCCCGGCTGCACGGCGACCTGTGGAACGGCAATGTGCTCTGGGGTGCCGACGGCCACGCCTGGCTGATCGACCCGGCCGCGCACGGCGGCCACCGGGAGACCGACCTCGCGATGCTCCACCTCTTCGGCTGCCCGCACCTGGACCATGTCCTGGACGGCTACCGACAGGCCGCGCCGCTGGCGGACGGCTGGCGCGACCGCGTCGGGCTGCACCAGCTCTTTCCCCTGCTGGTCCACGCCGTGCTGTTCGGCCGCTCCTACGCCGAGCAGGCCCTCGCGGTCACCCGGGCTGCGCTCGCGCGATGACCCGGAACCGACGTCGGCGGCTTCGTCTCCGAACAGACCCATTGTCCGTACGGACCCATGTCCGTACAGAGCCATTGACGCGGCCCTCGTTCTTCCCGACACTGGCGTGACTACGTAGTCAAAGCGGCCACCCCCGCGGCCGGGCTCGATTGACTACGTAGTCACGCCAGGGAATCCGCGGGAGAGCGTATGGCCACAAGTAGAACCGAGGGGATCCCGGACGGTTCCGGGCGCCGTCGTCGCGGCCCCGGCATGACCGAGGTCGCCCGCGCGGCCGGCGTCTCACAGAAGACCGTGTCACGGGTGGTCAACGGGGAACCGCACGTCAGCCCCGAGGTGCGCGACCGCGTGCTGAGGGTCATCGAGGAACTGGACTACCGCCCGAACAACGCGGCGCGCGCCCTGCTCCTGGGCCGCTACCGGCGCATCGGCGTCGTCTCCCTGGGCACCGCCCTGTACGGCCCCTCGACCCTGCTCATCGCGCTGGAACGGGCGATGCAGCGGGCGGGCTACTCCTTCGCCGTGGCCAGCACCCTGGAAGGGCAGCGCGTCCCGGTCGCCGTCGAGGCGCTGCTGGGACAGGGCGTCGACGGCATCATCCTGTCCGAGCCCATCGACGACGGCACCCCGCTCAGAATCAGCGCGGACGTACCCGTCGTCAGCCTCGCCGAGGGGCTGGAACAGACCGGCGGCGTCAGTGCGGTGGTCGGCGCCGACGGCGCCCTCGCCGCGCGGATCGCCACCGAGCACCTGCTCTCCCTGGGCCACCGCACCGTCTGGCACATCCCCGGTCCGCAGGACTGGTGGGCCGCCCGTGACCGTGTACGGGGCTGGCGCGAGGCCCTCGCCGCCGCCGGCGCGAGCGAACCGCCCCTGCCCGAGGCCGGCGACTGGACCCCGGCCTCCGGGTACGCCGCAGGACGGCGGCTCGCCCGACTCCCGGACGTCACCGCCGTGTTCGCCGCCAACGACGACATGGCCATCGGTGCGCTGCGGGCGTTCGCCGAAGCGGGAGTGTCCGTCCCGGACGGGGTGAGCGTCGTCGGCTTCGACGACATCCCCGCCGCCGCCTACCTCTCACCGCCCCTGACCACCGTCCGACAGGACTTCACCGTCATCGCCGAGCGCGCGATCGACGTGCTCGTCGCCATGATCGAAGGACGGCCCACTCCCAACGAACCCAGCGCCCCCGCCGTTGAGTTGACCGTACGGGCCTCCACCGGACCGGCCCGCAGACCCGCACCGCCCCGCCGCTGACCCCCCGGCCGAACGGCCCCGGCACCCCAGCCGCGGGCCCGGACAGCCCTGCCCGCGTGCGCCGCCCGGGACGGTCGCGCACGCGCACACAAAACAGCTCCTCGAAGGACTGTCCACGGGCGCCGTCAAGGGCTGACGTCCCGTCAATCACCATTTGGAGAACCATGTTCCCGCTTCCTCGCCGCGTTCTGTTCGGCGCCGCCTACTACCACGAGTACCAGCCCCACGAGCGGCTGAAGGACGACCTCGACCTGATGGCCGAGGCGCGTTTCACGGTCATCCGGGTCGGCGAATCGGTGTGGTCTACCTGGGAGCCGGAGAACGGACGGTTCGACCTGGACTGGCTCCAGCCGGTGCTCGACGGCGCGCACGAGCGGGGCATCTCGGTGATCCTGGGCACGCCGACGTACGCCGTGCCGCCGTGGCTGGCCCGCCAGTACCCGGAGATCACCGGGGAGGTCCGCACGGGTGAGCGCATCGGCTGGGGCGCCCGGCAGGAGGTCGACATCACCCACCCGGCGTTCCGCTTCCACGCCGAGCGGATCATCCGCAAGGTCGTCGCCCGGTACGCCGATCACCCGGCCGTGATCGGCTTCCAGGTCGACAACGAACCGGGCCTGCATCTCCTGCACAACCATGGCGTGTTCCAGCGCTTCACCGACGAACTCCGCGCGCGGTACGGCGATGTGGAGACCCTCAACCGGGAGTGGGGGCTGGTCTACTGGTCGCACCGGCTGTCCACCTGGGCCGACCTGTGGCGGCCGGACGGCAACGCCCAGCCGCAGTACGACCTCGCCTGGCGCCGGTTCCAGGCCCGTCTGGTCACGGAGTTCATCGCCTGGCAGGCCGACATCGTGCGCGAGTACGCCGGCCCTGGCCAGTTCGTCACCACCTGCATCTCCTACGACCGTCCGGGCGTGGAGGACGACCGGCTCACCGAACGCCTCGACGTCACGGCGGGCAACCCCTACTACACGATGCAGGACGCCCTCGCCCTGCCCGACCGGGGCAGCTCCGGCCAGGACTGGACGACCAACGGCACCTGGGCCCTGTACCGCAGCGCCGACCGCATGTACTCCTCCCGCCAGGAGCCGTTCCTGGTGACGGAGACCAACGCGCAGGCGATCGGCTTCTCCTGGAACAACCGGCCTGCCTATGACGGCCAGTGGCGCCAGGCCGCCTGGGCGCTGATCTCGCGCGGTGCCGCGATGATCGAGTACTGGCACTGGCACACCCTGCACTTCGGCGCCGAGACCTACTGGGGCGGCATCCTCCCGCACAACGGCCGGCCGGGCCGCGTGTACCGCGAACTGGCCGCTCTCGGGGCCGAGTTGGAGAACGCCGGGGAGCTGGCGGCCCAGCTGACCCCGGACGCCGACGTGGTGTTCCTCTACGACGGCCCCAGCAAGTGGGCGTTGCAGGGGCAGCCGCCCCTCGCCGACGCGGACGGCGGCCCGGACGCGCGCTCGTACGAGAGGATCTTCGACGCCTTCTACCGGGGCGCCTTCGACGCGGGCCTGCAGTCCCGCATCCTGCACCCGGGCCAACTCGCCGACGCCGACCTGCCTCCCGTCCTGGTGGTCCCCGCCTACTACGCGGCCGACGACGCGGTCCTCGACCGTCTCAAGGCCTACGCCGAGCGGGGCGGCCACCTCGTCCTCGGTCCGCGTACCGCCTACGCCGATCACGAGGCACGGGCCCGCACCGACGCCCAGCCGGCGCGTCTGGCGGAGGCGGCCGGGGTGACGTACGACGAGTTCAGCAACCTTGACGGACCCCTGCCGGTCAGCGGCACCGCCACCCTCGCCCTCCCGCCGGAGGCGCACGCCCTGTACTGGGCGGACGGTCTGCGTCCGCAGGGTGCCGAGGAACTGGCCGGGTACGTCCACCCGCACTTCGGCCGGTGGCCCGCGGTCACCACGCACCCGCACGGCAAGGGGCGTGTCACCCACGTCGGCACGGTCCCCGACCCGGCCTTCGCCCGCGCCCTGTTCGACTGGACCGCCCCGGTCGACTCCTGGCGCCCGGCCCACCCGAGCGTCACCTCGACCACGGCAACCGCCCCGGACGGCCGCCGGGTCCGCTTCCTGCACAACTGGTCGTGGGAGCCGGTGTCCGTGCCCGTGCCCGGGCCCCTGCGGGACGTGCTGTCGGACACCGTGTACGACGACGGTGTGCCACTGGGCCCCTGGGACGTGAAGGTGCTCGAGGAGTGAACGCGGTACCAGTCCGAGTCACCTGTCCGGTTCCTGTGAAGGAGTCCTTCGCCGCCGACGGCGGTCCGCTGACCTGGCCCGCACACCGCCTGCTGCCGGCCAAGGAGTACGACCTCACCGGCGCCCGTATTCCGGCCGAGAAGGCCGTCGCCCTGGGGCTGGCCAACCATGTGGTGGCCGACCGCCGGCCGAGGCGACGGCCTGCGCGAAACGGATCGCCGGGCTGCCGAGGCAGGCGGCGGAGAGCACCAAACGCGTCCTCAACACGCATCTGGAACGCGCGGTGCTCGCCACCCTCGACTACGCCACGAGCGCCGAGGAACAGTCCTTCCAGACCGACGACTTCCGCGACACGCTGGCCCGGCTCACCGGGAAGTGAGCTTCCACAGATGGTCAGCCGTGCCGTTGTCGTCCCACTGCAGGACCTGGGCGCCGGAGGACGTGCTCATGTTGTTCACGCCGAGCAGCAGTCCGCTGTTGTAGTTGGCGATCTTGTAGTAGCCGGCGCCGTCCGGGATGAGCTGCCAGAGGTGGTCGGCGGTTCCGTTGTCGCCCCAGATCAGGGCGGTGCCGCCGTCGCCGGTGCTCATGGCGTTGATGCCGAGCAGCAGCCCGCTCGCCTGCTGCTGGATCTTGTACAGGCCCTTCCCGGCGGCCACGAGGGTCCAGTTCTGGTCGGTGCCCGTGGTGGACGTGGCCTGGACGACCGAGGTGCCCTGGACGGTGCCCGCGCCGCTGGTGTCGAGGGCGAGGCCGCTGTTCTTGTTGGTGATCTGGTACCGCCCGGCCAGTGAGGTGCTGGTGCCGCTGGGGGTGATGACCAGGTGGTAGCCGTCGGAGGCATTCATCGTGACGGGCACGGTGATGGAGCCGTTGCTGACCGGGTAGTCGGTGTCCGAGACGGTGAGCGGCCCGGAGACCGCCGTCGTACGGCCCTTCGAGGGGGTGTACTCCAGCTTGACGTGCACCGTGCTGCCGAAGGCCGACAGCGAGGACAGGCCGGTGACGGTGACGGCGCAGGAGCCGGTGCAGCCGCCGGCGACGACGCTGATCTGGTTGCCGGCCCCGTTCCGGGCGGCGAAGCCGTCGATGCCGGTCTGCGCCGGAGGAGTGGTGACGACCATGTTCCCGGACATGTCGCCGTACCACTTGTAGAGCCAGTACGCGCCGTTCGGTGAGCCGCCGGTGTCGGTCAGGGTGTCGCCGAGGGTGCCGTAGTGGTTCCAGAAGGCCAGCTCGGCGTCGTGCACTCCGGCCCGCTCGAACTTGGCGACATAGCCGACGAGCGGTCCCGGCACGCCGACCTCGCTCGTGGTGCCGTACTCCTCGATGGCGATGGGGCGCGGGCTGATGCCCAGGCTGGTCTCCAGTGCGCGGTAGGCGGAGACATGCGCGGCGATGTTCTGCGAACCCTGCAGCTCGTGCCAGGAGATGATGTCCGGCACGGTGCCGCTCGCCTTGGCGTCGGTGAGGAACGTGCTCATCCAGGACTGGTTCCAGGCCGAGTAACTCGGGCCCTGGATCGGCGTCCTGGTGTCCTTCGCCCGGACCTCCTGGTAGGTGCGCGCCCACCCCGCGTCGAAGGCGCCCGCGTGGGTGGTGTCCCACGTCCAGTCGGGCTCGTTCCACAGTTCGTACGCCGCGATGTTCGTGGCGCCGGAGGACTGCACGGACGCGACCTGCTTGTCCACGGCGGACAGCCAGTCGCTCCAACTCACCCACTTGTAGGGGAAGTTCGGGTACCAGTCCGGCATGCGTACGACGACCTTGGCGCCGGCGTTCGCCGCCTTGGCGGCCACCACCAGGGCGTCGCCCGCGGGCTTGGGCTCTCCGTTGGGCAACTGGGAGCCGCCCGGGGCCATCTGGACGAAGGTGTTCGGCTTGAGCGGGGTGACCAGGCTGTCGGCCGGGGTGCTCGCGTCGGCGAGGCCGTAGAGGCTGCCGGTCGCCACATGGGTGACGGAGCGGAGGGTCTGGTCGGCGTTGACGACGAGGGTGGTCGAGGAGGTGGGGGCGGCCTGGGCCGGTGCGGCGGTGGCGAGGGCGGCCGCGGTGAGGGTGGCGGCGCCGAGGACGGCCGTCAGGCGCGCCGGAACGGGGGGTCTTGTGCGGCTCATGACAGAGGTCTCCTCAGGGAGGAAGGGGGAGAGGGGAATCGCGGGTGGTGTCAGTCCTTCACGGCGCCCGCGGTGACACCCGCGGCCACATAACGCTGGGCGAGGACCAGCAGGACCGCTGCGGGGACGGACGCGACGACGGCGGTGGCCATGATCGCGTTCCACTCCTGGTTGTTGTTGCCGATGTACTTGTAGATGCCGAGGGTGATCGGCCTCAGATCGCCGCCGCCGTCCAGGGTGTTGGCGAAGACGAAGTCGGACCAGGCCCACAGGAAGCTGAACAGCGAGACGGTGACGAGGGCGTTGCGGCTCACCGGCAGCACCACCGACCAGAAGGTGCGGAAGGTGCCGGCACCGTCGATCCGGGAGGCGGCGATGAGCTCGCCGGGGATGCCGGACATGAACGCGGTGAAGATCATGACGCCGAACGGCACGGCGATGGTGGAGTCCGCGATGATCAGTCCCCACCAGGAGTTGAGCAGACCGAGGTCCAGGAAGATGCCGTAGAAGCCCATCGCCATGACGATCCCGGGGATCATCTGCGCGACCAGCAGGACGAGTCCGAGCGCGCCGCCCCCACGCGGACGGAGCTTCGCCAGCGAGTAGCCGGCGGGGGCGGCGAGCAGCAGGGTCAGCGCGACCGTGCCGAGGCCGATGAGCAGGCTGGTGCCGAGGTAGGGCAACTGGTCGTCCAGGACGGCCCGGTAGCCCTCGAAGGTGGGGTGCAGCGGGAACAGGTCGGGCGGGTCCTTGCGCATGTCCTGCTGCGGGGTGAGCGAAACGTTGAGCATCCAGTACACCGGAAACAGCATCAACGCGGTGAGGACGAGGCCGACGACGGTGTAACGGCGGCTTCTGGAGCGGGACTTCACGCTTCCTGCCTCCTCTGGACGCGGATGTACAGCAGCCCGAAGACGAGCGCGATGAGGATGAGGATGTTGCCGACCGCGGCCCCGGGGCCGAACTTGGGCAGCAGCGTGCCGAAGCCCAGCTGGTACGACCAGGTCGCCAGGGTCGAGGAGGAGTCACCCGGACCGCCCTTGGTCATGATCCAGATCAGGTCGAACACCTTGAGGGTGTAGACGAGACCGAGGAGCAGCGTGATCGCGGACACCGGCCGCAGCAGCGGGAAGGTGATCCGCCGGAACTGCTGCCAGGCGCTCGCCCCGTCCAGGGCCGCCGCCTCGTACAGCTCGGCCGGGATGTTCTGCAGACCGCTGTAGAGGATCACCAGGTTGAACGGGATGCCGATCCAGATGTTGGCGACGATCACCGACGTCAGCGCCCAGTCCGGCGAGGTCAGCCAGCCGACCGGGCCGACCCCGAGGAAGTGCAGGAAGTAGTTCACCACTCCCGACTCGCTGTTGAACATCCACGACCAGGTCGACGCCGACACGATCAGCGGCAGCAGCCACGGGATGAGGAAGAGGGCACGCAGGGTGGGCGCGAGACGGAAGTGCCGGTTGAAGAAGACCGCGAGGGCGAGCCCGATGACGTACTGGAAGGCGATGGACACGAAGGTGAAGACCATCGTGTGCCGGATCGCCGGGCCGAACGTCGGATCGTCCAGCACCTTCCGGAAGTTGGCCCAGCCGGAGAACGGGGCGTCCCCGGCCACGAAGGAGCGGACGGTGTAGTCGCGCAGGCTCAGGTCGAGGTTGCGGTAGAGCGGATAGAGGTAGAAGGCGCCGAGGTAGGCGAGCAGGGGAAGGACGTAGGCGAACGCGGTCAGCCGACGCCGAAGGGCAGGGGACAGGCGGGCTCCCTGCGGCGCGGCGTCCCGGTCGGGGCGCCGCGCCGCGCCGGTGCGCGGCTTTGCCGCGGGGCGCGGCGGGCCCCCACGGACCCGCAGACTCACGGCCACCGGTCAGCCCTTCCCCGCCGCGGCCTGCGCGGCGTCCAGCGCGTCCTTGGGGCTCTTGCTGCCCGACAGCGCCGCCTGGACCGCGGTCCACATCGGCTGCGAGATGGTCGGGTACTTGGTGCCCAGACCGCCACTGGTGCGGCCACGGGCGGCCGCGACCGCGTCCACCCACGGCTTGAGCTTCGGGTTCTGCTTCACCTGTTCGGCCTGGACCGAGGCCGTGGGGGCGACGTACATCAGTGTGGTGTCGGTGGGCAGCAGGTTCGCGTCGCTGGTCAGACACGTGACGATCTTCTTGCTTGCGGAGTAGCGCCCGGTGTCCTTCTGCACGGGCACCGTCACGAACTCGCCGCCCGTCGGCACGGGCGCCGAACCGCCGTTCTGTGCGGGGATGTTGATGATGCCGTAGCCGAAGCCGGCCTTGTCCGCGTTGCCCAGCTGCCAGGTGCCGTTCTCGCTGAACGCGTAGTCGCCGGTGGCGAACTCCTGCCAGCTGGTCGTCTGGGTGTTCTGCAGGACGTCCTTGGGCGCGTAGCCGGCGTCCACCCACTGCTTCCACAGCGTGAGGGCGGCAACGCCCTTGTCGGAGTCGAGCTTGGTCAGATCGCCGCCCGCGCCCCAGAACCAGGGCAGGAACTGGAAGCTGCCCTCCTCCGTGTTGATCGCGGAGAAGGTGATGCCCTTCTTCCCGGCCCCCTTGACCTTCTTCAGCGCGGCGGTCAGGGAGTTCCAGTCCTTGACGGACGCCGGGTCGACGCCGGCCGCGGTGAGGATCTTCTTGTTGTAGTAGAGGGCGAGGGTGTTGGCGCCGATCGGCACCCCGTAGGAGGCGCCGTCGATGGTGCCCGCGCCGATGATGTTCTTCTGGATCGACGACGTGTTCAGGCCCAGGTCGCTCGTCTTGTTGAGAATCCCCGCCTCCACCAGCGTGGAGACGACCGGGTTGTCGACGAGCATGACGTCGGGTGCGTTGCCCTGCTGCGCGGCCAGCAGCGCCTTGTTGCCCAGGTCCGTGGTGTCGTACGCGGTCCGCTTGAGCTTCACCCCCGCCTTGGTGCCGCACGAGGTCACGAGCTTGCCCCAGGCCGAGGAGGCGTCGAACTGCGGGTAGGGGTCCCAGAAGGTGTACGTCCCGCCGGTCGTGCCGGAGGAGCCGGAGGAACCGGAGCTTCCTCCGCAGGCGGTGAGCGAGGCGAGCGTGCCGACGGCGGCGACGGCGGCCAGGAGAGTGCGGCGGGTGGATATCACGGGTGACCTCGTTGTCGTGGAGAAGGGGCTCAGGAGGTGGGCAGCCAGACGCGCATCGCGCCGTCCTGGCGGTTGGCCCAGGCGTAGTAGGGGATCGCGGTGAGCTCGACGGGGTCGCCGTCCTGCCGCGCGGGGTCGTCGGCGGTGGTGTACGGCCACCAGCCGGCGTCCGGGATGTGCCGGCGCCGGCCGGCCGCCACGACCGTGGTGACGCCGCCCAGCAGGTCGGGGCGGTGCTTCACGGCGAGCGGGCGTGTGGTGTCGATGACGATGTCGTCCAGGCCGCCCCCGGGGTGGTCGACCTGTTCCAGGCAGTGGACGAGCGGCCCGCGTTCGATGGCCACGCAGCCGCGCACGGCGTCCACCCGCGGATCGGCCGCGGTGAGCCGGGGTTCCATGACCAGCTCCAGCACGACCCGGTCCCCGGGCGCCCAGGTCCGCTCCAGCCGCAGCCAGCCGTCCCGCGCGGGGGAGTCGTACGTCTCCTCCCCGCACCGCACCCGGAAGTCACGGCACCAACGCGGGATGCGCAGGGACAGCGTCCAGGGCCGGTCGGCCGGGGTGTCCTCGACGGTGAGGGCGATCGTGCCGTGCCAGGGGTAGTCGGTCTCGGCGCGTACGGCGACCGGGCCGGCGGTGTAGCGGCCGCTGACGTACTGGTGGATCTGCAGGCCGTCGTCGTCGCTCGTGGCGAGGTAGTGCTCCAGGGCGGCCAGCAGCCGCATCACGTTCGGCGGGCAGCAGGCGCAGCGGAACCAGCGGGTGCGGCGCGCCGACTGGTCGCCGCCGGGGTCGGTGTGGCCGTCGCGGACCTGGAGCGGGTTGACGTACAGCCAGGACTCGCCGTCGAGGGAAACACCGGCCAGGAAGCCGTTGAACAGGGTGCGTTCGATCAGGTCGGAGTAGCGGGCCTCGCCGGTGAGCAGGGCCATGCGCCAGCTCCACTGCACGGAGGCGATGGCGGCGCAGGTCTCGCAGTACGCGCGCTCGTTGGGCAGTTCGTACGGGTCGCCGAAGTCCTCCCACTCGTGGTGGGCGCCGAGCCCGCCGGTGAGATGGGTCTTGGTGGTGGTCATGGCCTGCCACAACCGCTCAGCGGCGGACCGGAGTTCGGCCTCCCCGGTCTCGGTGGCCAGGTCGGCGACCGCAGCCAGCAGATACAACTGCCGTACGGCGTGGCCCTCGACGTTCGTCGCCTCGCGCACCGGCACCCGGTCCTGGCAGTAGGCCTCCCCGCCGAGCAGACCATGGCCATGCCGGTCGACGAAGTAGCCGGCGAGGTCGAGGTAGCGGCGCTCCCCGGTCTCCCGGTACAGCTCCACCAGGGCCGTCTCCACCTCGGGGTGGCCGTCGATGCCGTCGATCTTCTTGCCGCTGCCGGGCGGACCGAAGACCGCGTCGAGGTGGTCGGCGAACTTGCGGCCCACATCGAGGAGTTCGGTGCGGCCGGTGGCCCGGTGGTGGGCGACGGCGGCCTGGATGAGATGGCCGGCGCAGTACAACTCGTGGCCCCAGCGCAGGTCCTGGTAGCGCTCGCCGCCCTTGACCAGCTGGAACCAGGTGTTCAGATACCCGTCGGGCTGCTGGGCGGCGGCGACGAGGGAGACGATCCGGTCGACGTCCGACTCCAGTTGCTCGGACGGGCCTTGGGCCAGCTGCCAGGCGGCGGCCTCCAGCCACTTGTAGACGTCCGTGTCCACGAACGGGTATGCGCCCTGGAACTCGCCGTCGGCCGTGCCGGCCGCCAGCCGGAGGTTGTGCAGGTTGCCCGCGGACTCCAGCAGGCCGGGGCCCTGGGGAATGGAGGTCCGGGCGTTGACCTCGCGGCGGGCGTGCCAGAAGCCGTCGGCCACGTCGACCGCGACGGGGCGCAGGGCCGAGTGGGAGCCGGGGCCGAGGCGGACCGGTCCGGTGGGGGAGGGCTGGGCGGAGTTGGTGCGGGGCATGGCTCTCCGAGAGGTCGAAGGCGGGGGAGCGACCGGGACTGAGTAACGGTGTGCGCAACCGTTTTCCTCGCCGTTGAGTAGAGGGCAGGGAGAGGATCGCGGTCAAGAGGTCTGCGCAGTGTTTCTCTGGTTGCTCAAGGACTGGCACTCCAGCGGGCCGCCTGACACCATGGACGGCGCCGAACCCGAGAGGGACGACGATTGAGAAAAGGATTGCTCGTGACGGAAGCCGCTCCGCGTTCCCCCTCTGCCGGACGGGCCAAGCTCGCCGACGTCGCCGCGCTCGCCGGCGTCAGCGTCGGCACGGCCTCCAAGGCGCTCAGCGGTAGCGGCCGGATGCGCCCGGAGACCCGGCAGCGGGTGCTCGACGCCGTGGAGGAGCTCGGCTTCCGGCCCAACCAGCACGCGCAGAGCCTGCACACCGGGCGCAGCTGGACGGTAGGACTGATGACGACGGACGGCATCGGGCGCTTCAGCACGCCCGTGCTGCTGGGCGCCGAGGACGCGCTCGGCGCCGGGAAGATCTCCGTGCTGCTGTGCGACACCCGGGGCGACACCATCCGGGAACAGCACCATCTGCGCAATCTCATGGACCGGCGGGTGGACGGCATCATCGTCACCGGCCGCCGCACCGACCCGCGGCCGTCCCTGCAGGGCGTCGACGGCATCCCGATCGTCTACGCGCTCTCCCCGTCCACCGACCCCTCCGACACCTCCGTCGCCTCCGACGACCGGGGCGGCGCCCGTCTCGCCGTCGAGCACCTGATAGCCACCGGGCGCACCCGTATCGCCCATGTCACCGGCCCGGAGCACCATGCCGCCGCCCGCGACCGCGCCCGTCACGCCCTCGACCTGCTCGCCCACTCCTCGCTGGAGCTCGCCGGCGGGCGCGTCCACTTCGGCGAGTGGAGCGAGGCGTGGGGGCGCCGCGCCGCCGACGCGGTCCTGCGTACGGCACCCGACACCGACGCCTTCTTCTGCGGCAACGACCAGATCGCGCGCGGGGTGGCGGACGCGCTGCGCGAGCGCGGCATCGAGGTGCCCGGGCGGATCGCCGTCGTCGGCTACGACAACTGGGACACCATGGCGCTGGCCTGCCGCCCGCCGCTGACCACGATTGACATGGACCTCACGGAGATCGGCCGGATCGCCGCGCTGAAGCTGCTGGAGGCCATCGACTCCGGGCCGGTGCCGGGCGTGCACACGGTGCCGTGCCGGCTGGTCGTGCGGGAGTCCACGTGAGGCTCATGCGGGGCTTCGCTTGAGGTCTCGGCGGGCGCCGACCGGGACTTCTTCGAGGGCCGACACTGCGACTTCTGTGGGCGCAGGCGTGCTGTCTCTTCGGGGGGCCGACAGTGCGGCTTCTGCGAGCGCAGGCGTGCTGTCTCTTCGGGGGTCGGTGGTGCGGTTTCTGTGGGCGCAGGCGTGCTGTCTCTGCGGGGGGCCGACAGTGCGGCTTCTGTGGGCGCAGGCGTGCTGTCTCTTTGGGGGTCGGTGGTGCGGTTTCTGCGGAACCGGCGGGTGGCCTCCTCGGGGGCCGGTGTGTGACTTCGGTGAGGTCGTGGATACGGGCTTTGCATGACCATGCGAGTTGATGCATACTCTTGCTATGTCCAAGGTCCTCACCTCCCTTCCCGCCGGCGAGCGCGTCGGCATCGCCTTCTCCGGCGGCCTCGACACCTCGGTCGCGGTCGCGTGGATGCGCGACAAGGGCGCCGTCCCCTGCACCTACACCGCCGACATCGGTCAGTACGACGAACCCGACATCGCCTCGGTGCCCGGGCGTGCGAAGACCTACGGTGCCGAGATCGCGCGCCTGGTCGACTGCCGCGCCGCGCTGGTCGAGGAGGGCCTGGCCGCGCTGACCTGCGGCGCGTTCCACATCCGCTCCGGTGGGCGCGCCTACTTCAACACCACGCCGCTCGGCCGTGCCGTCACCGGCACGCTGCTGGTGCGGGCGATGCTCGAGGACAACGTCCAGATCTGGGGCGACGGCTCGACCTACAAGGGCAACGACATCGAGCGGTTCTACCGCTACGGCCTGCTGGCCAACCCGAACCTGCGGATCTACAAGCCGTGGCTCGACGCGGACTTCGTGACCGAGCTCGGCGGCCGCAAGGAGATGTCGGAGTGGCTGCTCGCCCATGACCTGCCCTACCGGGCGAGCACCGAGAAGGCGTACTCCACCGACGCCAACATCTGGGGCGCCACCCACGAGGCCAAGACCCTGGAGCACCTGGACACCGGTGTCGAGACCGTCGAGCCCATCATGGGCGTCCGGTTCTGGGACCCCGCCGTCGAGATCGCCACCGAGGACGTGACGATCGGCTTCGACCAGGGCCGTCCGGTGACGATCAACGGCAAGGAGTTCGCCACCGCCGTCGACCTGGTGATGGAGGCCAACGCCATCGGCGGCCGCCACGGCCTGGGCATGTCCGACCAGATCGAGAACCGGATCATCGAGGCCAAGAGCCGCGGCATCTACGAGGCCCCGGGCATGGGCCTGCTGCACGCCGCCTACGAGCGCCTGGTCAACGCCATCCACAACGAGGACACCCTGGCCCAGTACCACAACGAGGGCCGTCGCCTTGGCCGGCTGATGTACGAGGGTCGCTGGCTGGACCCGCAGGCGCTGATGATCCGTGAGTCGTTGCAGCGCTGGGTCGGCTCGGCGATCACCGGCGAGGTCACCCTGCGGCTGCGGCGCGGCGAGGACTACTCGATCCTCGACACCACCGGCCCGGCGTTCAGCTACCACCCCGACAAGCTGTCGATGGAGCGCACCGAGGACTCCGCGTTCGGCCCGGTCGACCGGATCGGCCAGCTGACCATGCGCAACCTCGACATCGCCGACTCGCGCGCCAAGCTCGAGCAGTACGTCGGCCTCGGCCTGATCGGCACCGGCAGCCCCACCATCGGCGCCTCCCAGGCCGCCGCGACCGGGCTCATCGGCACCATGCCCGAACTGCCCGAGGGCGGCGCCGAGGCCATCGCCTCCCGCGGTGCGGTCTCGGAGGAGGACGCGCTGCTGGACCGCGCGGCCATGGAGTCCGGCACGGACTGAGCCGGGAAGCAGGAGAGGCCGGGTCGTCACCGACCCGGCATCCGCCTTTTCGGGGACTCACTTGGGCGGGAACCGCAGCGCCCCGTCCAGGCGGATCACCTCGCCGTTGAGATAGCCGTTCTCGCAGATGTGCTGGACCAGCGCCGCGTACTCGGGGGAGCGGCCCATCCGCCGGGGATGCGGTACCCACCTTCGCGGCGGCGTAGGGCAGCTGACCGATCTGGCCCTCGTACGCGGCGATCGACGCGATGTTGACGATCACACCCCGGCCCCCGTCCCCGTCCGCCGGTTCCTGGCGGGCCATCGCCGCGGCCGTCAGTCGCATCACGTTGAAGACGCCGGTCAGATAGATGTCGATCGTCCGCCGGAACTCCGCGAGGTCCAGCCGCTCACCGTCCCGGCCGACCAGCCGGCCCCCGCTCGCCGGACCGCCGTGGGTGTCCTCGGAGATCCGCAGCGGTCCCAGGGCCTCCGCCTCCGCGATCGCCGCCCGCATGTCCGCCTCGTCGGTGGCGTCCGTCCCCACATAGCGGACCCCCAGCTCGGCCTCCAGGCCCTTGCCCTTGTCGTCGGCGAGATCGGCGACGACCACGGCCGCTCCCGCCGCGTGCAGCCGGGGGCCGGGGACGGGAGCGGGCGCAGATCGAGGCAGCCGAGCAGGTCGTCCCAGAGGTCACTCGAGGCAAGCGGCATGCCCCGAGCGTAAGCGACGCTTTCGATTCCTGAGAATGCAATTCTCAGGAAGAGTACGCGTCCATCGTGAAGCCGTTCGCGCAGTAGTCCCAGATCTCCTCCGCGGTGATCGGGTGCGCGCCCTCCTGACCGCTGGACTGGGCGTTGAACATGACCGTCTGCATGGTCAGCGCCGCGACCCGCCTCGCCGTGAAGCCCGAGCGCAGCAGGTCCGCCTCCTCCAGCTCCTCCATCAGCTCGGTGAACAGCGCGAGCAGCGGCGCGTTGGCGACCCGCATCTCGGCCGGGTGCGAGACGAGCAGGCGCATGGCGAAGTCGCTGAACAGCGGTCGCTGTCGGGCGGAGAGGCCAGGGCGGGAGATCTCGAACAACTCCTGGACGACGACCCGGACCCGGTCCAGCGGATCAGCCTGCTGGACCGCGAGCGCCCGCAGCTCGTCGGCCGACTTGCTCATCGCGTCCTCGAACAGTGCGAGCAGCAGTTCGTGCTTGCCGTCGAAGTGCTGGTAGAAGCTGCGCAGCGACTGCTTCGAGCGGTCCACGACCTCCTGGACCGTGAAGTCGGTCGTACCCTTCTCGGCCATGATCGCCTGGGCCGCCTCGAGGAACCGCTCCACGCGCTGCTCGGCCCGACGTTTCGCCGCCTGCGTGGAACGCTCGACCGCGCGCTGCTTCCAGGCCGGTTCCGCGGCCGGGGTGCTCACGGGCTGGTCCGCCTCAGGTGCCATGCGGAGAACATTACTGCAGTTTAGCGACAAGCATCCTATGACCAGGCTGGACGGCTCGGATGACGTGAGGGAGACTGCTGATTCTGAAATCGGAGAATGTAATTCTCGCAGTCGGGGGTCCCGATGCTGTTTGAGTTCGACGCCGAGCAGCGGCTGTGGCAGGACGCCGTGCACAAAACGGTCCTCAAGGAGTGCCTGCCGACGCTGGTGCGCGCCGACGACGGCGCCGGACCCGGACCCGCTGTGGCGCACGTACGGGGACCTGGGCTGGACGGAGTTGACGGATCCGGCCGACGCGGTCGAACTGGCCATCGTCCTGGAGGAGCTGGGCCGGGCCACCGACCCGACCCCGTACCTGGCAACGCTGACCCAGTTCGCCCCGCTCGCACCGGAGTTCGCCGCCCCCGGCCGGTCCGGCGCCGCCGTCCTCTCCGGCGTCACCGCGCGCCCCGTCGACGGCGGCCTGCTCCTGGAGGGCACCGCCCGCCACGTACTGGACGGGGACCGGGCCGACCACCTGGGCGTGGTCACCGACGCCGGCGTGTACGTCGTACCCGCCACCGAGGTGAGCGCCGTACGCACCCCCGTCTTCGACCCCCGGCTGCACATCGCCGAGGTCATCTTCCCCGAGGTCCGGGTCACCGAGAGCGACCGCGGCCGGGCCGATCCGGAGGCCGCCCGGCACATCGCCCTCACCGGTCTCGCCCTGACCGTCGTCAGCGCCTGTCGGCGCGCCCTCGACCTGGTCCTCGACCACGTCCGCGGCCGCCACCGGTTCGACACCCCGATCGGCTCCTTCCAGGCCGTCCAGCACAAGGCGGCCGACATGCACGTGGCCGTCGAACGCGCCCGCGGCCCTCGCCTACTTCGCGGCCCTCACCATCGCCGAGGGCGACCCACGGCGTGGCCTGGCCGCCTCCATGGCCAAGGCCGCGGCCGGACACGGCAACGCCCTCAGCGTCAGCGGCTACCCGATCCTGGCCAAGTTGGACGAGATGAAGGAGAAGCTGCGACAGGCATCGGCGTCCGAGCGTTGTCGCACCGCCGGAGGTCAGTGCCTCTCGACCAGGTTCTGGGTGCCGAGGACCGAGATCAGGCGCAGCTTCTCGGCCGCCTCGGTGCCCGGTTCGGCGGAGTAGACGAGGATGTGGAGGTCGTTCGCATCCACCCTGAGCAGATCGCAGTCCAGGGTCAGCAGACCCACCTCAGGATGGTCGATCGTCTTGTGGGAGGCGTCCAGCCGGCCCACCACCCCCGCGTCCCACAGCTCGGCGAACCGCTCGCTCCGGCCACGCAACTCGGCGATCATCTGCCGCAGTTGACGGTCTGCCGGATAACGCGCGGCGGTCGCCCGCAGTTCGGCGACCAGTCCGGTCTCGAAGGCGCGGTGTTCTTCCGGGGTGTGCCGCACCCGGGTCGGCATCCCGGTGAAGGCGCGCCACACGCCATTGCGTTCGAAGCCGCGCAGGGCGGACTGATCGCCCATCAGCGCCGCGTACATCGGGTTGGCCACCAGCAGGTTCATCGCCGCGTCGGAGACGCCGACGGGGGTGTCCCCCAGCCGGTCCAGCAGACGTTGAACGCTGGGGGTGAGGAACGCCGGCACCACCTCCGGACCCGGCGGCACCAGCTCCGCCAGCCGGAACAGATACGTCCGCTCGTCCGCCGACAGCCTCAGCGCCCGGGCCAGCGCCTCGACGACCTGCGCGGAGGGGTTGGTCGCACGGCCCTGTTCGAGGCGGGTGATGTAGTCCGCCGAGATCCCGGCCAGTAGGGCCAGCTCCTCGCGCCGCAGCCCGGCCGCGCGCCGATGCCCGCCGGTGGGCAGCCCGGCCGCGTCCGGGGCGACCCGGTCGCGCCAGCGCCTGAGCGCCTGTCCGAGTTCCGTCGCCGTCATGCCACCCAGTGAACACCGTCGGCCGCATATGTGCCTGGTACCGGCAGTCCCAGGAAGAAGGGTCTTCTGGCTGATCTCGTCGTGCCGGCGGACGCTGGACGGCATGACGACAACACTCATCACCGGAGCGAACAAGGGTCTCGGCTTCGAGACCGCCCGTCGGCTCGTCGCTGCGGGCCACACCGTGTACGTCGGCGCCCGCGACCCCGAGCGCGGACGTCGGGCCGCCGAGCGGCTCGGCGCCCGGTTCGTCCGGCTCGACGTCACCGACGACGCCTCCGTGGACGCCGCCGCCAAGGCGATCGAGGCCGACGGCGGACTCGACGTGCTGATCAACAACGCCGGGATGGAGACCCGGACCGAGGACAACAGCGTGCCGGTCGCGGCGAGCGTCACCGCCGACCACATGCGCACCACGTTCGAGACCAACGTCTTCGGCGTGGTCCGCGTCCTGCACGCGTTCCTGCCGCTGCTGGAACGCTCGCCCGCGCCGGTCGTGGTCAACGTCAGCAGCGGACTGGCGTCGCTGACCCACCTCTCCGACCCGGAACACCCCGCCCACTTCTATCCCGGCATCGCCTACCCGACCTCCAAGACCGCGGTCAACATGCTCACCGTGCAGTTCGCGAAGGCGTACCCCACGATGCGGATCAACTCCGTTGAACCGGGCTTCACCAAGACGGACCTGAACGGCAACACGGGCACGCAGACCGTCGAGGAGGGCGCCGAGATCATCGTTCGGATGGCGCAGATCGGCCCCGACGGCCCGACCGGCGGCTACTTCGACGTCAACGGGCGCCTGCCCTGGTGACTCACATCTGAACCAGCCGGTGCGCCGCCCGCTCCGCGCGCACAGGCGCTCCGGCCTCACGGGTCAACTCCCGTGCGCTGCCCAGCAGTCCGTCCAGGACGACGGCCCGGCGCACATGCCGGTGCAGTGGGTGCTCCGCGGTGAAGCCGATGCCGCCCAGCACCTGCCGGCAGTGCCGTGCCGCCGTCAGAGCGTGGCCGGCCGCCGCCTTGGCCAGCAGCGAACACATCCGCCCGATCCCCAAGATGGGCCGCAACGCCGTCGGCTCAACGAGATCTTCATCGACGGCCTGCGCGTCCCGGCGAGCGCCCGCATCGGCGAGGAGGGCGAGGGCTTCCCGGTACCTCCTCGACGGCCTCAACCCCGAGCGCATCCTGCTCGCGCACGAGGCCCTGGGCCTCGCCCGGGCCGCCCTCGACGCGGCCACCCGCTACGCCCGCGACCGCGTCGTCTTCGGCCGCCCCATCGGCCAGAACCAGGACATCGCCTTCCCGCTCGCCGAGGCCCTCACCCGCCTCGACGCCGCCCGTCTGATGGCCCGCAACGCCGCCTGGCGCTACGACCGGAGGCTGGAGTGCGGCCGCGAGGCCAACATGGCCAAGTTCCTGTGCGCCGACGCCGGCTTCGAGGCCGCGGACCGGGCCGTGCAGACACTGGGCGGCATGGGGTACGCCCGCGAGTACCACGTGGAGCGGTACTTCCGGGAGTCACGGCTCCTGCGACTCGCGCCGATCAGCCAGGAGATGGTGCTGAACTACGTGTCCCAGCACGTGCTGGGCTGCCCAGGTCGCATTGACGCCACCGGCCCGGGCAGCCCCTGAACGCGCTCAGCCCTTGCGGGTGTTGATCTCCTCGGTGAGCTGGGGGACGACGTCGAAGAGGTCACCGACCACGCCGTAGTCGACCAGGTCGAAGATCGGGGCCTCGGCGTCCTTGTTGACCGCCACGATCGTCTTCGA